>JAVFAO010000001.1:0-77906 GCA_034002465.1 Myxococcota bacterium
GCTGCGGCTCTTCCATCGGTGTGATGTTGGACTCTCGGACCGAGCTGAAGTGGGCGGCGATTTCCCAGAAATCGGGGGTGCCGGGCGGACGCAAGACGTTCTCGGCTGGGCGCAGCTTGTAGAAACCGGTGTGCGCACCGTAGTAGACGACCTGGGACTCGTGGGTAGGGACATTGGAATCGACTTCGCCGAAGGGGTTCTCGACGTCGACGGCGGTGAGTCCAGCGGGCACATTGATGTGCCAGTTCTTGCCGGAGCGGAAGGCCTGGATGAGGCTGTTGCTCTCATCCATGAACCAGTCGACGGCGTTGATGAGGAAGACTGGGAGGGCGACGCGGAAAACGATATCGCTCTCGACCAGGCTGAAGCCGACGCCGATGAGGTTTTGTCCTGGGCTGCGTCTTGCGACGATCAGCGGTCCGTCGACAGAGCGCACGACGACGCGGTCTTCGCGGGTGGCGTTGATGCGGGAACCGCGAATGATATTGAGGTCTTTGAGCACGAGCCAGCGCGCCAGGGGGTGCTTTCTGTCGATCCGTTCGATGAGCGGTTCGGAGATGGCTTTGACATTGAAGGGCGACTTCTCGCCTTTGGGGTTGATGTAGAGGTAGTTGCCGGGCAGCTCGGGTTCTGGGGTGACGGGGAGGCTCTCGTCGTCGAAGAAGGAGTTGTCGAAGATGAAGACATCATAGCCCTTATCTCGCAACCCGGTGAGTCGGATCTCAGCTGAGCCGTTGGGGTGGAGGATGGGATCGTCAGGGCTGAGGGTCTCGACGATGAAGTTTTCGTTGAGCAAGAGGGCGGCTTCGAGGAAGAGGTTGCCTGGGCTGACCAGGAGGATTCGCGATTGTTGGAAGCGCGGGACGAGGACGTAGGCCTCGTTGTCCATGTCGAGGGCGTCGACGATTCCCTCGGATTTGAGCTCTAGCGTGACCGCGAGGTGCTCACTGGCGAGGGCTAGGTTTTTGTAGAAGCGCAGCTCGCTGGCGCCAGGTCCTAGGTCGAGGCTTCGTTTTTCGATGACCTTGAAGAAGAAGCCCTTGGGGGCTTTTTCGTCGGGCAGCAGGTTGTAGAGCGTCAGCTCTGCAAAGACGGGTTGTGAGAAGAAGCTGCGGGCCTGGATGTAGACCTCGTAGTCGAGCTTGTTGGAGAGGTAGCGCCGGATGTTGAAGCCAGTGATGGCGATGTTGCCCGTTTCTTCGCCCACCTTGAAATGCTCGAAGTGGATGTCGGGGCGGATGAGCTTCTCGGGTAACGCGAAGTCTTGGCCGAAGGCGCCATCGGAGATGAAGTAGAGGGTGGGGTCGCGCCGCTCACTGAGGGTATCGACGGCAGTGCGCAGGCCATCGATGATTCTAGCTTCTGTCGCTGAAGGGCGGAGTTGCTGCAGGGCATCGTTGAGCACCGCGACGTTGTCGGTGAAGTCACCTGTGAGGCTGCGGATTTGGCCGTCGACGGCCATGAGCATCATTTTGTCGTGGGGGCCGAGCGTATCGATGAGCTCATCGACTTTTCGTTTGGCGAGGCCGAAGCGGCTCATACCTTTTTCGGAGGGTTCTTTGGCGTCCATGGAGGCGCTGGTGTCGATGAGCACGAGGATGTTGCGACCGCGCTCGAGCTCTTTTTCAGGGCGAGGGTCGAGCAGCGCGATGATGAGCAGCAACATGATGCCGATCCAGAGCAACAAGCTGAGGAGGCGCTTGAGGCGCTGGATCCAGTTGCTTGCGTTCTTGTCGACGAGCACCCGAGCCCACAGCGGCGTGAAGGGCACGGTAATGCGGCGGCGCCTGAGCTTGAGAAGGTAGAGGATCGCGAGGGCGCCTGCCAACGCTCCTGCGAGCGGCAGTGCCTCGCTCAGGAGTATTCCATTGAGATTCATCGGGCGTTCACCGAGCGGGTGTGACGGTCAGCCAACGAGGCGATGCGACGAGTTTCGGGGTGCAGCGTAGGCGTCACTTGAGGAAGCCTCCGGCGCGGAAGACCCGCAGGATGAGCTCCTCGAAGGGGAGCTGGATGGGGGTTCGGAAGTAGAGGAGCTGGCGTTTGACGCAGTATTCCTCGAGTTCCTCGCAGAACTCGCGGTGGGCGCGTCGGTAGCGTTCGAGCAGCGCCGGAGTGACGGTGATCGAGCGGCGCTCGCCGGTTTCGCAGTCCACCAGCTCGAGATCGCCGCGCAGGTTGGGCTCGAGCTCGTACTCGTCGTAGACATGCACCAGGTAGGTGTCGAACTGCTGATAGCGCAGCATGTTGAGGCACTCTTCGTAGCCGCGTGGATCGTAGAAGTCAGAGACCACCACGGCGATGCCGCGGCGTTTGTTCTGGGCGACGAAGCTCTTGAAGGCGTCCACCATCAGCGTCTGCTGCCCCTCCTCGGCCTTCTCCAAGAAGTCGAAGACCTTGAAGATTTGCGCCTTTCCGCGGCTGGGCGGCAGGCGTCCAACGAGGCGAGCGTTGAAGGGGATGATGCTGACTCGGTCCATGTTGGAGAGACCGATGTACGAGAGGGCGGCGACCACGCGCTTGGCGTAGTCGAGCTTGGGTGGTGAGCCAAGCAGCATGCTCGCGCTCGTGTCGAGCAAGAAGTAGATGTAGAGGTCTTCCTCTTCCTCGAAGAGGCGAACGAGGAGCTTCTCGGTGCGGGAATAGACGTTCCAGTCGAGGTATCGAAAGTCGTCGCCAGGAGAGTAGTTGCGGTGATCGGCAAATTCGATACCGCTCGCGACCTTACGGGTCTTGCGCTCGGCGCGCAGCTTGCCCGCGAAGACCTTCTTGGAGACGATATACAAGTATTCGATTTTCTTTAGGAACGCGTCGTCGAAGAGTTTGCTGCCTCGCGCCGCGGTGGCCTTGATCTTTGCCATCTCGTCTTCTCACTCGTGGCGTAGCTGCGACTCAGGCCTTGGTCTCTGCGGTTTTCTTCAAGATTTCCTGAAGGATCTGGTCGGCATGCACGCCCTCTGCCTCACCTTCGAAGTTGAGGATCACGCGGTGACGCAGGCTCGGCAGCGCGACATGGCGAATATCTTCGGCAGAGACGTTGAAGCGGCCGCGGACGAGTGCGTGGATTTTGGCCGCCATGATGATGGACTGAGCACCACGCGGCGAAGAGCCGAAGCGCACGTATCGGCGCGTGGCCTCGACAGCTTCAGCGGAGTCGGGGTGGGTGGCGAGCACGAGCTTGAGCGCGTAGTCCATGACGTGCTTGGCGACCGGTACCTCTCGTGCGAGCTGACGCATCTCGAGGATGCGGGGTTTTTGGATGACCGCTTCGACTTTGGGTGTCGACTTCGACGTGGTGCGCTCCATGATGGAGTGCAGCTCATCACGGGTGGGAAAATCGACGTTGAGCTTGAAGAGGAAACGGTCGAGCTGGGCTTCGGGGAGAGGGTAGGTGCCCTCCATTTCGAGCGGGTTCTGTGTGGCCAGGACGAAGAAGGGCGCATCGAGTTTGAGGGTTTGAGTGCCAACAGTGACGCTCTTTTCCTGCATGGCCTCGAGCAGCGCCGACTGGGTCTTGGGCGTGGCGCGGTTGATTTCGTCGGCGAGCAGGATGTTGGTGAAGACCGGGCCCCTCTGGAAGCGGAATTCCTTTTGGCCATCTTCACTTTCGACGATCATGTTGGTGCCGATGATATCGCTCGGCATCATGTCGGGGGTGAACTGGATGCGGCTGAACTGACAATCGACGGCTTCGGAGAGGGTGCGGACCAGCATGGTCTTCCCGAGTCCGGGCACGCCTTCGAGCAAGACCTGACCATCGGCGACAAAGCAGGTCAAGACGCCGTCGATGATGCTGCGCTGTCCGACGATCATCTTGCCGACTTCATCAGCCAGCTTTGAAAAATCGGCTTGAAATCGCTCGACTTGGGCCTCGATCGAGAGCGTGCTCGAGGCTGGGCTATCGCCCTTGCCCTTCTTCTCCTTGGAGCTTTTGCTGTCCTTGGCTTGCTTCGGGGCCTGTTCGGGGGCCTGCTCACTGGGCGCTTCCTCGGCGGCAGCGACTTTGTTCTCCTCGGCCATGTTCTCTCCAATGCGATCGGTTGCTCTGCGTCGAGGCCGTGTGGTCCACGTCGCGGGTGGGACTTAGTGTACGACGTTTGCGCAGGGGAAGTCGAGCCAACGCGTGTCGAAGGGGCGATGTCCGACTCAGCGGTCCTGCGGTCGAATGAAGTCAAAGTAGCGCTCGACATAGTGGCGATAGCCAGGTGGCACCTTCTCCTGCTCGAGCACGGCTTCGACGGCTTTCTCATAGTCCTCATAGACTTCGCGGTAATCACGGGACGCGAAGCCCTGCTGGCTCGACTTCTTGACGGTCTCGGAGCGGGACGGACCGGCACCCTTCTCCCCTTTGACCTTGGTGTCTTCGCGCTGACCGGCGAGGTCGGCGGTGGGGTCGCCCATGCCATCGGCGGTTCCCTTTCCGGCTTGGTTTCCGCCCTTTTCTTTGCCCTCGCCTTCGCCCTCGCCTTTCTGGGTGCCTTTCTGGCCGCCCTTCTCACCAGGCTTGTCACCCTTCTGGCCGTCCTGGGGGTCGCCCGCCTTGCCTTGTTGACCCTTGGCTCGCTTGAGGTAGTCGTCGATGCGATTGCTGCGTTCGTCCTGCGTGCCCTCCTCGCCCTTCTTCTTTTGGGAGCCTTGGCTGCGTTGGGCGTCCTCTTTGAGTCGCTCGCTGGCCTCCTGAAGATCCTCCTCAGCCTGCTCACCTTGCTGATCTTGCTTGAGCTTGCGCAGCTCATCGGCGGCCCGCTCGAGTTCGGGCTTCTGACCGTCTTCCCCCTGTTCTCCCTTCTCGCCTTGCTCTCCTTTCTCCCCCTGTTCGCCCGGCTTGCCTTTCTTCTTTTCGGAGGCTTGCTTGCGAATCTCGTCCGCGGCGCCCTTGGTCTGCTTGGTGAGCCGCTCGAGACGCCGCTTTTCTTCACCGCGCTCGTTTTTTTGTGCCTCACGCTGCAGCCGCTCGAGCTGCTTCTTCGCGTCTTGGAGCTGCTTTTGCTCCTTGTTGCTGAGCGAACCCGATTTCTCCATCTTCTTTTCCAGCTTGCTCGCCAAGTCCTTGTACTTGTTTATTTCCTTTTGCAGCGCTGGATCGTTGAGGTCGAGTGCTTTAGCAAAGTTCTCGAGGGTCTTGGCGAGGGAGTCGAGTTTCTTCGCGTCCAGTTCGCCGCTCTGCACTTGTTTGGATAGCTCTTCGAGGGCTTCTGCAGCAGCTTCTGCATCGTTCTTCTTGAGCGCGTCGGCGAGGTCTTTGGTGAGCTCGTTCTTGTCCAGCTCCGAAGCTGCTTTGCGCAGGTCCTGGCTGACCTTTTCGAGCTCCTCGGCAGTGCACAGCAATCGCTCCTCCATGACCCTGTCGAGTTGGACGAAGAAGGTGTCAAAGGCCAAACCGTCGGACCAGGCCTTCTCATTGGCAATGGCGTCGGCGAGGATGTCGAGCTGATCTGCTGCTTCACTAAAGTGCCCACTCTGGATTCGCTCGACCATCGGAGCCACGAAAGCTTGGTCCTTGAACCGAGGGCTGAGCGGCGCGAGGTCGGCCAGTAGGGCGTCGAGATCAACCGCCTTGCAGTTGGACTTCAGGCGCTGGCTGATGGCAGCGAGGCGCTCGTTGAACTCCTCTGGGCTGAGCTCTCCTTTCTGGTCTTGTTCGAGCAGCTCTCGCAGCTCCTCCGCGGCCTCCCTGGCTTCATCATTGCCTGCTGCTTCGGCGTCGCGGAGCAGCTCCTCGATCTGGTCTTGGCGGAAGAGGGCGATACCGGGGTCGAGGTTGGTGCGCACCAGCTCGTCCTCGTTGACGACCCGATGCTCACGGGCAGGGGGGAGCTTGGCTTCGCCCTTTGGGGGCTCAGGGAACTGGATGGCCCAGACGAGCAGCGCGGCGGCGGCAAAGACAGCCACGGCACCCAGGTCCTTCGGGCGACGGAATTGATGGGCCTTGCGCGGATCGACCTGCTCGATGCGGCGCATGGTGTCTGCGATTTGAGCCTGCATGAAGGCGCTGCGCTCGGGCTCCTGGCAGAACTGGTAGGCGCTGGAGATGCGGTCGTCGAAATCGTTGGACTGATCAATGGCTGCGGCGATACGCACTGGGTCGAGGCGGCGAAGGAATGCCCAAATGATGGCAGCGATGGGAGCGATGGCGGTGCTTCCAAGCGCCACACCGAGCTGCGCATCCTCGACTTGTCCCGATTTGTGCAGCGCCAAGACCACGGCGACGCCAAAGAGGCCCACCGCCACGCCCAAGCTCAACCCGTCGAGAAGGTATTGGGCTCGGATACGGCGTCGCGCACGGCCAATGAGACGCTCGATGCGTTGCAGTTCCGACATGAGATGCTCCCGATGCAAAGACCGCGCAGGCTGCGGTCAATGATACACTATACTCGGTTCGCGCCGAGGGTACGAGCTTGACGCAGGCGGCGCCGCCTCCCGCCATCCGCGAGCAGGAAACGCTCAGCTTCGACGCAGCATACAGAAAAAAGTTCTGCTGCCCGTCGTGCGCTGGGCAATAGGTGAGCAAGCCACAGGCAAGCCGAACTATTCCAAGCTCGTCGCCGAGAAGCTGTGCGACTCACTTGCGCTGAAGGTCGCTGCGATCATTCGGGCATGGGGAGCTCAGTGAGCACGGGTTCTTCGAACGCTTCTTCCGTTTCTTCGAAGAAAGCACAACTGGGTGCTGCGTTGCTGTCCAAGCGCTGCCCGCGCTCATCGTAGAGCTCGGGTCGGTAGGGCGGCTCGAATTCGGCGGGACGGTAGAACTGCAGGGGCTCGCTCTGCAGCGCTTCGAGGGTGCTTGGCGAGGGGCAACAATACTGGAACGGCGCAGCCCGGCCCTGCTTCTCATACTTGCGCTGCAGCTTGGCGAGGCGCTCTGGGTCACACTTGCGGCGGTACATCTCTCGAATGTACCAAGACATCAGCTTGTCGAGGCGAGGGCTCAGCTCCCCTCTGAGGCGATGTCCTTCTCCGTTTCGTGGGTTCGGGATGATGGCGACCAGGAAGGCCACCTCTCGCAGGCTCAAGTCTGCGGGTTGCTTGCCGAAGTAGTAGCGGGCAGCTTCGCGGATGCCGTAGATTTCGGGTCCGAACTCGATGACGTTGAAGTAAATTTCGAGAATACGCTTTTTGGGGACCTTGACGACGCTCTCCATCAACCAGGTCAAGAAGAACTCTTGGAGCTTGCGGGCGATGGTTTTTTGCCGTCCCAGGAAGACATTCTTGACGAGTTGCATGCTGATGGTCGAGGCGCCTCGCTTGAACTCTCCCTTGTCGACGTTACTGGCGAGGGCTTCTTTGAGCTGGAAGGTGCTGAAGCCTTGGTGAGAGAAGAAGCTGCCGTCCTCGGTGGTGGTGATCATTTGTACCATCCAAGGGCTTAGGTCGGAATACAGCGTCCAATGCTCGTAGTGTTCGCGGATTTGGGCATCGTCGTGGCTTGGCACAAAGCTGACGCCGTCGTCGGAGGGGTGGCTCGAGGGGGGGATTACGATGCGGTGCTCGTGCAATGCCTTCGGATCGCGGACTCGCATGCTCATCCCGGTGTTCAGGGCGCTCACGTCGCAGTCGGCGGGCCAGTCCTCGACGTTGAAGTCTTGGAGCTGAACCTGAGTGTCGAGCTGCATGTCGGAGAGCGCGTTGAGCGCTCCTGCGGCGGTCAGCTCAAAACCCCATTCGCCGCCGAGGCGCATACCCGTGAGCGCGGGTCGCATGGCATAGGGGAGCGCTTCGAAGAGGCGCTGCGCAGGCTGTGGTGGGATGGAAAGGGATAAGTTGAAAGCGCTTTCGTCGCTGGTCTTCAGGCCAAAGGAGGGGTCGAGCTGTGCGACGATGGGCTGGATATCGAACGCCATTTGCAGCTCCGCTTCGTCGAGTCCAAGCTTGAAGCGCTTGAGCTGCAGGCTTTCTCGTTTGTGGTCATAGGTGCTTTCGAAATCGAGGTCGAGGTCGAGAGCGTCGATGGGCATGCTGCTCAGGCTAGGTGCGAGGATCTCGAGCTGGTTGAGTGCGAGTCGTCCGCCGACGCGGTAGCGCTGCTTCTCGAACTCCAAGCGGAACTTCAGCTTGGAGTCGATGGACGCGTCATCGAGCTTGACTGAGGAGAGCAGTAGAGCGAGCGCCAAGTCGGCGTAGGAGCTGCTTTGGTCTGCGTGGGAGAGCGCCTGAAGGTTGGCCTCGAGGTGGCGGTAGATGGGCCTCAGCAGCAGCTCTTCGAGCTCGACGACGATGTCGATGCGGTTGTAGAGCATCGAGTAGGTGGCGCTGGTGTAGAAGCGGCCCCCGGCACCTCCGTTGACGTCGAAGGATAGTTCACCCTCGACGCGCTTCCGGATGCCGCGGTAGCCGAAGCCGAAGTCGAGCTTGTCGAGTCGCAGCAGGCCGACGCCATTGGGGCGGCGGTCGTCGATGAGCAGGTCGGCGTCGGTCAGGTAGAGGCGTTGGGTGACGAAGTAGTCTCGCACCCCCTTGGGCTTCACCTTTTTGGGTGGTAAGCCTGCTCCTGCGCGGGCTCCACTCTCGAGTTTGTTCCCGACCCGTGAGGCCAGGGCTTGGAACGGCGTCTTCTTGCCGCTGAGCTTATCAATGATGTCGGCGATGGCCAACTCGCCGTCATCCTGGATGACGAGCTTGGCGCGCAGCCCGTAGAGCTCGGTTTCCTTGACGTAGACGCCGCCCTTTTTCTTAGGGGGGATGGCGGTGAGCAGGGCGCGTCCACGGTCGAGGGTGAGGACGGCGTCATCGAAGCCGTGCTCACCTGCGATCCAGAGATCCTCGACGAGCACTGTGGTCGGCAGTTCGAGCTGCACCACCCCAACCCGCACGGCGCGCCCCAAGGCCTGCTCGGCAAAGGGCAGCACCAGCCCTCCATCGAAGCTGAGTCGCAGGGTCCCGTCGCTCTTGCTCTTGATGCCCCCGGTGACGCTGAGGGCTTGGCTAAACTGTTGACCACTCACGACATAGGTCGCGACAGCGTGGGCATCGAATTCGACCCGACTTTGTAGGTCGGGCTGGTGTAGCTGCAGGCGGATCTGTTTCAGGGATTCGAAGCGATGCTGTGTGTTTGCTGCGGCGTTGGCGTCGAAGTCAGGGCTCTGGAGGCTAATGCTGGCATTTCGAAGCTCGACGGGGGGCAGCGGTTTGAAATAGCGGGCATAGGGCGAGGGCTTCTTAGGTTTCCCGCTGGGCGTTTTCTTCTCGAAGATCTTCTCGAATTTCTCTTGCAAGTCTGCGTAATTGGTGCTTCCGTCAGGGTTCTGCCGTAGCTCTATTTGCAGCCCATCCACCAGGATCGAACTGAGCTGAAAATCCATCCCAAAGAGTGGGCTGTGGCTCAGGTCGACGCGCAGGGTGTCGCAGCGGGCGAAGACCGTGTCTCCTTGCTTGTCGTAGAGCACCACATCATGCAGGCTCAACCCAGAGATGCCGTGCAACTCGAGGGAGCCGAAGTCCATGCGGCGCCCGAGCTCTTTTTCGATTCGGGGCAATTCGTTGCGCAGCAGGTGTGCCCCGATGAAAGGGGCTGAGAGGTAGGCAAAAAAGAGCAGCGAGACCAGCAGTAGGGCGCTGATGCCGAGCACCTTCTTGAGTCGCCCCCTGCGCCGCGGCTTGGGTTGCGCCTTGGCTTTGGGAGGTGCTGGCAGGAAGACGGGAGAGTCCGGCAGTTTGTTGTCGATTGGGCTCTTCTCCTGTTCCCCCAAGTTTTGGTCGATTGGGCGCTTGGCCTGTTCCCCCAAGTTTTGGTCGATTGGGCTCTTCTCCTGTTCCCCCAAGTTTTGGTCGATTGGGCGCTTGGCCTGTTCCCCCAAGGTGGTGGCGGGGGTGACTGGGCTGCTTGGGGCTTCGTCAGCAGGAGAAGCCATCACGTCGGGGGGCTCAGGTGGGGATGCTAGCGCCTGCTCTGCGGTCTCCTCGAGAGCCGTCTCAACGAAAGGTGCCTCAGCGAAGCCTTCCTGTCGATCGGGCGCTTGGCCTGTTTCCCCAACTTTCTTGTTGAATGGGCGCTCGGCCTGTTGTCCCAACTTGTTGGGCTTCTCGTCTGCTTTGGGCATCGGGTGCAGCCGTGCACTTCCTGAGGCGCTCGCCAGCTTTTCATCGTCCGCCTGAAGTGCTGGGTCATCGACGATGGTGTCGAGGTCGTCGTGTTCGCTCCTGTCGGACATGGGCGCTCCGCGCTGTCGAGATGGACGATGGGGTCGGGGCTGAGCGTTGCGGGCTTTGGCGAGTATCGAGGGCTTGCCGCTGCGACGCTTCCGGATGCCGAGCTGCACCAAGAAGCCGGCGAACCATGATGCTTTGTGTACCACACTCGGCGCTTGTCAACCAAGCTGAGCGTGTGTGAACTTCGACAACGGCTCGTTTCGAGCAGTGCTTGGCGTCGGGAAGGGCGACGCCGAAGTGAGCCGAGCATTGAAGCTGCGGAATGGTCAATTGCGACAACGAGATCTGGCGCTGGGTGCAGTGAGTCTAGGGGCGATGGGCGAGATAGTGGCCGATTGGCGTAGAGGGGAGTAGAAGCGAGTCAGGGCCGCGATTGAGCTGCCGGATGGAGGACGCAATGGACAGCGCTGAGGGAACTTGGGCAGAACATGGGGGAACAGGCCGAGCGCCCAATCGACAGGAACTCGGGGGACCAGGACAAGTGCCCAATCGACAAAGAAGTTTGGCGATGGGCAGCAGCGCTCTGTTGAGCATTCTGGCGTTGCTATCACTGTTGGGTTGTACGCCTTCGACGCCTGCTCCGTCCCCAGCCTCACCTCAGACCGCGCGCGTTGAGAGTGTTCCAGAGGAAACACTGGCAGCTCAGGATGCTGAGCAGCCCGAGACGACTCCGATTGTGGCAGAAGCTGCCGATGTGCACGCTGAAGTGCCTCCGGAGGAGGTCGCGCCGCCGGAGCCGCCCGAGTTGATCGCGCCCACAGGCGAGCGCATCGTGGACTGCGAAGCTGCTCCCCAGGGGATGGCGTGTGTGCCCGGTGGGCCATTCATTCGCGGCATGGACAATGACCCGCACGAGCATTGCGACCAACCGAGTTACAACAAGAAAGACCAGGTCAACACCAACCCTGCGGAAACAATCTGGATGCAGACCTACTACATGGACCTCACCGAGGTGAGCACCGAGGCTTTTCAGGCCTGCATCAAGGCCAAGAAGTGTGAGAAGGCAGGGCCCAAGTACAACGATTTCAGTCGTCCGCTGCAGCCGGTGACGGGGATCAGCTGGTTCGATGCCTACAACTTCTGCAAAGCGCAGGGAAAGCACCTGCCGAGCGAGGCCGAGTGGGAGAAGGCCGCGCGTGGGCCCGATGGCGAGCTCTATCCGTGGGGAAACGAACCGGCTCCGAGCTGCGAGAACGCGGTGATCATGAACGAGAAAAAGGAGCGCTCCTGCGGTGTGCAGAAGAAGGGGGCGCATCCGGAAAAGGGGCGCGTGCTCGAGGTTTGCTCGCGTGAGCCTGGGCGCTACGGCTTGTGCGACATGGTGGGCAACGCGGAAGAGTGGGTCGCCGATTGGTACAGTGCGAACTACACGGCATGTGGAGAGGGGTGTCAGGGCTTCCATCCGCTCGGGCCGTGTGGTGGTGGCCCCGATGATTGCCAGGGGCACCGCTACAAGTTGGTGCGTGGTGGCTCTTGGTATTGGCCAGCCGAGCATGCGACCGGTATCCATCGCCGAAGCCATGTGGCCAGCAACGACCCTTATCACCACTTCGGTTTCCGCTGCGCTGCGAGCCCCGATGAGGCTGCCGCGCTGCGCCCTGCTGAGGAATAGCGAGGCACAGCGTCCAAGCGCGGCTTCTTGTCGATTGGGCGCTTGGCCTGTTCCCCAGCTTCCTGTCGATTGGGCGCTTGGCCTGTTCCCCAGCTTCTTGTCGATTGGGCGCTTGGCCTGTTCCCCAGCTTCTTGTGCTCATCGTCCTCGTTGCTGGTGTCGAGCCGAGGAACGTGAGATGCTGAGGTCGGCTCGCCAGGGGCCGCGAGCACCTTCGAAGGCTCTCTTGGTTGAAGCTTGGTGTGCAGCTCAGCGCGTTCAACGAGAGCGTTCGCCCATCGATGCAAAAAGAGAAGGGATTCCAAAGGGTTCGCCCTTTGGTGGGGTGTGGGGCCGCGCCCCACGAAGAGCAATCAAGCCTCTTGCAGGGGTAGCGTTTTGGAACAAGGCTCTGTCGTCAGCAGCGCAGGAACACGGGGCACTCAGTACCCCAGCCAAGAGGAACTGGGGGGAACAGGCCAAGCGCCCCATCGACAAGAACTCATCGACGAAGGCATGACACCTCGATTGCGTCGTTGGGACGACGACGCCTTGCGCAGCTACGCCATGGAGATGGGCTTTGCGCGCCTCTTACAGCAGAAGGTGCCCGTAACCCACGCCTTGCTCGGCGCCTTGGCGGTGCTTTTCATCGCAGGCATTTTTTTCTCCGATCTCTGGGTCGCACCTCGCTTTGGAGCACCAGAGGAGAGTGTCGAGGCGATGGTGGTGGTGGGGGCGAAGCTCAACGCCGAGATCAGTGCAGGGGCGTATTGGCGCTTGCTCACCCATACCTTTCTGCACGGCAGTTGGCTTCATCTTTTCTTCAATGGTTATGCTTTGTTGGTGCTTGGTTCAATCGTCGAGCGCCTCTTTGGCTCTCGTCGCTTCGTGATCATTTATGGTGGCGCGGCGCTCGCTGGTGCCTTCAGTTCATACTTCTTCAATGATGTCGCCAGCGTCGGGGCGAGCGGCGCAATCTTCGGGGTTTTTGGAGCGGCGATTGTGTTTGGGTTCAAGCATCGCGCGAGTTTGCCGCCGCGCATTGGCAAGGCACTGACCACGCGTCTCTTGCCTTGGCTCCTTCTGAGCTTGGCTTTTGGGCTGCTCCCAATGATCGACAACGCTGCGCACTTTGGCGGTTTGGCGATGGGGAGCCTGCTCGCCCTGGGCTTCGGAACGCCCTGGAAGCGCGAACCCAGTCCTCTGGTGATGCGCTTGCAGTTGGTGCTTGCAGCGCTCTTGGTCGCTGCGACCCTGGCGTCGTTTGCCTTCGGCCTGCGCCACGCCCGTGACTGCGTCTCTTCTGCCGATGCTTGGAAGCGATGCCAAAGCAGCCTGCGGGAACCGTGAAGCAGCTCAGTCTCGATTTCCCAGCCGAGCAGAGCGACAGCGCTCCACGCTCCAAGAGGCGCCGTGAATGGCTGCCAAAGGCTCAACCTTTCCTGAAGTGGGCCGGCGGGAAGCGTGCGCTGCTGCCTGAGTTGCGCAAGCGGGTTGGCAAGTTCCCGGGGCGATACTTCGAGGCGTTTCTTGGTGGCGCAGCGCTCTTCTTCGAGCTCGCACCTCGGAAAGCGGTTTTGAGCGACGTCAACCTTCGGCTCGTGCGCTGCTACCGCGCGCTGCGCGATGACGTGGAGGGGCTGATTGGGCTATTGACCGAGCATGCTCAGCAGCATTGCAAGGAACACTACTACGCGGTGCGGGCGCTCGACGTGGATCGCTGCAGCGACGTCGAGCTCGCCGCTTGGTTGATCTACCTCAATCACACGTGTTTCAATGGTCTCTACCGGGTCAATAAGTCGAACCGATTCAACGTCCCGATGGGGCGCTATGTCAATCCGACGATCTGCAACGCGCCGCTCTTGCGTGCTTGCTCGACAGCGCTGAAGCATTGCGAGATTGAGCACCTCGACTTTCAGAGCCTCAGTGAACGACCAAGGGCTGGCGACGTGGTCTACTTCGATCCGCCGTATGTTCCATTGAGCGCATCGTCCTCCTTCACCAGCTATTCGCAGGAAGGCTTCACTGACGCTGACCAGGTTCGTCTGCGCGACACCGCGCTGGAGCTGAAGCGGCGCGGTGTCCGGGTCATCCTGTCGAACGCTTGGGCGCCTCGTGTGCTCGAGCTCTACGCGCCTCCCGCCTTCCGCGTCAGCCAAGTCATGGTCCCGCGAATGGTCAACAGCAAAGCTTCGGGGAGAGCACCGGTGCCCGAGGCCCTCATCGTCTGATGCTCGTTGGGTCGCGACGGTTGAGCTGTTGCTTGGCGAAGACGCGCGAAGGCGCGCCACTGCGGACCCATCTGGACCATCCGGTTCCGCGCAGGGTTGCCAAGCTTGGTCTGGAAGGCTAGGCTATGCCACGCTCGGGACGCCTCAGCCCCATCTGCGGAGGCCCTCCGAACAGCCGTGAGCGCGAATCCTGGCGCTCGCTCTCCAACAACGACACGAACTCGGAGATAGCATGGACTTTTCTCACGTCTCTATTCCCGGCACGGGCGAGCTGCGGGTGACGCTTGAAACCTCGATGGGGGATATCACGGCCCAGCTCTACGAACAGCTCGTTCCTAACACGGTCAAGAATTTCGTGGGTTTGGCCACCGGTCAGCTCGAATATACCGATCCCCGCAGCGGCCAGAAGGTGGTCGGTCCCTTCTATGACGGCCTGATTTTCCACCGCGTCATCCCGCAGTTCATGATTCAGGGCGGCTGCCCGCTTGGCCGCGGGACTGGAGGGCCGGGCTACAAGTTCGCCGACGAGTTTCACCCCAAGCTCAAGCACAGCACCCCTGGCATTTTCTCGATGGCGAACTCTGGTCCGAACACCAACGGCAGCCAGTTCTTCATCACCGAGGTCCCGACCCCTCACCTCGATGGCCGCCACAGCGTCTTTGGCAAGGTCATCCAAGGCCTCGATTTGATCAGCAAGATCGCTCGCGTTGCGGCGACGCGGGACAAGCCGAACACTGATGTCGTGATTCGCCATGTCCGCGTCTACCGCGCCTGAGCATCTCAACCAACGGCGGTCTTGAAGGGAAATGCCTCGAAGGGGGCTGCCCCTGGTCGGGCACCAGGAACCGCGCCAAGACGAATGCCCGAGCGCATGTACCTCCAGTTTCCAGATTTCGCTCGCTTTCAAAGGGCGCGCATATGTTTGCTTTGCTCTGCTCGCTGAGCTCCACAACAACTTGGGGGAGCAGGCCAAGTGCCCAATCGACAAGAACTTGGGGGAGCAGGCCAAGGGCCCAATCGACAAGAAATTGGGGGAGCAGGCCAAGTGCCCAATCGACAAGAAATTGGGGGAGCAGGCCAAGTGCCCAATCGACAAGAAGTCGAAGGCTGCCACTGCGACTGCTGAGCGCCGTCTCAGCCGTCGTGTTGTGCGCGTTGCTCGGGTCCAACGCCTGGTGCGAAGAGCTGCCTGCATCGGAGCAGCCTCCGCTACCCGTCTCAGAAGCCTTCGAGGAGCGCCTGGCACTGGGCTTCGTCGTCGGCCTCAACCGCTCCATCCTCACTGCGCCCGAGGACGCTGTGGGTGAAGCGCAGTTCATGAGCGGCACCGCGTTCAATGGCTTTGGCGTCTCTTTTGGGCCCAGCGCGCGCTTCGGCATCCTCCCTTTCCTGGCCTTGCGCCTGGAGCTGCTCTTCTCGCTCGATCGCGCGACGGGCTACGAGAAGCTGGGTGAACAATCCCGCGAGCTCGAGCTCTCGACTTGGCGTCTACGCGTGCCCGTGCAGATCCTTGGCGGCTATGACTTCGGCTTTCTCCGACTCGACCTGGGGCTTGGCCCCGAGTTGGCGCTACCGCTCACCGTCGACGCCACACTCGAGGAGAAGAACATCCCCATCGAGGCGAGTTTTCCGCTGAGCGTGAGCGCTGGCGCTAGTTTTGGTTTGCGAATGAGCGCTGGCGTTGCCGTCGAGCTGGGAGAAGGGCTTTTTCTGCCAAGCAATGTTCATCTAAGCTGGTTTCCGGGAGTGCCCGATACTAGCCGAGAGCGCTTCGAGGGCTTCCAGTCTATGACTCAGCCTGGAAAGCTGCGGGTCGAGTACCAGTGGTGTGTTCTCTGGGATATCGGAATCAGCTACGAGCTGTGAACCCATCGGGCAAGCAGTGGACGTCGTCCAGAAGCTGCCATTTCTGGCTTTCGAATCGCTGTACGGTCCTGCTCGCGTTGGCTGTAACTGTATTCTTATTTCCATCAATTGCGCTTGCCGATGAGGGCGTTCGCTTCATCGAAGCTGGGCAGCGTCTCGAAGAGGTCGACAGCCTGGGGGGCTGGAGCGAAGAGGATGGGGCCGTCTCGGCCCAGCCGACCCGAGAGAGCAAGAGTGGCTACTGGCTGCCCCGCAGCATCTGGATCCCTGCGCCGCGTCATGTCTCTGTGCGGCTGGATGACCATAAACACCTCGAGCTCGGGGTCTTGCTCGATGCTCGGCTCGAGGATGGTGCGCTGCTTGGCCACAATGTTCGGATCAGCGGCAAGCAGCTCCTGATCGAGCGCCTCGAACGAAACGAGGTGGTCGTTCTTGGCGAAGCCGACATCAAGGGGCTGGGCAAGAAGGGAGGCAGCGTCGAGCTGCACATCTGGGCGAGTGAGGATTGGATCGTGGCGCAGCTGCAGGGCAAGCGGGTTGCTGCGGTGCTGACGGTTGGCGCAAAGGTGCAGGCCAGGTCGCGGCTAGGGCTGCGTCGTCAGGCTGGCGTGCGGGCGCGGGGAAGTGTGCGCGAGCTCTCGATGCGCCCCCTGTGCCCCATCGAACAGTCGAGCGCTATGCCACGTAGCTTCTTCGCCACCGTGCGAAGCAGTGATTGGAACGCCGTGATTGATGGCTTGCCTTTGATCGAGCCCATGGAGCAGCTTGCAGACCAGACGGTGCTCAAAGTGCAGCTCGAAACCCTGGGAGCGCTGTATTGCGCTGGCGTGGAGCCAGTGGAGTTGTTCACCGAGACCCCTCTCAAGTATGTGGATCCGGCGTTTCTCAGTGAACGTCGTCGAACGCCTCGGCGCAGCGCAAGTGGTTTCGTGATCGACGCTTCGTACAAAGACAGCAGCATGGTGCGGGCCATCTTGCGGGGATACCAGCAGCGTTTTCCCGAGCTGAGCGAGCTCGTGGAGCTCGGCCGCAGCCACCAGGGGCGCCCAATCTTGGCGCTCGCGATTGGCCGTGAGCGTTCTGGCACCAAACCCAGCATCCTGCTCAATGGCAGTCATCACGGCGACGAGCCGCTTTCGACGGAGATCGTTCTCGACGCGGTGCAGCAGCTCTTGGAGTGTTCAGAGGATCCCGAAATTTCTGCATTTCTCGATGAGTTCGTGATCTGGTGCGTGCCCTTGGTGAACCCAGATGGCAACGCCATGCACGTCGAGCGGAGCCTGCGCCGAGGACGCAAGAACGGCAGGGACCTTGATGATGACGGTATCATTGGCTTGGACGAAGGCGTGGATCTGAACCGGAACTATCCCTTCCGATGGGGGGAGACTGGCGAGGAGGGGAGCCGCTCCAAACCGACGCACCCGTGGTTTCGTGGGCCTTCCGCAGCTTCCGAGCCAGAGACCAAAGCCATGATGGCCCTTGCCGAACAAGAGCGCTTCGTCGCGTCGATATCCTATCACACGGGGACGGTGGCGGTGCTCGCCCCCTACACCATCAATGAGGTTCCCAATCCCGAGCCCAACGAGGCCTGGGTGGTTGCCGAGGAGCTCATCAGTCGCCTGCCCTCTCCCGTGAAGGGGCGGGACTTTCCTTTGCGTCGACAGCTCTACTCGGTAGATGGGACCGATCAGGATTGGCATCGCTATACCCATGGCACGTTGGCGCTGCTGGTCGAGGCCTCGCCGGACAGTCCGATTGACCTAGAGAAACGCCAACGGGCCATTGTCGCCAATCGTGCTTCTTGGATGGGATTGCTGCAGCGATGGGTGGATGGACCAGGCCTCGTCGTCCAGGTGCTCAACGACCGTGGAGAGGCGGTGCAGGCGGAGCTCAGTATCGACGAGCTGCCGGTTTTCGCGGGTGAGAAGTGGCGAACACGCTGTCGAGATGGCCGCTTCTTTCGCTACCTGCCGGCGCGTGGACGCTACACCGTGCGGGCGCGAGTCGCAGGCGCAGAGGCCACCAAGGAAGTCGATGTGCGCAATTTCGATGGTGAAGTCGTCATCATCCTGGAGGGCGCAGAGGGTGGAGGGAGGTCTTGTGAATCCCGGGTTCTGCGTCAGGATTTGATTATCGCCCAGCAATTCGTGCGGGCAAGCTGGGCTGGACTGGTGGCCAACTGGCTGGCCCCACCGCCTGCTGCTGAAGACGGCGTCGTTCGGGAGCCAGCCCCTATGGCTGTGGAGGCAGAAGCGCCGCAGCCTCTTGTCGAGCCAACGGACTCAGGCTGCGGCTGCCGTCAGACCTCGCCATTGCGTTGGAGTTGGTGGGCGTGGCTCTTGGTGGCGCTCACGCTCAGATGGGGATCTCGAGCAGCTCGCCTTGCAGATCGACGAAGTACTCGGCGGTCCCACTGAAGATCTTCTCGATGGTCTTCTCGTTGACGCCGAGCTTTTCGTAGAAGGCCTTGTCGGTTTTGCCTTCGAGGTTGAAGAGCCACACTGCCTCGAGGCCGGGGAAGTAGACCAGCTTGGGCGGTGCGAGCTCAGCGTCGGCGGGCATCTCCGCAGTGAAGATGAACTGGGCGCAGTCGATGGTGGTGGCGTCGACGTCGGGTTTGAGCTTGGGCGCAGCAGCAAGGACGGCGTCACACTCACCCTTGGCCTCGTACTTGACGAGCACTTTCCCAGGCGAAACCTCGGCGAGCGCCACAGCGGGTTTGCTCTTGATGAAGGTGTCGAGGGGCCCGAGGTCGGTGGGGAGGGTCATGTCGGTGGCGTCCTCGGCGAGCTTGAAGGCAAAGGCGAGCTGCCAATTGGGGGCGAGCTCGAGGTTGGCGATGCCGAGCAGGGTCTTGCAGCTTTCGTTGCCGCCCTCTTGGTTACAGGCAAACTTGGCATCGAGTAGGTTGCGGCTCCCAATTAAGGCTTTCATGGCGGGTGCAGCTTTGGCTTTGGCCATCATCGCCACATCGGGAGCGTCCTGCGCGGTGCTACCCTTTGGCACTTCCTTTCCTTCGCCGAGGAAGAACTGGTGTGCCTTGAGCTGGGACTCTTTGAGGTATTCAGCGGCGACGAGCTTGAGCAATGGCTCGACGGCCTGACCGATGGCGCCGTTGAGTTGTACGTAGAGCTTGCCGTCGATCACGACGTTCCAGGGCAAGCGGTGCTCACAGCGGGAAGCCGTGAAGAGCTCGGCGCGACCTTCTTTGTAGGGCAGGCTGATACGCAGTGTGGGTTCGCTTTCTGCGGGTCGACAGGTCTTGACGCCATCCGAGGGGATGAGCTGGTCGATAGCCGCTGTCAGGGCGGGAATGAGGGCCTCGTCGATGGTCTCCTCGTCGTATTCGTAGACGTCGTCATAGGACTGCAGAGAAATGCGTCGAGTCTTGTGACCCTTGGGGGCTGGGTATTCAATCGAAATCTCGACACGCTTGGATTCGTCCTCACTGCGCTTTGCAGGTGCCGGCTTTGCGGCTTCCTCCTCTTTGGATGAGTCGCAGGCGCTGAGTGGGAGCAGGAGGCTCAGTATGAGGACGGCAGAAATGGGGTAGTGTTGACGGCTCATCTTCGTTTCCTCCTGTGCTTCAGCGCTCGTCCTGGGTCTTTGTCGACGAGCGCTCACGATTCAACCATCAAGATACCTGGGTGCCCAGCAAACACAAGCGTCGAGTCCCTTGCTCGCTGGTCGTGCTCCGCTGGGGCCGAAGAGCTGGCAAACTCGGGACCGTCGCGCTGCTCGTGTTATTGTGCAGCAGCGCGCTCGTGGCTCTGAGCTTTGCTCAAGTTGATGCTGTGCGCTCCCGGCTTGCCGACTCAGGTGCACAGAGAGGATCCTGTCCGTCGCTATGCTCCGCGCTGAGCACGCAGCCTCCAGAGCAGTGTCCGCTGACGTGGAGGCTGCGCTTGCGACGCTGGGTTTGATGCGCAAGCAAGACCTCATTCCACGATTGTGTGCGAAGATCGCCGAGGATTTCTGCAGAGAGGGCGCAGTTTCGAACTCGACCGATGGGGTCGATGCAGAATCCTGGGTTTGGGGACATGGCGGCGCAAGTGCCGCCCGCGAGCCCGAGGGCGTGTGGCCGGAGGTCAGCAGGGATGGCGATGGCAAGCTCGATTCGCAGACCGAGAAGGGTCTGGCACCGAACGGCGATATCGAGCGCCTCCACGACCTGGGCGCGACTTGGATGCAGTCGTCGCAGCGTTTCATCGGTCGAGCTGAGAGCGAGCCGAGAGAAGGCGACGCGCTCAATGCCCATGCCAATGGCCAACTCGAGCACGGGCAGCCACTGCTCTGCGTTCTCGGAGGTGCAGACAAAGCTCAGTGAAATCGGCACCTTGGCGCGGAGCAGTGCCTCCATTCCGCGCAGTGTTGCAGCAAAGCTGCCCTCACCCTTCAAGCGGTCATGCCGGCCGGCATCGGCCGCGAGCAGGGTGGGTTGCAGCATCCAGATGCCGAGTCGTGCGAGCTCGCGGGCCTCGGCGTCAGAGATGGACTCGGCGTCGCTGATCAGCGCGACGCCGAGCTGCTGTGCGCGCAGCTCCGCGATGACGTCGAAGCAGTCGGGGTGCAGCAGCGGCTCACCACCGGAGAGCATGATCCCGGCAAACGCGCCGGCCCGCGCGGCGCCGATGGCGAGGGCGCAGAGCTCGCCGCTTGGCAGCGCAGTGTGGGGGCGCAGTGCCTTGGGGAGGGCGCGGTAGTAACAGTAGCGGCACTGCCGCAGGCTGCGGCTGTGCAGCTCGAGGATGAGGGCGCGCGCGCTCACGCGTGGCGCTCGAGGTAGCGGGAGCGCAGGGCCTGACGTGCGGCTTGCAGGCGCTGATCAAGGTTCCAAGAGCAGCCTTGCACGAAGTCGAGTACGGAGATGCGAGCATGGCGCAAATCTTCGAGGCGCGCAGCATCGGCACGCCGCTGGTTGAGGTCTTGTAGCACGGCGCTTTGTCGGCAGGCGTCTCCGATGCCATCGCCGTCTCGGTCCCACTGCTTGGGGTTGGGAACCTCAGGGCAGTTGTCGCAGACATCGCCAATGCCATCGTCGTCCTGGTCGGCTTGGTCGGGGTTGGCGTGGCGTGGGCAGTTATCAGGACCAGTGAGGGATGGACAGGGACTATTCTGAGGATAGCCACCGATGATGCCGTCGGCGTCAGCGTCATAGCTGCACCAGGGTCCGCACGGCGACATGCAGGTCATCTCACTGGCGCAGGCGCTGCCCATGTCGCCGAAGAAATCACAGGCCACCGCCTGCTCTGGGTTCGGGGCGAAGGGGCAGTTGTCGGTAGCGTCAGCGATGCCGTCGCCATCTCGGTCGTCGTTGTCATCGCAGAGGTCGCCGAAGCCATCGGCGTCTTGGTCGGTCTGCTCGGGGTTTGCGATGTAGGGACAGTTGTCGAAGACGTCAGGGACGGCGTCGGCGTCGCTGTCGAGTCGGCAGCGGTCATCACAGCAGTCGAGGGAGTTAGGGTCGAAGCTACAGGCATCTCCGATGCCATCACCATCTTGATCCTGCTGGTCTGGGTTGGCTGCGAATGGGCAGTTGTCGCTGCGATTGGGGATGCCGTCAGCGTCGTGGTCGGGGTTGCCGGTGGTGTCAAGGCTGGTGTCGACTTCGACGCTATCGGCATCGGCGGGCAGCTCCGCATTGGGCTCGAGCTCGGTGACCCGGACATGGTCTCGACAACCGACGAGGCTCGCTCCCAGGGCCAGCAGCAGGCCAATGAAGGGGAGCAGCGCCGAGAGCTGGGCTTGGCATCCGAGAAGCGAGACGCTGAGTGCGAAGCAGATGCTGCACAGGAGCAGAAGGGAGCGCCACTGAGCTTGGCTGTGTCGCAGCATGTTGTCCTCGTGTTGTCGGAATGCCTCGGTTCTTTCAAGCTACGCAGATTGGAGGCTGTGCTAGGTGGACCTGGGCCTCGCATTCGGCCGCGCGCTGCTGCTGCCTGGACCGATGCTGTGTTTCGATGGCGTCGATGCAGACGAAGTCGTTGCAGGGAGCCAGCACGAAGAGCATAGGGAGTTTTGGGGTTGGAATCCAGATGTATTCGCTCGCTCTCGGAAACCGAGCCCATTGCAGCAGCAATTCTCCTGGGATACCAGGAGGACGTGAGTCTTTCGCGCAGTTGCGACTGCGCTCCACTGTACGTTCCTGAGCCATCCACAACGGCCTACGGGCTCTCCGAGCGACTTCGGGGCGTGTCGCTCTCCACTCCTCGCCAGAAGGGCTAGCCCTTAGGAATCCTTTTCTTTCTCGAGTCGATACAGGAGCGGTTTTGATGCTATCGCAAGGTTGACGCTTCGCTACCTTGGCCACTAGAAGCGTTGGCTGCTGGCAGGTGCACCGGCGCGCGGAGGCAAGCATGAGAGCAGCGAGGGTTCTGGGGGTGATATTTGGCATCTTGGCTTGGACGGGAGTGGAGGCGAAGGACCTTGATTTTTCGGAGCTCGAGCCGCTGCGTTTGGCAGCGCCAAGTCGGACACCAGATGTGGAGGTGCTGGCGACGCGGATGAAGATGGACTCGGGTGCGTTGTTGTTTCCTGAGCATGTGGGTCAGGATCGCTTCGTCACGCTGGGTGCACAGTGCACGGCTGAGGCCTGTGTGGTGAAGCTGGTGTTGGCGGATGTCGACGCCAAGTTGCTGACCCAGATTGTGTTGGTGGAGCAGGATGTGTATACGGGAGCCGATGTCAGCGCTTCATCCGTCGCGCTCGTGGAGCTGTTTGCTTCGGGTTCGCCGGTGGTACTTGCAGAGTATGAGCGATGCGGCGAGCCACAGCCTGCCGTTGGCCCGCAGTGCGAGCGCTATCGTGCGCTCTTCGATGTGGAGCGTGGGGTGTTGCTGTGGCATGAGCGGGTTTCGGCGAGCGGCGCTGGTGGTCTTCAGGACTGCAGTTCGACGATGAAAGCGAGTGTCGGGGAGAAGGGGGTGGTCCTCAGTCTGAGCATGGATTGTTGGGATGCCATCTGCCGCGATGATCCGTCGTACTGCACGGACGCTCCGAGCAAGACTGAGCGGACCTGGCGCTGGGATGAAGGGGCCCGAGAATTCAAACCTGGAGGGCAGCCCTCGACCGGTAAGTAGAATACAGACGTGAGGCTGCATCAGCGCTCGCAGGGGCAGAGCGTTCCGGTTTGCCCATTGACTCGAGCCGCTCACCGAATTTGGAAATGCGACTTCAGTTGAGGATGAAGTAGGCTGCGACAGTGCCAGCGCCGCCGAGCAGCAGGATGATCAGGATGATCCAGAGCAGGGTGTTGCTAGGGGGGGCGACGGGCTCACCGAGGTTGTAGCCGGGGTCGGGGTAGGCTGGCCCTTGGGGACCGTTTTGCCCGTAGGCGCGGCGCATCTGGTCGACGTTGATGGGCACGGTCGACTGCTCTGCGAGCTCTCGTTGTGGACCCTGCTGTTGATATCCCTGCTGTTGGTACCCCTGCTGTTGTTGGTACCCCTGCTGTTGTGGGTACCCCTGTTGTTGTGGGTACCCCTGCTGTGGGTAGGCTTGCTGAGCCTGTTGCTGTTGGTACCCTTGTTGAGGGTACCCTTGCTGTTGCGGCTGCCCCTGCTGCTGTGCGGGAGGAGCGTTTCTCGGGCCTGGTTGAGGCGGAGGAGGGGGGGCGCCGCCGACGGACTGGAGGGGCAGGGTTTTGGGCTTCTTGGCGGGGTTGGCGCGGCTGACGGCAAGAAACTTGTTGAGGTCGATGGCGCTGGTTTTTTCTTCGTAGGCGGTGGAGACGCCTTGTCCAGTGGCGAGATAGTTGCGGAAGTCCATCCCTAGCTCTGGGGCGTTGCGCTGTCTTTGCTTGGGGTCGCAGCGCAGAGCTTTGGCGATGATGGTCCAGAGGGGGTAGGGGATGGTGGGGGGGCCAACGAGATCCTCGTCGAGCTGTTGGGTCCTCATCTTGAGGTAGTCGAGGAGGCTACGTGCGTATTCCGCTTGTGATGAAGTGTTTGGCTGGAAGGGGAACAGTTTGGCACCGGTGAACATCTCGAAGGCGATCAGGCCGAGGCTGTAGACGTCTGTCCAAGTGTCTGTTTGCGCAAGACTTTCGTCTTCGATTGAGGGGTCGGAGAACTGCTCTGGGGCCATATATTCGGGAGTTCCCGCAAGTACGCCCTTGTCCAGGTTCTCTGCGAAGTCGCGTCCCGAGACGATGTCCTCGGATTCGAAGAGCTTGAGCAGGCCTTGGGCGTCCTTGACGAGGCCGAGGTCCATCAGCTTCACCTGCCAGTTGCGGTTGAGCATGATGTTGTCGGGTTTGACGTCGCGGTGCACGAGACCAAGCTCGTGCAGACCACCGAAGGCGTCGCAGAGCTGGACCATGAACTGACAGCCCTCAGTGGCTCCCCAGACGGGACGATGCTTGAGGGTGTCCTTGAGGGTGGCCCCGTCTACGTATTCCATTGCCAGGAAGGGGAACCCTTCCTGTGTGTAGCCATCTCCGTAATACTGAATACAGAACTGGTTCGCCGGAAGCTGCTTGAGAACCTTGATCTCGCGGCTGAACCGTTTGCGAGCATCGTCTGTGGAGTTGTACTGAACCTTGACGGCGACGGGATATTCGTTGGCCATCGTGGCGTAGTACACGTAAGCGAAGGCACCCGCCCCAACGAAGTGTCGGATCGTATAGCCCCCGGGCAGCGTCTTGTTCAGGAAGTAGCTACGATCGGGTTTCATTCGCTTGCTGACCACGCTTCGTCAGTGGGCACCCTTCAACACGGAATGCCAGCCACATTCTGCACACAGACGGCTCGAATTCGCAAGTTTACAATGCATCTGCTTCGTGAGCTCTTTGCGCCCCTCAGCGCGTCTGCAAGCTGTCTCGCGCTTCGATGGGGCAGCGCCCAAAGCACAAAGAGACGATCAGTCCGCTGCACCTGCGAAATCGCATTGCCGCCACGCTTCATACAGCGCACAGCTCACGGCGCAAGCCAAATTGATGCTGCGCACCCCTGTGCGACGAATCGGTATCCATCGAAGGCGATCTTCGAAACGCAGGCGCAGCTCGCTGTCCAATCCCTTCGTCTCACGTCCGAAAACCAGAACGTCTCCGGGCTGATACGCACATTCTGCGTAGCACTGCCGCGCGTGAGTGGAGAAGAGGTGCAGTTTCGTGCGGGCAAAGATGGCTTCCACCTGCGCGAAATCTTGGTGTAGCGTCAAACCCACATTGGGCCAGTAGTCCAGCCCCGCGCGCTTGAGTTGACTGTCATCCAACTGAAATCCCAGAGGTTCGACCAAGTGGAGGTGCGCGCCTGTGGCGGCGCACAGCCGCGCGATGGTGCCAGTGTTCGGGGGAATCTCTGGGCTGACCAAGACGACGTGCAAGCTCTGGTCGGCCGCTGTGCCCCAGAGCGGCGAAGGAGGAGTCAAAGGTAGTTTTGCCAAGCCAGCCTCCAACGTAGACGACAAGCGCCAATCCCCTTGCCAGATTCTGTGCTTTGGTGCAACACAAGACTCGGTCCGAGCGATGTGCTCGGCCGCTGGAGGCTGCTGTGGTCTTCTGGACGAGTCTGCTTCTCGCTGCTTGCGCTTTCTCACAGCTCGACGATGACGCTCAGCTTCAGTGGTCGGTTCACCTCCACAGCCCTGAGCTGGGGCTGGCCGATAGTGACCTGAACTTGCTCTTCGATGGGAAGAGCTGTTTCGAGGCGCAAGTTGATGGCGCGAGTTGCAAGCCGCTCCCTGCCCAAGCCCGAGCTGGGTGGCGTCGTTCGACCTGCTCAGTGCTGCCCTCGCCTCTCTCGGCTTCGCTCGACGTGTGTCAGGAGGTGGTCGCCGTGCACTGTGAGTTTGGCGCCGGAAGTCTGCGCTATGAGGCTTGGAGAGAGGGTTCGAGCATCAGGCTCTTGCAGCGTGAGCGCGACCCCGACGGGCAGCACGGCGAGCGGGTCCAGATGCGTGTGCTAGCACCCCTGGAGCATCCATGAGCAAGCGCCGTGCTCCGCGGGAGCTTCCCAGTCGGGCCCGCTTGCTCGCCGCAGAACGCGGGGCTCCGATCACCCGAGGGGCCCATGCCGTCGCGCTGCTCGCCCCCGTTCCCTATGCCACTGCCATGAGCTCGCTCGGTTTCCAGACCGTGCATCGGCTGCTCGCCGAGCTGCCTGAGCTCTGTATCGAGCGCTTCTTCCTTCCTGAGACAGGGGAGAGCCTGCTCAGCTTCGAGAGCGCGCGCAGCGTCCATGAGTTCGCGCTGATCGCTGTTTCGCTCGCTTGGGAGAATGAGCTCATCGGCCTGATGAGTTGTTTACAAGCTGCCGGTATCGCGCCGTGGGCGGCGGAGCGCGCTCCCGACAGCCCACCCATCCTCTTGGGAGGCCCCATCACCTATGCCAATCCGTTGGCGTTTGCTCCGTTCTGCGATGTCATGCTCATGGGGGAGGCCGAGGGCTTGCTCGAGCGGATGCTGCACGCCCAGCTCGAGGCGCCAGACAAGGCGACTTGGCTCGCCCGCATCGGCGACTGGGATGGTGTCTATGTGCCGGCACTTCATGGCGAATGTCTGCGTCCATTGAACTGTGCTCCAGACACTGCCCTGCCTGCACGCTCGCTGATCTACTCGCCCTACGCCGAGTTCGCCGACATGCATCTGGTGGAGCTGGCCCGCGGTTGTTCGCGACGATGTGCTTTCTGCGTGATGCGCCGACAGACCGGGCGCAGCATGCGCGTGCTCAGCGCCGAGAGAGTGCTCGCTGCGGCAGACGTCGAGCTGGAGCGTGTTGGGCTGGTTGGTGCTGCGGTCAGCGATCATCCCCAGCTTCTCGAGGTGCTCGAAGCTCTGCTCGCCCGAGGGCAGCACTGCAGTCTTTCGAGTGTGCGGGCTGACCGGGTCAGCGAGCCGTTGGTGGCGCTGCTGCGTGCAGGTGGTGCGCGACGTTTGACCGTGGGGGTGGATGGGGCGAGTCAGCGTTTGCGTGATGCGCTGTTCAAGGGGATACGCCTCTCCGACATCGAGCGTTGCATCGACATTGCGCGCTCACACGCGATGGCGCTGAAGTTCTATTTGATGATTGGGGTTCCCGGCGAACTCGATGAAGACCTGAGCGACTTCGCCACCTGGCTCGCGAGCGCCGTCCGCGGTACGCGAAGCAGCCTGGCGGTGTCACCCTTCGTGCCCAAAGCGCATACGCCTTTGGAGAGAGAGGGGTTTGCGCCGGCTGCTGAGCTCGAGCGCCGTTTGGGCATTCTGCGCAAGCTCTTGGGAGGCAAAGTGGAGCTGCGAGCCACCAGCGTTCGATGGGCACGGGTCGAAGCTGCCATCGCTGGCGCTCCCTGGTCTCTGGCCGAGCGGGCTTGGCGAGCACACTGCGCTGGGGGGAGCTTTGCCGCCTGGCGCGATGAGGTGCTCACTTGGAGCGAGCAGCAGGATCCCGCTTCACGTCCTTGGCTGGAGAGCTGAGCGTCACTCGTTGCTGCTCTGGGCCCTTTTGGGGTGATGGATTTCGTGTCGATTGGGCGCTTGTCCTGTTCCCCCAAGTTGTTGTGTGCCATCCCTGGCACGCATTCTTCGGGCTGCCATCGCAGCGAGTCTCTGCCTCCTGGCTTCGACTTGTCTTGGTGGGGCGCTGCCGCCTAAGGTCTAGCCTTTGGAATCCCTTCTCTTTTTGATGTCGAGATGGGGTTAGCGGGCTCGAGCCAAGCCTCCCGAGCCGCTCAAGGGGCTCTTGCCCTTGCTGACGGAGCGGTCTTTGTCGCGGCCCAAGTACAGCAGAAGGAGCAGGTAGGCGGGCACACCGAGCAAGGCAAGGGCGAGGTAGCTGTGCAGGTAGAAGGCACCGAGGGCACAGCCGAGCAGGCCGAAGAAGCCGAGCGCAAAGCCCAGGCGGGGGGCGGCTGGCGAGTGATCGAAGAAGAGTAGCGCGAGCACACCGGCGAGCACCGCGAGCAGCAGCGCCGAGAGAATGGCAATGGCGGAGGAGATGTCGACAAGCCGTGCGGAATACAATTGATGGAGCGCGAAAGCGGCAGCAGCGATGCTCACGAGCCCGCATAAGACCGAGGCAATCAGCCATTGGCGGGGCCGCGGCCGCTTCTCCTGCTCCCCGCGTCGACGCAAGAGCAGTCCGATGCGGAAGCGGGTCCAGGTTTGATGGGCTGCGAGCATCGATACGCCGCCAAAGGGCAGTAGCGCGAGGCCTGCTACAAAGAGCAGCCGCACCCCGAGCTTCACTTGGTCCCGTTGTAGCTGCCAGGCTCCGAAGAGAGAGGCGGCGCACCACACTGTGGCCCACACGCCGACGAGTGTTGCCCAAGCTGGCCAAGCGTAGGCCAGACCCAAGATGGCGAACAAGCTGCCTGCAACGTTGAGGAGAACGCCAATTTTGACCAGTCCGCTCACTTTGTCTCCCCACGGGTTGACCATTCTCGAGCTGAGCTCGAGCGACGCGAGGCCAGATGCTTCCTTGGTGTGAAGCAAAGCTGTCGCCTCTGGCATGGATGTCAGGGCGTGTGCAGAGGCCTCGTGTCAGCGCCTGCTGACGGCAAAGAGCATGGACAATCGCATTTTCCCTGTCAATCGTCATTCGCGCGAGCGTTGGAACGCGCCGTCGAGGAGCCTTCGGCGTGTCGGCGCGCGGTCAGTGCCACAGGCCTAGGGAGAGGAGCAAATTGAAGTAGTTGGGGGCGAGGTCGGCACCTGCGGTGAAGCGCCAAGGCCAAATGAAATCGGGGAGGTGGAGGTCGACGGAGGTGGTCACGTGCAAGCGACCGTCGATATCATCGTAACGCGAGGGTTCCCAGTAGCTTCCGATGCGTGCGCGCATGACGTCCGGCCAAAACTCCGCTTCGGCTCCCAGGCGCAGGCTGAGCGAGAGCTGGCGACCTGCAGGTTGAAGCGTCTGCTCGAACCAGGCTGCAAGTGAGGATGCGTGTTTGCTGGCGCCGAAGAGCAGGAGATCGGCAGCGATGAGCCAGTATTCTCGAAACATGGGAGCGCTGTATTGGTCTCGAGCCCAGCTCCGTTCGTCGCCGAAGCTAGGACGCGGGTTGAGTCGCCGAGGACCAAAAGAGTAGACGGCACCGACACCCAGCTCCCAGGGGGCAAGCACTCTGTTCGGCATCAGCATGGGGGTGTTCTCGACTTGCGCGGAAATGACCTCCTGATGTGCAGGTAAGCGTGCGACCAAGCCTACTCGGAACTGCTCTTTCTGAGGGCGCCAGAGCAGTCCACTGTTGAGCTGCACTGTGTTCAGCGCGAGCTTGGGGTTGGCGTCACCATCGTTTCCGACGAGCGAGATGTCCGTCCTTGGAAAGCTGAGCTCCGTGGCGAGCATGAGCTCGCCGTCGGCGAGGGCGTAGCCGAAGACGAAACCTCCGTTGATGGTGGAGGCAGTGGCTGAGGCGAAGTCACAGGAGGGTTCATGGCACTGCACTTCGAAGCTGCTTCCATAGAGGCTGAGGGCGATGCCGAAGCGGCCGAAGTTCAATGAGAAACTCGCGTTGATCAGGGAATCCATTCCCCGTTCGAAGACGCTTGGGCCGCGGTTGTCGACATCGGTCCAGTCTCCAAGGTTGACGTTGAGCCAGTCGAGGGTCCAGTCCCAGTCGAAGAACTCTCCACCATTTCGGGCGTTGCGGTTGACCACGGCGGCGGGTTGGCAGAAGAGCGAAGAAGCTCCCTCTGCGATGGCGAGGCAGCTGCCGCCCCTTCCGACGATGTCGGCGGCACCGACCACTGGGCCACGGAACGCTTCGAGGGACCAGCTCGGTTCGTAGTCCTGCGCGTGACAAGGCTGCCAGAGCCAGCACAGCAGTGGCAGCACCAGTGCCAGGTGAGTCACAATGGCGATGGGATGGCACACACGTGAGCGCATGAGAAAGCAGGCGGGGCTCGAGGGCGGGCAGTGCTGTGCTTTTTGCCTCAGACTTGGCCAAAAGCAACGAAGAAAAGGGGCAGGCGCTGCGTCGAGGGACGCGGCGGACCCAGCATAGCGAAAAACACGGTGGAACACCGCAGAACACTGCAACCCCCCGAATTTAACCGTGGCTGTAGGTGGTTATACTATTGGGATCGTCCAGGCATCCTGGGCTGAGCGTGGTACAGTCCTTGCTCAGATGTTGGGATGCGAGGGCCGAGGAGCCCTGGCCAAGACGACCCGCAACCAGTTGTCGCGTTTGAAGGGTTGCGAGTGCAGACGGTCGGGGTTGGCTCGAGTCACACCGCCTCAATGAGGCGCAACCGGTCTGCACGAGGCTCGTGGGGTTCGCCCTGAGAACGAGCGCACCGAACAGGGAGGTTCGGTGATGGCAGAACGCTCTCGACGGCTTCCGACCCTAATGGAGGTGAACATGAGCTCGCAACGCGCAATCATCTTCGCGCTCGATTCGATCATCACCGTGGCTGAGGACGAGCGCGGTTATCACTGGCGTTTTGACCCTCAACTCCCTGGATTGCTTAGGGATTACAAGGCGCTGGGTTATCGGCTCATCGGCATTTTCGATCCGATGGCGTTCGCCGTCGACCTGGACGATCCTGCCGATGGCATCGAGATCATGGCGTACATCAATGCCTTGCTGCGCGCGGCTGGGGCCCCGGAGTTCGAGGCGATTCATCTGGCCGAGGATCCCAGTGATCCGCGGCCCATCTGGGATCTCCGGCGGCGTTTCGGGTTTTCCTTGGCCCACTCGATCCTGGTGGCCGTTGATGAGCAGTATGAGGCGCTGCGAAACAATGCAGGAATTGGGCGCTTCGAATGGGCGCCGGCTCTGCTGGGTCCGGTGGCGGCTGTTGGCTGACTCGGTCGGATGACAATTTTCCCAGTGTTCTCCGATGTTTTTCGCCTGAATCAGAGCGCACGCTTGGTCGGCGAGATGGCTGTTTCCCGAGGGCTTGCGCGCTGTTTTTTCCAGATGCAGGGTGGTCTCGTCTTTGGTGGGAGTTCATTTTCCTTTGTGTTTTCGAGCGCTTTACGGTAGGGTTGGTCTGCTTCTTGCGGCGCTGGCCCTCGTTTTGTTGGGGGCATGTCAGTCCGAAACGACCCAGCGTCCTGAGCCTGTTGAGCCGTCCAACGAGCAGGCTCAGCCGTCCGACACTGCAGCGGCCGTCATCGCGCAGGCTGACGGCGCGACGGTGGTTGCGCGAGCTGCTGCGCTGACGCTGAGCTTGGATGACTACCGTTTGGCCATTGCAAAGCTGCAGTTGCTTGGCTATGCGCCAAGCCCCCAGCAACTGGCCGATCCGGTTTTCCAGCAAGCGACAGCGCTTCGAGCGTTGCGTGTGCTGGCAGCGCGACAGCTTGCTGTGGAGCGTGAACTTCAGCTCAACGACGGGGCGCTGTTGGCGGTGTTGCGGGAGCATCCGAAGCTTCGTGAGCAGAGCGAGGCGAAGAGCCTGAGCGAGGCGCTGGCGGTGGTGTCTGAGGCGAGCGCAGTTCCTGTGGATGAAGTAAAGAGAATTATTGAGGATTTTGCTGTAGAGCAGGTGCTGCTGGCGAGGCTTCGCGAAGATGTCGATGATGCGACGCTATGGAGCGCGTACCAGGCACAGCAGCGGCGCTTGAGCCTGCGTGTGGTGCGCCTGCTGAATGTGCCGAGCTCTGCGGAGATCAGTGACCGTGTGGAGCAGCAGCCGGAGCAGATTGCGCAGTACTATCGGTCGCATCTGCAGCGATACCAGCAAGCCGAGCGGCTCGAGCTGCGTCGACTGTTGTTGCCTTTGGCCACGGATGCCACTGAGCCGGAGCAGCTCGCCTGTTTGCAACGTGCGCAGGAGCTGGCTCAGCGAGCGCGGAGTGGGGAAGACTTCTTGAGCTTGGTGCGGGCGCACTCGGTCGATCCTGCGCGCGTGGCCAAGGATGGTTTGATGCCACCCATCGAAGGCAGCCGCTTTTCAGCCTACTCGCCCTTTGCGCCTGGGGAGATTCTGGGGCCGCAGCGAGAGGCGGAGTCGGTGGTGTTGTACCGGGTCGAACGAGTATTGCCGGCGCTAGAGCGTGAGCTGGATGCGTCACTGCAGAGGGAGATAGCGAGTCTGTTGATTCAGGCTGAGGGGCCTGCACCCAGTGTGCTGGCGTTGGCGAAGGATGTGGCGTTTGCGCTGCAGGCGGGGGATGAGCGGCAAGTCGATGTACTGATTGCGAATCATCCTTCGGATCGCTTTGAGTTCGAGAAGCTGCAGCTCCCAGGTCCTGGCCGCTTGCCCGAGTTAGGCTATGTGCCTCGACTGCGAGCGCTGCTCGATGCGGCAACGAGCGCTCCTGTGGTGCTTGCTCCGCTGCTTGATGGTGAGCATGTCTATGTGGCGCAGCTGCTTGCTGTCGACGAAGCCAGTCGGCAGCGCTACGCGTCGGAGCGCGAGCTTTTTCGCCGTCGCTGGTTGGAGCAGGAAGAAGGGCGACTCTTGGATGCATTGCTTGCTCAGCGCACTGGCGCGCAGGTGAGTTTTCAGCTTCGACCAGTGCAAATGGTCTATGGCGTGCTTCGCAAGGACGGTACGGTGATGCGCTTGGATTGAGGCCATGCAAAGAGGCAGCGAAGGTGCATACCCGGTCATGAAGCGGGGGCATAGCTCGAGAGCGGGCGACTGCATTGACGAGGACGGAGCAGCGGGGCATTGAGGTGATGGGCTCTGAACGCGGACGGTGTGGCTCTTGGTGAGCGGCGTTCGATGGACAAAGCATGCAGGACCTGGTTGCGATACGAGCTTTGCTATTCTTGGTCCGACGCGAGCTGCTGCGGCGACGGGCGTTGGAGGTGGGCGCGTATAGTTTTCTAGCGCTCGCGGCGAGCCTTACGCTGTGGTGGTTGTCGAGTCCAAGCGGCTTGGTGTGGGGGCTGCTGGCGTGGGCGAGCCTGCTTGTGGCGGTTTTGGTGCCGAGTTGGCTGTTGTTGTGGCCAGCTTGGTGGCGCACGCGCAGTGAGCAGGGCACGGCTCGTGAGCTGGAGCGCTTTGAGCCAGCGTTTCGCGATGACTTGTCAACGAGCTTGCAGTTTTCGGCGCTGTTGCAGCAGCAGCCCGAGTCGGCTCAGGTCCTTGGGGCGAGGGCGGAGCTGGCGCGAGCCCAGATTCGACATAGCGCGCAGCGTGCTCGACGCTATGCAATGCAAGCGTCGACGCTTTTCGTTCGGCACAAGCTGGTGGGGGTGAGCGCGGCTGGGTTGACGCTGAGCGTTGTGCTGCTATTTGGCTCTGCGCTCTATCCGTCTCGCAGTTCGGAGCTGCTCTCGCTCTTCCTGGGGAACGCCGAGCGAGCATTACAGATTGTCGGTTTTCACAGCGTGGATGAGCCGCCCACCGAGCGGCCGCTGGTCGGGCAACTTCACATCGAGCTGATTCCGCCCGCATACAGTGGTCTGCACAGTCGTCAGTTCTTCAACAGCACGGGTGATTTCGAGCTGCTCAAAGGGACGGAGCTGCGTTTCGAGGGCAAGCTGCTTGAGGACGCGGACGCGGTGACTTTGGTGTTCGAGGGCAACGACGGGACGCAGCTCGAACAGGCGATGCTGTGCGAGGGAAGCTCGGTGAGCGGCAGCTTCGTGGCCTTGCACTCGGGGTGGTATCGTTTTCGTTTGCGGTCCTCATCGTCAGGAATACTCGAACACGATCTTCGACGGCGTCTCGATGTGGTGCCCGATATGGCGCCGAGCGTGGTGATCGATGCAGCAGCGAGCTCGGTGGAGGTGACTGCGGATGAGATGCTTGCTTTTCGCATTCGGGCTTTCGATGACTATGGCCTGTCTGCCATCGAGCTCGAGCTTGCGATAGAGGGGGCGCAGACGCCTGCCAAGGTGGTGAAGGTGGCCCGTCTGTCGCGTCAGTCGAATTGGGCTGACGAGGTGCAGCTCGAGCTATCAGAGATGGCGCTGCAGCCCAAGGACGTGTTGGTGGTGCATGCGTTGGCTTGGGACAACGATGAGGTGTCGTCTCCGAAGTCGTCGCGCAGCGCGCCCGTGTATTTGCGGGTGTCGAGTCCCGAGGATCGGCACGAGGCATTGTTGCGTGCCGAGGAGTCGATGCTCGACGACTTGTTGTTGCTGCTTGCCGATGAGCTGGAGGCGCCGTTGCAGGCGGACGAGCCGGGTCAGGCGCCGAGCGAGGGGCAGCGTGTGGCGGAGCAGGAGCTTGGAGAGCGCTTGGCATCGGCCAGTTTCTTGAGTGACCGTCGGGCCGAGGTGCTGCGGGCGATGGCGAGCTTGGGGGAGATGCTCGCTGCGGACGGTCTGATGCTGCGGCGCGATGTGGAGCTTTTCGAGCATTTGCGGCAGGTGATGAGCCAGATGCAGTCGAAGGCAGGATTGCAGCTGGAGCGATTGGCGCTTTTGCATGCGGCGGGTCAGCTGCATGAGGAGGAGCTCCGTGTGTATACACGAATGCATCGTCTCCCTCAGATTGAGCAGACCGAGCGGGCGCTCATTTTGCTCAAGGAGATGGTGCTTAGCCAGTGGATGGATGCTGCGCAGTTGACCGTCAACAGTATTCACGAGCGGATAGAGCGTTTGCGAGCTTTGGCCTTGCAACTGGAGACGGTCAATGACCCTCGGCTGCGGGCGGAGATGGAAGCGGAGATGGCGCGCTTGCAGCGAGAGCTTGATGAGCTGCTTGGTCGGCTCGCGCAGCAGTCCGAGAAGCTGCCGAGCGAGCATGTCAACGCGGAGGCGATGAAGGCTTCGGATGCGCGCAAGCTGGCGTCGCGTGCTGAGGAGATGCGCCAACTCTTGGATGAGGGGCGGATTGAAGATGTGTTGTCGATGCTCGACGAGCTCGACGCAGAGCTGCAGTCGATGTTGGCGGTCGCGGATCAGTATACCAGCGCAGGCGGGAGCGCGACGTCTCGGATGGATGAGCAGGCGAGTGCATTCTTGGATAGCGTCAACGATCTGGCCGAGGCGCAGGCTGGTCTGGAGAAGCGTGGCCAGCGCTTGCGGGATGCGATGCGAGAGCGTATTCGAGCCGAGCACAGTGTTGAGCTGGACGGCTTGTCGCAGCGTCAGTCGCGGCGCTTGGCTGCGTTGGGGCGTCAGCTTCACGCATTGGATGCTCAAGTGCCTGGAGATATGGCGGTTTCTTCTGCTCGCCGAGTGTTGGAGCAGGCACAGCAGCTCAACGAAGCGGGCGATCTTGATGGATTGAGGCAGGCCATCGAGCGTTTTCGAGAGCGTCAAAGCGAGGCGCAGGCAGAGGCTTTGGATGCGTATTTCGACGCGGAGCCCGGTTCGCCAGAGCGGGTGGCGGCGCGTGAGCGAGAGTCGGCTTGGAGGCAGATGGACGAGCTTTCCCAAATGATCGAGGGCGAGCTCGATTCGGCGTCGCGAGCGCTGCAGGTCGAGCCCAGTCCTGACGATCACGACGAGATGCTCGAGCAGCAGCAGGTGCAGCGGGCTCTGCGTGACTCTGCAGGGGAATTGGGGGAGCAGCTTGGGCAGATGGCGGACGCGTTTCCGGCGATGGCTGAGCAGTTGCAGCCCCACTTCGAAGAAGCGGTGGGTTTCATGCGCTCAGCGGAGGAGGAGCTTGGGGAAGCAACGCTCGGGGAGGCGCTGGAGGCGGAGCGGCAAGCGTTGCGTTCGTTGCAGGCGATGAAGCGTCAGCTTCAGCAGAATCTTCAGAAGGAGCGAATGGCAGATTCGCGACGCAAGCCCTCGCCGGTGGAGCGTGTTGCGATACCCGAAGCGGATCGGAGTGCTCCTCGCGCGTTTCGTGAGGACATTCTCGAGGCGATGAAGCAGCAGGCCATACCTGGATACGAAGATGAAGCCAAGCTCTACTATCAATCCCTCATTGAGTAGCCTCTCGGTCGGGGTGCTCTTGTGCGCGAGTGTGCTGTGCGCTGTTGGTAGCGCTCAGTCGGCTGAGGATGCGTTCTTTGTCCGGGCGCAGGACGCATTGGAGTCGCTCGACTTGGCGCAGGTCCGGCAGATGCTCGAGGAGGTCGAGGGCGACGATGACTTTCGTGTGGAGCTCTTACGAGGGCGCTTGCGCTTCTATGAGGGGGACTATGCGGAGGCGGTGACGCTGATGAAGCAGGCCATCGAGCGAGGGGGTGCGGCGGCTCGGGCGTATGAGCCCGAGCTCAGCTTGGTGGAGGCCACCGAGGCGTTGACCCGGGAGCATGTGCGTGTGCGCAGCAACGATGGTCGTTTCGAACTGAGCTATCCCCCTGGCAAGGATGCGGTCTTGGTCGACTTTACTTTCAGTGCGATGGCTGCGGCGTACGAGGCCTTCGGCGAGGATTTTGGTGTGCGTCCGAGCGAGCCGATACGCATTGAGGTGTATTCTTCTCCTGATGATCTGGCCAAGGTGTCCAGCTTGACGGAGAGTGATGTGGCGACCACCTCCACGATCGCGCTCAGTAAGTACAACCGGATCATGCTGACAAGTCCGTTGGCGTTGATGCGTGGCTATGCTTGGCTCGACACGTTGGTGCATGAGTATTGCCACATGATCATTGCTCAGGCGGGTGGTCCGGGCGTTCCCATTTGGGTACACGAGGGGCTGGCGAAGTTTTCGGAGCGGCGATGGCGGGGGGGCGATGAGCAGCGCTTGTTGCCGGCGCAGCTTGATTATCTCTTGTATACAAGGGCAAAGCAAGGGCGGTTGGTGAGTTTTGCCCAGATGCACCCATCGATCGCCAAATTGCCTGATCAGGAAGACGCCTCAATGGCATACGCCGAGGTCTTTGCTGCGATGGAGTTGGTGTATTCTAAGCATGGAATGATCGGTTTGCGTGAGATGCTTGGGCTGATCGCCGAAGGGCAGCGTGCCGAGGCAGCATTCGAGACTGTGCTCGCCTCCTCCTTTTCAGACTTCGAGCGTTCTTGGAAAGCGCACATGCTGCAGCGGGAGCGGCGCTATGAAGGGGAGGAGCCTCCCGATGTGTTCGAGCAGATAGCCTTTCGAAAGGATGCATCGGTGGGAGAGGACGATGATGTCTCACTGATTGGCGAGGAAGGTGCTCGTCGTCTGGTCTATCTTGGGGATCTATTGCTCTCGAAGCAGCGTCCGAAGGCGGCGGCGGTGGAGTATCGCAAGGCGGCAGCGCTGATTGGCGGGAGCAATCCGGTGTTGCAGGCACGTTTGGGGCGAGCCTTGCTCGAGCAAGGGGAGTCGGCCCAGGCTGTGGAGGTGCTGCAGTCGGCACTCATCGAGGGGGAGCACTACATGACGCTCTTTGTGTATCTTGGGCGGGCGCTGAATCGTGAAGGGCGCTATGAGGAGGCGGAGCGGGCGCTTTGGGAAGCGGCGGCGATCAATCCTTTCGATCCCGCTATTCACGAGGAGTGGGCGCTGAGCTATCGTGCCCGTGGCGATGCGGAAGGGGAGCGGCGAGCCAAGGAGATGGTCGAGCTCTTGGCTGGTCACTAGTGAAGGGCGCCCATCCTTGCGCCATTCCGAAGGCGTGCAGCTTTCGAGCGCATGCGCTTCGACGTCTGCAAACAGAAGCCTGTCTTTCGCTAGCTTCGGTGGTGTCCCGATAACAAGCCGTTTGGGAGAGCGATGTGGATGCGGAGTTGACGCTCGAGCTGTTTCGACACGCTCTGGTTTTGACCTTGCTTCTGGCCTTACCACCGCTGCTGGCGATTTGGTTGTTGGCGTGGCTCGTTGGGGCGCTGCAGGCGGTGCTTGGGATTCCCGATGCTTCCTTGGGGATGGTGCCGCGCTTCGTTTTGGCGCTCTTGGCTTGGGCGGCATCGCTGCCCTGGATCATGGCGGAGTTGTCGGCCTTTTCGCTGCTTCTCTTCGACTATGCGCTGTAAGCTTCAGGGGAGCTCGTCACAGCCTTCGGGGATGGCGAGCTCTCGGCGGAAGCTGTGCTGGTTGAGGGTGGATTTCTTTTCGATTGGGCGCTTGTCCTGTTCCCCCAGGTTGTTTGCACGCAGCCAGGTCCAGGTTCCGGATTCGGTGCAGGCATCTGCTTCGAGGCCGTAAGTTTCGACGCTGATACGGCGGCTCGCGACGAGTTGGAGCGCGTCGAGGCCACGGGGGCGAACCTTGAGCTCGACGTGGATGGAGACCTTGGTGGGGTCGGTGAAGTAGCGATCGCAGGCTTCGAAGTTGTGTTCGAAGATGGGCTGAGGGCCGGTCTCGCTGAGGACGATACGATTCCAGGAGAGGCGGACCTTGTGCTTCGACTTGCCGGTGGCGAGCAGGTCGGCTTCGAAGTCTTGGCTGAGGGCCCGAATGTCGTTTGCGTTTGGGAATTCGAGCTCCTTGTCGAGCTTGAAGCTTTGTTCTGCTCCGCTCGAGTCGGTGCGGCTGAGCAGCAGGGGCTTGTGTTCTGCGGTGCTGTAGTACCAGCGGCGGATGACGCGTCGGTCGCGTTGTTCGCTCTCGAGACGGCCCATGACGTTACAGGGTTTCTCTTTGTATATTGCGTTCTTGGCGTACGCGGGTTGGCGATCGCGCGTCAGGCTCGCCTGGGTCTCTTCGACCACATAGAGCTCGCCCTTGGGGCTTGGCCAGTGTTGGACTGCAACGCGTTGCTCACTTTGTTCGCGTTGCTCTGGCTTTCCGCTTTGGCTCCAAAGCTTGGTTTCACTTTGACGTTCGAAGAAGCCGTGCGCGTTGAGCTCGAGCAGGTGCTGACGAGATTCGCCGCTCAGCGCTTGGTCGCCATCGGGTTCTAGCTGTTTGCCGTAGTCGAGCTGGATGTGGAGTCGTGGAGCGGTGGTCTCGGGGAACAGGCGAAGCTGCCCGGTGCGCAGGTCATCATCGTTGTTTTCGAATCGAAATCGCGCGATGGGGGCGAGCTCTGGCCAGGGCTCGTCGCTCTGTGGGTCGAGCTTGGTCTTGGGCGTGGGCAGGCCGAGGGGAGCGTCGAGCAGCTGGCGTTGGGCCAGTTGGGGATTGTTGGAGAGGGCGTTGAGCGGGTCGATGCGCAGGCCTTGCGTCGAGAGGGTGAGCAGCTCGCTGCCTTCGAGCTCGGGATAGAGGTCCCACTCGATGAACAGGGGCGAGGTGGCGTTGATGGTTTGGACCAGCTTGGGCTCGGCGGCGGGTGGGAGCGGTGAGAAGGGAGGCAGCTCAACGAAGCATGCTTGGGTTTCAGAGAAAGCGTAGAGGATGGGTTGTGTAGAGAGAACCAGAAGCACTGGAGGATCGCTGGGGAAAAGCCAACTGTCCCCCTCGGATGGGGCCACGCAGGGGGAGCCCTCTGGCAGCGGTGGCACAGGCATGAAGGGTCTTGACTCTGGCAAGGCGAGCCAACGTTCTTGTCGATTGGGCGCTTGGCCTGTTCCCCCAAGTTCTTGTTGATTGGGCACTTGGCCTGTTCCCCCAAGTTCTTGTTGATTGGGCACTTGGCCTGTTCCCCCAAGTTCTTGTTGATTGGGCACTTGGCCTGTTCCCCCAATGACTTCGCCGAGCTCACCGGGCTGCACGAAGCGTTCGGCGAGGGCTTGGTTGCAGGCGGCCCAGGCAGGGCTGGCGGGTGGATAGATGAGGGTGAACGCAGGGGCTGGTGGTGCTTCGGCGAGGTCTTCGGTGGCTGGCTCAGGAGGTGGAGCTTGGACGGTGTCTGTGAGGGGCTGCTCGGCAGTGGTATCTGTTTGGGGAGCGTTCTGCTCTGGGGGCGGTGTTGGGGCTTGTTCCTTGGGTGTGCATCCGAGGACGGTGGCAATGCCAAGGGTGACGGCGAGGCTCACGGCAACGCGGCGGGGGTGAGGGGAGCTAGACATGGCGTCTTTCCTTGGAGCAAGGGCAGAACGGCGGAGTGTCAATGGTTTGCTGGCTGGCAGCGAGCGTGCGGCACTTCCAATTCTGAGCGAGCTTTGGGTTGGATGGCATCGCATTGGCGTGCCACGCGACGAACCGCCGATGGGCGGCGTGCAAATCAAAGTTCTAGCACGGAAAGCCGAGTGGGTGGACCGTGCATGAGCGAATAGGCTTGCAATTCTTGCGAGTGAATGAGCAGAATGGAGCTGCGACGGGGTTGGAAGCCGGTTGTGGTGTTGTGCGCGTCGACTTGGCGCGTTCGGTACGTTGTCCAACAGAGGCGAAGAAGGGGCCGTCATCGAAGCGCATCATCGGCTTCGATTTCTGCTCTGGAAGCGCGAGCAACAAGGAGGGAAGCGATGGCCATTGCCGTTGGGGCTGCGGTCTTGATCCTGGTCTTTGTGTACTTGGCGTATGTGAAGAAATTCCTGTATATTTGCCGTCCACACGAGATGTTGGTGTTCACTGGTCGTAACCAGCGCATCATTTTTGGAGGGCGGGCGTACAAGATGCCGATTGTGGAGCAGGTTGCGCGGATGGATCTGCGTCTGTTCGCGGTCCATATTCGTATTCAAGGTGCGTTCTCGAAAGGAAACATTCCGCTCAGCGTACACGCCATCGCCAACGTGAAGATCTCGAGTGACGAGCGCTTCGCGATCAAGGCGGTCGAGCGCTTCCTCGGACAACCGAACGAGGAGATCAAGCGGGTTGCGAAAGAGACCTTGGAGGGCACGCTGCGTGGGATCTTGGCGACGATGACGCCCGAGGAGGTCAACGAGGACCGACTCAAGTTTGCCGATCGGACCAAGGAGGACGCCGAGGCGGATCTGCAGAAGCTCGGACTTCACCTGGACACCTTCAAGATTCAGCATGTTTCGGACGAGATGCAGTACCTCGACTCGATTGGTCGCAAGCGTATTGCCGAGGTCATTCGCGACGCTGAGATCGCCGAGTCCGATGCGAAGCGTGAAGCGGACATGGCTGTGGCCGAGGCTCAGGCCCGAGGAAACGTGGCGGGTGAGCGCGCTGATGACCAGGTGCAGCAGAAGGAGAATGAGCTGCGGCAGTTGAAGGCCGATCTCAACGCTCAAGTGAAGGCTGCTGAGGAGAAGGCGAAGGGTGAGGCTGAGGCAGCGCGGTCCCAAGCAGCGCAGGAGCTCGAAGCGGTGCGCATCGAACTCGAGAAGCTTCGCCTGCAGGCCGAGAAGGTCATTCCAGCCGAGGTTGCTCGTGATGCGCGCAAGCTCTTTGCAGCGGGAGAGGCCGCGCCCATCGAAGCGCAAGCCAAGGCGACGGCAGAGGCGATGGCGATGCTGGATGAGTCCTGGCGAGAGGCGGGCTGTGATGCGGTGGATATCTATGTGGTTCAGCAGATTGAGCTTCTCATGCAGAAGGTTGCAGCTGCAGCGGCGAACGTGAAGATCGCCGATGTTGCGCTGATTGATGCGGGCGATGGGCAGACGCTTCCCAACTACGTCGCTTCCTATCCACGCATCGTCTCGGCTCTGCTTGGCGAGATCAAGAACAGCATCGGTTTGGATATCGCGGAGTCGATGAGTGGTCGTTCGCAGTCGTCTTCGGCGGGCGGTGGAGGGGCTCCTGGTGGGGGCGGCAAGGGTTCAACGAAGCCTTTCGAGTTTCGTCCCTCTGATGAGCACACCCGAACGCAAACGCAGCTTCCGAAGGTTGATCCCTTCGCCCAGTTGTAGTCGAGGAGGAAGGCATGGATCCTATTGTCATTATCGTGGGCGTGGTCGTAATTGCCGTTCTCTTTGCTGCAATGGCGATTCGCAACGTGATCTTCATTTGTCCACCCAACAAGGCCATTATCTTCAGTGGCTCCCGAAGCGTTGGTCCTGACGGCAGGAAGTTGGGCTACCGGATTGTCCAGGGCGGTCGTGGGATTCGTATCCCGCTCTTCGAGAGCTTCGATGAAATCGATCTGAGCAACATGATCATCGACGTGAGCACGAACAACGCCTATTCACGAGGCGGGATCTCGCTCACCGTGCATGCGGTGGCAAACATCAAGGTTGCGGGTATGCAGCCGAGGCTCGACAACGCCATTCAGCGCTTGTTGGGCAAGAGTCGGCAGGAGATCATGGGCATTGCACGCGAGACCCTGGAGGGCAACCTGCGTGGGGTGTTGGCCAAGCTCACGCCGGAAGAAGTGAACGAAGACCGTGTCAGCTTCGAAAAGAACCTTCTCGAGGAGGTCGATCACGATCTGTCGATGCTTGGGCTTGCCTTGGACACACTGACCATTCAGAGTGTCTCGGATGAGTCGGGTTACTTGGCTTCCATTGGACGTCAGCGCAATTCTCAGCTCATGCGCGACGCGCGCATTGCAGAGGCGAAGGCGCAAGCGCAGGCGGCAGTGCGGGATGCCAAGAACCGAGAAGACCGATTGATCGCGCAGTTCGAGGCGGACATGCGGATAGCTCAGGCCCAGGCAGAGCGCAGGATTTCCGAAGCGCAAGCCAAGGGACGCGCGATGGTGGCCGAAGCCAATGCGGATATCGCCGCGCAGAAAGCGCGCGCCGAGGCAGAGCTGAGCGTTCAGGTTCAGCGCATCGAGCAGGTTCGCCGCCGCCTGATGGCGGACGTGCTCGAGCCAGCTCAGGCCGCGCTGAGCACCATGCAGGCCGACGCGATTGGTCAGTCATCCTCGATTCTCGAGGACGGTCGGGCGAAGGCAGAGGCCTTCCGGCAGTTGGTGAAGACCTGGAAGAACGCAGGTCCCCATGCCAGGGAGATCTTCCTCGGCCACAAGCTCAACGTGCTCTTGGATACGATCATGAGCACTGTGCAGCACATCGAGATCGAGAAGATGACCGTCATCGACGCGCGGCTTTCCGCGGTTGATGTGAACGGCTCCTTGCCGATGAAGACCCTGAGCGCAGTGGAACAGCTCAAGCAGACCATCGGCTTGGATTTGGCAGACTTGGTTCAGACTTGGAGCGCAGCCAAGAAGGCCTAGACGTCGATTGTGGGGCTCTGCCCCACGCCCCGCCAAAGGGCTAGCCCTTTGGAATCCCTTCTCTTTTTCGTATCGCTCGGCGACTCCTCTTGGGTCCCACGCCTCGACATTAGTGAGACTGCGCTAGTGAGACTGCGCTGGCGCTGCGGCCTTGGCCACTGGCATGGGCGGTGGTGGCGGTGGCACGAGCAGCTCGGAGTTGGGGCTTTGGGCCCGACTCTCTTCGATTTCGCGCACTTGCCTGCTCCACTCGGCGATAGCCTGCTCCTCCTGGCGCAGTGCGCTTTCATCGTCCATGTACTGCCGCAATCGTTGCAGTCGCTCGTCACTGGCAGTGGCCCATTCGTTCTCGATGCCCAGTCTGACGCTGGTCTTGGCCGTTGTTTCGTAGGCGATCAGGGCTTCGTCGAGCAGTGGTCTGAAATCCTCTCTGAGCGCCAGGAAGTAGTCCCTGAGCTCCTCGCCCTCAAGCTCTGGCGGGACCTCGGCGGTGAGCAGATCGTAATAGAAATCCTCGAATAGTTTTCCGACCATGTACCCAGAGAGTATTCCCCAGAAGTGATTCCTCTGGTTGACTGTGTCGATGTAGGCGGAATACGCCGATTTGGCGAGTGAGCGCTTGACCTCGAGGTCTTCCTTCATGCGCTCTTCGGGCAGTCGGAAGCGGATGCGCGAGAAGCGCAGGTGGTAGGCGAGGGCGATGCCGTAGTAGGCACCGGAGACGAAGTAGTGGGTGTTGGCGATGCGCGCGGTGCCTGCGAGTCGGTTGCGCTTGAGACTTGCTCGGAAGCTCTGTTCGGCGTCGTCGTACTGACCCAAGGCGATTTGGGCCATCCCGAGTCGGTAGGATGCCTCGGTCTTGTCGAGATGGCGCAGGTCTTCGCGCTCGAGCAAGCGCTGCATGTGGGTGGCGACCCGTTCCCAGTTGCTGCTGTTGGCGTCACATTCGGCGAGTCGGAAGGTGGCGTCGAGGGCGTCACGGGAATTGGCTTGCAGCGCGAGCAAGCGGAGGTAGCGCTCGGCTGCGAGCTCCCAGTTAGCGAGCTGCTCGTGGCAAAGGCCCGCGTTGTAGATGCTGGCGATTTCGTATTCGGAGCCTGGAAGGTTTTGCCAAAGGGTGTCGAAATTTCGGGCACAATCCTGGTAGGCTGCGTCGTCGAGTTCTTGTCGTGCTTGGGCGAAGAGCTGGTCGGCGTTGACAGTGCGCACCTCATCATTGACGCGAATGAGGAATTCGGCGTCGAGGGCCATCTTCTGGACGGGCACAGGGGCGGAAGCGCAGCCGAATGCAGCGAGGGAGATGGCGAAGCTGAGGCGCAGCAGCGCCACTCGAGCAGCGTTGGAGCACGGGCTGCAGCCGGGTGTTGGAGGGATGCGTGTCCAACGGTGGACTTCGCGTTGTTGCATGGCTTCCTCAGTGGGACATTTTTTGTTGATTGGGCGCTTGGCCTGTTTCCCCAAGTTTTTGTCGATTGGGCGCTTGGCCTATTCCCCAAGTTTTTGTCGATTGGGCGCTTGGCCTGTGTTCCCAGCTTCTTTTTCGTCGCGGGCCAAGGTGAGTGCTTCGATTTCGAGGAGTCGCTGTTGGAGCCGCTTCCATGCAAAGAGGAGAGTGTCGATGGGTACCGGCGCCTCACCCTCTCGATCGATGAACCGGGCGAAATCGATGCTTAGTTCCACCAAGCGACGTTGTTCTTCGAGCAGGGCTTGGAGGGTGGGCGAACGTTCGGGCTTGAGCGCGCGTGCGAACTCCTCGACTTGGAAGATGATTTGGCCCATTGCGCGCAAGAGGTTGAGGTAGCTGCCGTTTCGGTGCGCGTAGAGATCCCAGGTTCGCTCCCAGTGTGGGAGCTGAGGCCAGTCCAAGGACGCGCTGGAGAGCTCGGCAAACCAGGCGTGCATGGCAGCGAGTCGCTGGACCTGTCGAGCGACGTGCAAGCGGCTGAGCTCGAGGATGACGAGGTTGTGTCCTAGGCTTCGTTCTGCGACTGGAATACTCCGCCATCCTTCGATCCATTGGGATTGTTTCGGGGAGTCTTCGACGATGGGAGAGGGGACGCTGCGGCAGCGGTCGTCACCGCAGGCTTGGGCGATGCTTTGGTGCATGCGTTCGAGGGTGGCATCGATTTCGGAGATGGCGAGCAGGACCTGTTCAACCTCAGCGATGCGTGCTGGAGAACGAATGGGGTCGAGGACCTCGCTGACGAAGGGGGTGAGGAGCTTTCCTCGTTTGCTGAGCCGGAGTGCCTCGGCTTGGAGGCGCTCCTTGCTGGGTGTGATGGCGAAGAACGCGGCGCGCCAGGCGACGCGGTCTTCGAGGACGGGAGGGGTGTCGTGTCCTTCGGAATCGAGGATCTCGGCGAAGCTTTGCCAGAGCAGGGCGTTGCCTTCATCCCAGTGGTGGAGGATGGCGAATTCGAGACCGATCAGTTCGGCGACACGGAGGTCGACGGCGTTTTGGGTGGCGCTGAGTTCAGCGAGTATTTCTCCGGGTGTTTCTTCGTTTTTTCCGAGCGTGACGAGCAGGGCGCGCATCCCTTGCTGGGCGCGTTGCAAGGCCACTTGCATTTTCAGGCAGTAGTCGAGGCTGCTTGCAGCTCTGCTGACGGTTCGTACGCGCGCGGCGATGCATTCTGCTGAGGGCGAGCCCTCTTGGGCAGAGACCAGACGTTCGAGGACTTTGCTCTCGGTGCTGTACTCAGAGACGGCGTCGGAGAGCGCCTCGCTCTGAGCGAGCCAGGCTTCAATGGCGAGCAGAGGGCCAGTGACGGAGCCTGCAGCATAGCTCCATCGGGCGTCGGTTTCGGTTCTGCTACGCCAGTCGAGCAAGGCTTCGTGTAAGCGCAGCATCAGCGCGAGTGCCGGCCGATGTCTGGCGAAGCGTGTGACCATTTTGGCATGTAGCCAGTCGCCGTCGAGTCGGCTTGCGTGCGAGTCGAGCTTTTCGAAGTTCTGGCGTTCGCGTTCGAGGTGACTGAGCAAGGGTTCATCTGCATGTTGCAGCTTGTCGGCGCTGAAGGCTTCGCGCAGTTTGTCGAGGGAGTCGACGAATGAGCGCGCAGCGAGCTCGAGTCGGCCCAGGGCCCAGAGAACGTTGCGATGCTGCTGCACGAGTTGATGCGCGCCCAAGGTCCAGGTGTGTGGATGGTGCCACTGCGGATCGACGCTGCATTGTAGAGTTGGTCGTGGTGTGGTGGCGAGAATGAGGGCTGATTCGGCGAGGGTATGGTATTCTTCAAAGGCGTCGAGGACGGTTCGCCATTGCTGTCGCGCCTCAGGCTCGAGGCGCGTCTCAAGTGCTTCCGGTATGGCGATACTCTGTTTGAGTGCTTCGACCCCCGTTCTCCATGCGTGTTCTGGTGTTCCGACTTCATCGTAGCCAACCAGGTGTACGCTGGGGACGCGCAGTTCGGGCATGGGGTGGTCGATTCGGTCTGCCGGGGTTTGGCATTGCGAGCAGGCGCCGAGCGACGCGCAGAGCGCGCTCAGGGCGAGTAAGCGCAGGCTTCCTGCAAACGTATGCATTCGTTCGCTCGAGGGCACCGACCTCTCGACAACGACAATTCCTCCGGTATATCGAGAGGATGCGCTCCCCTCGCTCACTTTCGCTTGCAAGATGCCTCTGGTTGGTCGTTTCGGGGGCCGAGTCCGAACGAGAGCGGAGCGAATTGGGTCGCGATTTCGCTTGCGCTCGCTCGGTCTTCGCGGTGCTTGGGCGGGCATTGGATGTGCACCTCCAGATGCCGACTCAGATGCGCGGCGCGTGCTTCCTGTGCTGGCTGGGCGAAGTAGAGGGAACATGTGGAATCGACTCGCTTGAGCTCAGTGGGTGGTGACCCGGTTGCTTGTGGGAGTGCGAAGCAGAACCAAAAGAAAAAAAGGTGCACTGAAGGGCACTTCACGGCTTGCCGCGGGAGTGACCTAATCGGTAGTGTATACCCCCCTGCTTGTGCTTTCCACACAGGCATCTTGGAGAACGTCGAGGACACGTCGATGGCGAACGAGCCCAAAGATCCTTCGCAAGCCCGCCCTCCACTTCCGCCTACCGCGCGGGCATCGTCGTCGAGCGGTAAAGCGCCGCCGCCGCTCCCGGTGCTGAAGCCGCCCTCACTGCCCAGACCGACCGGAGCGCCACCAGCACCGCCTTTGCCACCTCTTCCCAGGCCCTCGGGCGATGCCAACGAGGAAGTGATCGAGCTCTTCGATTTGAGCGATGCGGAGCCGGTGACCAGTCAGGTCCGCATGGAGGAGCTGAGCAAGCTCGCCTCTCACGGTTCTGCTCGAACCGCAGCACCGCCTCCGCAGCTTCCGCAGTTCAAGTTGCCGCAACGAGCCGAAGGAGACGCGTCGAGTGACGAAGCGGTCTTGAGTGATAGCCTGGAGGACTTGGAGCAAAGCGAGGGGGGAGGCCACCGGCGCGACACCGAGGCGATGTCGGTCGCCGACATTTTCGGGCATCGCAAACTGGTGACTGAGGAGCGACGTGCCACGGAGAAAATGGAGGCGGTCGGGGCGCAGTCCGAGAAGGGGGCGCTGGAGCCGCTCGAGTCAGGGATCGTGGCGTCCGTGCTGGACGAGTTGTCAGATTTGCCGTCGCTCTCTGCGGTCGATTTCGAGGTCAGCAGCCTTTCTGATCCGCTCGCTTCAGCATCGCTCGCTGTTGCCGACCTCGATCCAGCGCGGCCGACTGTGGATTTGGCCGCGGTCTTACAAGCCCCGGTACGACCACAAAGCGCGGTGAGCAGCGCGCCATTGCCTGCGTTATGGGGATTGCGCAACGCGACGCGGGTGGCCCGTCGGGCGAGCGCCAACCAGAGTCGCTTGGGTGTCGAGCCGACCTTGACCTCCGGCATGTTGCGCATGCGAACGGGGGTCGAAGGAGAGTTCGAGAAGCTCTATTTGCCTGGATTGGCTGTGAGGATGAGCTCGGAGCTCTTGGCTGAGGTCAGTCAGGTCGAGCCAGCGTTGCAGTCGGCTTATCTGCACTTGGTCGCAACGGCGTGTCGGCAGTCGGTGGTGTCGGAAGCGAGTACTCTCGCCCGCCAACTCGACACCGAGGCTGTGGAGCTGGATCCGAACCTGCTGTTGGCGCACCTGTGGTTGGTCTTGGGGGCGTGGCGCGAGAGCGACTGGGAGGATTGTGCCTTGGCGCTGGGGCGCATGGCCACTCAGCTCGATGAAATCGCGCATGTTCGCAAGGAGTTGACGACTCAGCTCCCATTGCTCTACACGCTGCTCGAGCTGATGATGGAGTGGCGGCTTTCGGAAAGCAGCGAGACCTTGCTTGCCCTCTGTCAGCACGCCCTCAGCATCGAGGGCAATCGCTTGGTTGCGTTGCTCAACTTCACGCGCCAGGCCCTCGCTCGGCGCGATGAGCTGGACACGGGCCGGGGTTACCGGGCAGTGATTTCGTCGGCTCCTCCGATTGTCGCTGAGGCATTTGCCATTGATTGGATGAATCAGCTCTGGCTCGAGCGGGCCGATCCGCGCGCTGCGCTCGGCTTTTGGGAAGAGTTGGGCGAGCTCGAGGTGCGCGATCCCTATCATTTGGCCTGCGTACAGATGCTGGCTTGGGCCAATCTGTCTGCGTCGCTCGAGATCGTGGCTTTGCGGGGTTGGAGCGCTTTTGACGAGATGGCTGCATACCAGCCGCGCTCGTCTGACGAGGGCGCGTTGTTGGCGTCGCGTCGGGCTGCGTTCCGCCATCGTATCAGCCTGCTTGCGGCACAGCAGGGGGAGCAGCGGGTGCGGGAGATGGAGCTGCACGAGGCCATTGGCCTGGACCCTCTCTGTCCCCTGTACGTCTACGAGTGGGCGGCCGAGTCTCTTGCTGCGGGCAAACTGAACGCCTATGAGAGCGCCTGCAGCGCGCAGTTGGCCCTGGCGCAAGCGCAGTCTCGTCGTCATGCCATTGCTTTTGCGGCGCTGAGTCGTGGCGTCGACCTGGATGCGCTCAGCGAAGAGCAGCGCGTTGAGTTGGGTTCCATTGACGAGCCGGCGGCGAAGATGCTGTATGCACGTCATCTGCGCAAGCTTGGTGAGTCCGAGGCGGCGGCTCGGGTCGAGAGTGCGCTGTGTGCAGAGACCTTGCCGTGGATGGCTGGCGTGTTGGCCGAGCTCGAGCTGGGAGATTTCGAGCTTGCATCGTCGATTTACCGAGAAGGGCTCGCCAACGGGGCGTCTGACCCCATTCTGCGGGCGAGTCTTCGCCGTTGCGCGCGTGCTCTGGGGCTCGAGCTCGAGGAGCCTGGGTTTGGCGGGCAGGGGCGAGACAGCAAGTGGCGCATGGCGCTGCAGGCCCAGGGTTTGGACGAGCAGGTCGAGAAGCTGGGCGAGCTGGTGCGTGAAGACGCCTCAGAGCTGCTGGCTTGGCAGTATCTGATCGAGCGTTTGGTCGAGCAGGGAGATTATCGTCGTCTCGATGCTTCTTGCCAGAAGCTCTCGTCACTCGCGGGTGGTGACGACTTTCTGAGTCGGTGGGCGCTCGAGTATCGGGTGTTGGTTTTGTCGGCGCAGCCACCAGCTGCGGGCATCGCGCGGGCGCTCAAGGATCTGGCGACCGCTTACCCCGATTCTGTGATGTTGTGGCAGGGAGAGTACCAGCAGCTCGTTCGGGTGGGGAAGTGGCAAGACCTGGTTCAGCATTGCGAGATTGAGGCGCGGCGTCATCAGCAGCTTCGGAGCTGGCTGCAGCTTCGAAGTGCGTGGATTGAGCGGACGCTTTTGGGCAACGCACAGCGTGCTTTGGAGCTGATAGCCGATCTGTGTGTGGAGGAGGAGGCAGCGCCAGTTGTGCGTCAGGCCTTCTGGATGCTGCTCGCCGAGACAGGGGATTGGGAGCGTCTGTCCAACGCCTTCGAGCGCATGCTGCAGAGCTGTGGCCCCTCGCCGCGGTCGGCTCTGCTCCAACATTTGGGCTCTTTGCGTCAAGATCGGTTGTCGGAAATCGATGCTGCAGAGCGCGCCTATCGGTCAGCGCTCGCGCTCGATCCCGATGCGGCAGGTGCGTGGCGTGAGTTGATCGGCGCGGCTTGGCGTCGTCGAGATTGGGAGGCGCTCAGTCGCACCCTCAAGGAGCGTCTCGAGCGCGAGCTCAGCCCCATGGTTCGTCGAACCCATTTGCGGGAACGCGGGTTCGTGACGGCAGTGCTGCTGAACCAGTTGCAGCTTGCCGAACAGAGCTACTTGCAGTTGCTCGAGTTGGATCGGGATGTCTTTGCGCTACGCGGGCTGTCGCGACTGGCGCGGGTCTTGGGAAACAACCCGGCGCTGATTCGGCTCTTGGGTGAGATGGTCGAGGAGATTGATGATCCCTTCGACCAGCTTTACGCGTTGGCCGAGCAGGGGCGTTGTTTGCAGCGGGTCAATGGAGTGGTATCGGCCGAGTGGATGTCGAGCCTGGCCGAGCTCATGCCAGGTCATCCCTTGTTCGAGTTCTTCTTCTTTACGATGCTCGAAGAGAAGGCCATTGCGCCTCAGCAGCTCTTGGCGCTGAGCGAGCTGCTGATCGGCTCCGAGCACCGAGCCCGATCAGCCCTGGATCGGCTGATGTTGGCCAGGTTACTGCGGGCTGCCGATGAGCATGAGCAAGCACAGGCCCGTCTTCGGGGGCTTTGGGAGGAAGATCCCGACTGTATTCCTGCGCTGCTCGAGTTGCTTGCCAATGCACAGCGAGCAGGTCAGCATGAGGAAGCGCTCGCGTGCTTCGCCGAGCTGCGTGGGCTCTTTGTCCCGCTCCCGATGCCGCGAGCGGCCTTATTGGCTGCTCGAGCTCACGCTCAGGCCTGTGGCAAGGCGGAGGTGCTCAGTGCCATCGAGGCCGAGCTGGGGCTGCTCGAGGATCAGGGCGAAGTCGAGTTGGAACTGAGTGATCCTAGCCAATTCCTTGCCTTGTGCGAGGAATTGCTGGGCGTTCAGAACAGCCCTCTGCGCCGTGGCTATTTGCTGGTGAACATGGCGCGCTTGCAGGAGTCCATCCAGCTCGAGCGCAGTGAAGCCTCCTATGCGCTCTGGCTGGCGGCGGCGCGTCTGGTGCCGGCGAGTCGCGAGGTGCATCAAGCGCTGATGCGCTATGCCATTTACGATGAGCTCGGCACTGAGCAACGTGCGGAGCTGCGCCGCTATCTCTTGGGTCTGTTGCAGTCTGATGAATACGTCGAGATGTGGCTTCAGATTGCAAACGTGCACGAAAACAGAGATGACGCCGACGGGGCGAGGGAGGCATTGGATACGGTCTTGTCATGCAATCCAGGGGAGCGGCGCGCTCTCCAGCGGCTGGCAGAGCTGGCCTGGGAGCGAGGGGAGATCGACATCGCAACGAGCTGGCTGCAGAAACTCGCGCACATCACCACCCATCGCGGCCTGCGGGCTGCCATCGAGCTCGAGATTGGGCTCATTCTCGAGACCCTCTTCGAGCGTCCCTTGGAGAGCTTCGATCACTATTCTCGCGCGCTCGAGGCTTTGCCCTCCGATGCCTCACTGCTCTATTTCGGGGCGCGTGCGATGGAGAGCCTGGAAGAGTGGGGAACCGCTGCCCAGATGCGGCTGCAGGAGGCTTCGGCACATCGATTTGGTTCCGAGTATCAAGCCATCATTTGGTCCGCGGCACGGATCTTTGGGCGGCGTCTGAATTCCTACGATGTGTTGCGGGGCTTGGTGGATCGCAATCAGCACCCAAGCATCGCTTTCGATCCCAAGCTGCTGCTCGTGGTTCACGAGCTTGCATCACTCTTCGGAGACAACGACACCCTGCTCTTGCAGCGCCTTCTCGAAAGCGTGGAAGGTTCTTCCCTGCGGGCAGCGCTGTGTTGGCAGGGCAGCGAGTGGTCGACGGATGCCAATGAACAGGTCGCATGGTTGCAGCGCTCATTAGAATGCGACCCGTGTTTCATTTTGGCAGCCTATCCTCTTGAGTTTGGAGCTGCAGAGTTGGTATCCACCGAGGCGCTTGCCCACGCGTTGGCGGCGCAGGGGAGGTGTGAGCGCAATGCGATGCTGCTCTCCCGAGCTGCCGAGCTGGCGAACAACGCTGGAGCAGCGTCGTTTGCGTTGGAGCTGCTCGAAGTAGCAGTGGAGCTTCTCGACGATCACGCGCTCTTGTTGCCATGGGGGCCCGGTTCGGTGTTGATGCGGGTCGTCGAGCCCTGCGTCCAGGGGCGCGTTGCTGCGCTGCGCGAGGCCTTGCGTGCACGCCATCTCAGCGATTCATCTCGGATGTTCATGGAGTACCAGTTTGCTTGTGCTGGCAGTGGCGAAGAGGCGCTGCGGTCCTGGCGTTGGATCGTCGAGCGTCGTAGTCGTGACGGTTATGCCAAGGAGCGGCTGGAGCTCTTACTCGGCAAGGACAGCGACCGCCGCGCGTTGCTGGCTCAGCGTCGTCACCGCCTCGACAGCCTTCGTGCCCGAGTTGCTGCAGACACTCTGGACAAGAGCGCGAAAGTTGAGGGAAATCAGCAGTCTCGCCAACAAGAATCGCAGACCAACAGTGAGCAGATTCGGTTGGCGAGCTGGGAGTTGGCGCTGATGCTGTGCACTGAGCGAGACGCTCTTGCGGAGTTGCGTGAGCTCCTTGATGAGCAGCTCCAGCGTTCACCTCGCGATCTCGCTTTCTGGATGCTGCGCAGCATGATTGAGCGTCGCTGGTCGCTGGATGAGCTGCTCGATGCGGTCTTGAGCGCGGCCATCTCTGCGATGGGTGAAGATGCGCCTGCACAGTGGTGGCTGGAGAAGGGCTTGCTTGCGCATTTTTCCCTCGACCGCAAACAGGATGCCATTGCGGCATACCAGATGCTTTTGGCTGCGCAGCCTAGCTGTCTGATCGCGCACGATGCGCTCGGCGAATTGCTACCTCCAGACTCAGCAGAGTGGCTCTCTGCTTTGGAATCCCGTATCGCAGCGGAGGTAGATGAGTCTTACCGAGCGGTTCTCCTCTTCCAGCTCGGGGTGCGTTTGGAGGGAGTCGACGCCGAGCGAGCCTACCGTTGCTATGAACAAGCCCTCGAGTCAGCGCCAGACCTGCAGGCTGCGCAGATTGCTCTCGAGCGCCTGTTGTTCATGGCCGGTCGCAGTGAGCAGTGTCTGGATCTGTATGCTCGGATAGGCGAGCACGCTCCTGCCCCCATCGCGGCCCAGTATCTCGCCCAGTACGCTGTGCTCTGCGATGAGGAGCGCCGCTCGGACCTGCTCGCTCAGCTCTCCCCCGAGGGTCAGCACCCTGCGATGTTGCTGCAGCGTTTTCGAATCGCTTCGACGACACAGAGCCCTGAGGCGGTGGCCGAGGTGTGCCATGCCTTTGCACATTGGGTGAAGGAGAGCAGCGCAGCGCGTTTGTTGCTGGAATCAGCGGTGGCGTTTGCATCGGCGACGGACTGGGCGGTATCCGAGGACTTGCTGTGGCATCTTCATGAGGCGGAGCCATCGAATCGCGGTCTCCTGCTGCAGTTGGGAGCGACCATAGATTTTGCTGGCGAGCGGGCCGAGGTCATGCGAGGGCTGGAGGCGCTGGCGCGGGCTGCTGGCAGCAGTCGCGAGAAGGCCTTGGTCGCACTGGACCAGGCCATCTATTTGCTCTCTGTGTCCGAGCTTGGTCAGGCAGCAGGGGTGCTCGAGGAGGCAGGCAATCACTGGCCGCGCTTCTTGCCGGTGCTCAAGTTACGCCGATACCTGGCAGAGGCCGAGGGGGATCCAGAGCGTATCGCGGTGCTCGCCGAGGAAGAGGCGGGCTTGGCCCGGGAGTCCTCGAACGTGCTGCGCTGTCTAATGCAGGCCGCGAGCATGCGGCAGGTCCGTCTGCAGGATATGCAGGGCGCAAAACGCCTCTTCATGCGCATTCTCGAGATTGATCCTCTGCATGAGGGTGCGTTCATCTCTCTGGACTCGCTGCTTGCCGGGGAGCAGGCCTTTGATGCACAGCGGGCGCTGCTTCGGCGCCGGGCCGAGTTGGTGACCGATGAAGAGACGCGCAAGCGTTTGTTGGCGCGAGCGGCTCAGATTGCTGCATCCTCAGACAACGTAGAGGCTGCCATCGATGACTACGAGCAGCAGCTCGCGGTGGACCCCAATGACACGGGGACTTATGAGAAGCTGGCCCAGCTCTGTATTCGAAACGAGCGCTGGGAACAAGCGGTTCATGCGTTGGAACGGCTGGTTCAGCGAGCGCGTGATCATGCACTTCTGCACAACAGCTACCGCCAACTCGGGATGCTGCTCTCGGAGAAGCTCTCCTCCGATTCGCGGGCGCTGTCCGTGTTGCGCAATGCGCTCAAGCTGGTGCCCGATGATTTGCAGAGTCTGCACCAATTGGCCGTGATCTACGAGCGCAGCGGTGCTCACGACGAGTGTTTGGACACGTTGCAGCGGATCGTCGAGCTCGAGATTGACTTCAACAAGAAGAAGGGTGCTTTGACGCGTTTGTGCCTGGGTTTGCTCCAGTGGCGCCGTGATCATGCTGCGGCAGAGCAGCGTCTTCTCGAGATGCGTCAGCTCGATGCGCAGGATTTGTCGCTGCTCGAGCAAGTGGCAGGCGTTCTCGCGGAGCAGGGGCTTGGTCCCTATCGTGAGGGTTTGCTGCATGGCGCGTTTTCGACGCTTCGGGAGCAGTATCAATACGACACGAGCCGCACGGACCTGATGCATCCGCTGCATCGTCTCTGTCACATGCTCGAGTGGCAGGATCGGGCGTTCGTGTTCAGCGCTTTGCTCTACGGCGAGGGGATGGCCAACGATGAGGAGACGCAGTTTTATGAACAGAGCGTCTCGTCGCGGAGCGCCTCACGGGTGGTCAAGCCGCCACCGCAGCTCTTGGCGATGGTCGCCGCGCCGGGATTGAGCCGAGGGTTGCTGGAGCTGATGTGTCTGACCGAGCGTGCGATGTCGAGGGTTTCCCCGCAGAATGTACACATGAAGGCGCTTGCTTGGCGTTACAAGATGCGTCCATCGTCGCGTACAGAGCTGTCGATCCTGGCCTCTTTCATGGAGTCCTTTGGCATCGGTGAGATTCCGTTTTACGTCTTGCCGGAGCGCGCGGACACGCCCTTCTTCATGGTCGGAAGGGAGACAGCTTTTGCTTTCACGGAAGAGGACTTACGGCACGAGCAATTGGCACAGACCCGCTTCCGGGTGGCTGCGGCCTGTGCCTCGGTGAGCTTGGGGGTGGCCGCGTTTTCTGCGCTGACGTTTTCGGAGTTTCACGCCATGATCTTGGCCTTGGCCAAGTCCTGCGCGCCCGAGCTGCAGACTTCGGCAGAGATCACCGCGTACGGTGATGCTTTCGCCAAGGTCTTGCCCAAGAAGACGCGCGAGCAGTTCCGGCCGTGGATGCTGCAGGCCATCGAGAGCTTGACCGAGTCGCATCTGGTTGGAGAGTACCAGGCACTACAATTGACGTTGTTCCGGCAAGCGACCTTGGCCCTGATCGATCCATCGGGTGTGGTGCCCGCGCTGATGCGCGCCGAGGTGGACGGGACCTTGCCTGTGCGTGGAGCCACGCGAGACATGCAGGTCTTCTTGACGGGCGACCAATACGCGGAGTGGCGAAAGGAGAGCGGCGCCAGCATTACATGAGCGAGCTCAGGGGCGGCGCACGTCTGTTTCGAGGAAGTCACGCGTCTTGCTTGCGCGCTCAGTCTTGCTTGGGCTCTTTTCGCTTCTGCAGCACCTCATCGATGATGCCGTATTCTTTGGCTTCTTGGGCGCTCATGAAGTAGTCGCGGTCGGTGTCGCGCTCGATTTTTTCGGTGACCTGCCCAGTCTGCTCGACGAGGATTTCGTTGAGCTTTTGGCGCATCTTGAGGATCTCGCGGGCCTGGATGTCGATGTCCGTGGCCTGACCGCTGATGCCGCCCATGATCATGGGTTGGTGGATGAGGATGCGGCTATTGGGGAGGGCGAGGCGGCGTCCCTTGGTGCCAGCGCAGAGCAGCACGGCGCCCATGCTCGCGGCCTGACCGACGCAGATGGTGGAGACAGGGCAGCGGATGTGCTGCATGGTGTCGTAGATGGCGAGGCCAGCGGTGACCGAGCCGCCAGGGGAGTTGATGTAGATTTGCACTTCCTTTTCGGGGTCATCGCTCTCCAGGAAGAGCAGCTGCGCGATGATGGTGTTGGCGACATGGTCGGCGACGGGGGTGCCAAGGAAAATGATGCGGTCTTTGAGTAGGCGACTGTAGATGTCCCAAGCTCTTTCGCCGCGGTGTGTTTGCTCAATGATGATGGGGATATGGCTCATGTATTCCTCCTCGTCGTCGTCGTCCCAGCCACTGCACGTAGCTGCGTCCGAGGCTAACAAAGTGGTGAGGTCGCTCAGACTCTGTGGACGCAGAGGGAGCGAAGAGATGTCGGTGGCAGAGAGAAGCATGGCACGGGGCTCCGGAGCCCGTCGTGAGCAACGGCGGGCGGTCAGCAGCTATTCGCCTTCGCTGGGAGCGTCTTGAGCATCCTCGGAGGACTCAGGTGCCTTGGGCTCGACGAGCTTGGCGTTGGCGATGAGGAACTTGAGGGTCGCCTCGCGCTTGGTTTCGGCACCAAGCTGCTCCTGCATGTGAGGAGCGCGGTAGATGCGCCGGATTTTGTCGATGCTGGTGTTGTGCTGCGCGGCGAGGTTGCGCAGGTATTGCTCTTGGTCGGTGGGGTTGGCCTCGATGCCCTCACGCTCGGCGATGGCGTCGATGATGATCTGATTTTGGAAGGTGCGGGTGACTTCGGCGTAGACCGAGGGAACGGAACCCTGCACCAGCTCTTGGATGGTTTCTTGCGGCAGTCCGCTCTGTGCCCAGAAGCGAGCGGTGTTTTCAATCTGTTCCTGAGTGCGCTGTTGCAGCCAGCCATGGGGCAGGTCGAAGGGATGGGCATCGCGGAGGCGCTGTAGCAGCAGCTCACGCAGCTGCTCTTCGTGCTGGCTCCTGAGCCGCTCAGCGAGGCGATTGCGCAAGGATTCTCGCAGGTCCGCCAAGGTCTCGGCGATTCCGGTGTCGCGTGCAAACTCGTCGTCGAGCTCGGGCAGGAGCTTGCTTTTGATTTGCCGAACCGTGACTTCGAGCTTGAAGCTCTGGCCAGCGAGGTGGGGAAAGTGGGGGTAGGGCTCTGGTGCAGTGACCTCGACCTCTCGGGCTTCGTCGATGGTCGCTCCGATGAGTCCATTTTCGAGGCCGGTTGGGACGATGCCCTCTCGGACCTCAATGAGCTGTCCTTCATTTCGGAATTCTTCGAGGGCACCACCACCGATGCCTCTGAAGTCGAAGATGACGAAGTCGCCAAGCTCGGCGACCCGGCGATCTTCGACAGGTTCGAGGGAGCGGTGTTTCTCCCGTAGGGCTTCGAGCTCCTGATCGATCATCTGCTCGTCGAGCTTGGGAGCGCTGCTCTCGAGCTCGACACCCAGGTAGTCCTGAACTTCGAGCTGGGGCTTCACCTCGGCGTGGAAGCTGACCACCACATCGCTGTTCTTCTTCCCTTCATCCTGGATATTCGGAGGAGAGATGAAGATCAGGCCAGGCAGCTCTTGGTTGAGCTTTCGCAGGCGTTGGACCACGAGGGTATCGACGGCCTCAGCTCTGACCCGTTTTCCGTAGAGATTGTTGAGCACGTCACGCGGCACCTTGCCGGCTCGGAAACCCTTGACCTGCGCCTTCTTTCGCAGCGCAGCGAAGCCGCGCTCCTCTTCCTTGCTGAGGTCTTCTTTGGGCAGCGTAATGGTGATGTGTCGCTCGACCCCATTGCGTTCTTCGATCTGCAAGTCCATTTGCTTCTTGCATCCTGCTGGCTATCCGGGCGCCGCGCGACCGGAATGTGAACCAAGCCCTGGAGCTGGCCCTGTCACGACCTCGAGCTCGAATCGCCGTCAGCGTACACTTAAGAGCGCTGCAGCGGCTCGAACTCGGGCCGGGCGACACTAAAAGGATTTGTCATCGCTCGTCAAGGCAGGAAAAGCGTCTTCGGCCTTGAGCCGTGGGCTTGGCGAGGCTCGCTCAGCTCGGGCGGTCGACCATCAGTCGTTGTCTGCCGATGAGGATGGTGTCACCATGGCTGAGCTCGGTTTCGCTCCGCAAAGCGAGGAATACACCGGTGTTGGAGGCGAGGTCGATGAGCATGTAGCTCGAGCGGCCATCGAACTGGATCTGGACGTGCTTGTCCGTGAGGAGGTCGTCTTCGGGGAAGCAGAGGTTGCATCCGGCACGACCGATGGTGAGCACATCGCGAATGATCACTTGGTCTGCGACCTCTCCGGACTCGGTCATGACCATGATGCGGGCGGCCATGGAAGGGTTGGCCGCCCCCATCGCCCGTGTGCCTTGCGAGTCGGGCTGAGGAGCTGCCCAGCCTTGCCGGAACTTGATCACCTGCCGGCCCATGCAGAAGCGATCGCCGTCTTGGAGCAAGGCCTGGCGCGAGATGCGTAGGAAGATGCCATTGAGGCTGTACATGTCCTTGATCAGCAGTCCTGAGCGGCGCACGGCGAGCTGAGCGTGCCAAGGGCTGACGCAGGGGTCATTGGTGAGCAGCACGTCGCCTTCTGTGCGGCCAATAATGGTTTTTCCTGGACGCAGGGGCAGTCGCTCCTTGGCTCGCCCATACTCATCGACGAAGAGCAGGGAAGTCTCGCTGGCACCGGCACGCGCCGAAGGTTCCTCCCGAGCTCTGCTGGGCTCCTCGCGAATCGGGGCCTCTCCACTCATGGGACGCGCCAAATCTTGGCCGCCGGAGAAGCGTCGCTCGGGTTCACGGGCGGGGCTAGGGTTGAGCTGGGGGTGCTGGATGAACTGGCCACCGTAGCTCGGGGCATTGCCAAAGCCTGGTGCTGCCGCGGCGGCGGCAGGTGCCTGTGGCGAAGCGGGCACTTGTACGGGGTATGCGCCGGCGGAGACAGGCCCCGCAGCAGGAGCCGGTGTGTGCTGCGCGTAGTGTGGTGGACTGGTCTGCTGTGCGTACTGAGGAGCTGGCGTCTGCTGGACGTAATGAGGCTGCGCTTCGGCGAACTGCGGTGCTGGTGCCGGTGCGTGACGAGAGGGCGGCGGTGCAGGCATGCCCCGTGAAGACCGGGGTGGCGGGGCAGGCATGCTGCGTTGTCGAGGTCCGGAGAAGGACTGCACCGAGGCGTTGGGGTCACTGCTGGTGGATGCGGCGAGAGCAAGCCCCGTCTCCTCGGCGCTGGGGACGGAGAGCTGTTGTGCTTGCCAAGCAGCGGCTTGTGCGCTGGTCATTCCGGGGGTGTTCCCGTGGCTGGCTGACACGGCGACAGGGCGCGAAGGGGGGGGCGCGTGCATGTTGAGCGCCTGTGAGGCGTCGGTGCTTGCTGATGCCGAGAGGGCTTGCTCGGTTTGGACGCGGTCCGGTCCGGTGCCATGCTGGGCTTCCCAGGCCGCGCGGTCTGTGTAGAGTGGGGCCGCAACAGCGCTTCGTCCGAGCTGCTCTTGATAGCGATTCTGGTCGAGCAGCGCCCTCCCACCGTCGGCCCTGGCTGCGGTCGCTTGCGTGGGTGGCGGCCCGTAGCGGTCGGCGGGAGAATAGCCTGAGATCCCCGTGTCGCGGGCTTGGATGGGCCCTCGCAAAGAGCCAATGTCTGCTTTGCGACCGATCAGGTCCTCTTTCCCCTTGTGAACCGTTTGGCCTCGCTCTTGCCGGTGTACCTTGTCATCATCCTTGAATGCCGCCGCCTTCTCCTGTTCCTTCTTCGGGACCATTGCCTTCTGTCGAAGGGCAAACGGAATACGTGCGTTGCACTTGTGACAGCGCTCGCGATCGGCATCGTTGGGGGTATCACAGTTTGGACAGCGGACGACCATGCAAAACTCCCAAGCTGGTTCCTGGTGTACTATTTCAGAGTCGGTGAGCGAGCTGGTATCTCTGGACAGAGCGCGTGCTCAGCGCGCTGCAGCAGCAACACCGCTCGCGAGATGCCCTCTCCTTGACTCCATATCATTGCCCCCCATTGGATGCAATCAGCTGCACGCGCCAACGCCAGACGGGCTTTTCTCTGTCGGGCTCATGACGCTCAGCAGCATTCTTGCTATGCTCAGAGGCGGGAGTGCTGGATTGCAATCGAAAGCGAGCGAAGGGTGCTCCATTCTCGCGAGTCATCGAGCGAGGTCGGTACCCGAGAGCGAGCGAATGCAAAGGTGAGGTGGGCATGAGGCAAGCTTGGCTGATCGTTTGTTGTGGGCTCGCACTGTGCAGCTATGGCTGCGATGACGAGAAGAAGACGCCTCCCCCCGATGAGGTCGACAGTGGCGATATCCAGGGCGATATCCAGGTCGATGCAGAGCTCGATGAAGAGCTCGCTCCAGACGAGCACGACGCGGAAGCTGACGACACCCAGCACGACGACGCTGCGAGTTGTCCCCTCGAGGTCCCTCTGAGCGTGAGCATCGAGGGGCTGCCCGAGCTGCTGCCGCAGAACACGCGAGAGCTGAGCGTGACGCTACGCTTCTCACGCGAGCTCTCGGCCTTTCCGCCCGAGAGCGTGCAGCTCGATGGGGGAGCTCAGCTCAATCTGACGGGGGCTGGCGCCGAGTACCATCTGGCCATCTCAGGTCTCCAGCTCAATGGCGCCTATGCGCTTCGTATTCTCGGTGCTGCGCAAGGGCCCCTCGATCAGTGCGGTGACGGTTTGCCCGATGCGCTCGAGCAAGCATTCTACGTCGATGGATGGTCCCTGCGCGAGCCCTGGCAGAGCGCGGCCCTTGCCGAGCGCAGCGCTCCGCTCTTCGCCAACATCAACGAAGAGGCTGGTTTGAACGGCAAAACCAGCGGGGACTCACGGGCTCAGATCGCCGATGTCGACGGCGACGGGCAGGAAGACCTGGTCGTATGGCCCACGAGTCGCACGCCAATGCACCCCAAGATCTTCCGTCGTCTTGGCCGTGGTACCCAGATCAGCTTCATGGAGGTCGCGACGTTGCTGGGGATCGGTGCCGCCGATGCGGCCATCTTCGTCTTCGGAGATGTCGACAACGATGGTGACCTCGACGCGTTCACAGGCACGGCGTACCAAAATCCGGGGACGGAGCTGGGCATCTGGCTCAACGACGGGCGCGGGGTCTTCTCACGCGTCGAAGACCCCGGTTTTGCTGGCGCCTTCGATCGGCGCTCGGCTGGTCACGATTACTACAAGACCATGTCCGCTGCCTCCTTTGCTGACTTCGATGGAGATGGCTGGCTCGACCTCTACATCGGGACCTGGTACTCCGGCTCAGCAAGCTCAGGTGGTCAGCTCTATCCCCCCGACGATGAGCTCTATCGCGGTGATGGCACGGGACATTTCACCCTCGTCGAGCTGCCGTCCCAGCACAACCCTCTCAGCGATACCCACAACCCAGAGCTGGTCGACATCAGTCGCGCCGCCTACGGCATCGCCGTCGCCGACTACGACGATGACGGAGACCTCGATATCTTCGTCAACAATTATGGCGCTGGGCGCCCTGCCTTTAACCCACCGAGCCCACCGCTGTATATCGATCACAACTTCCTCTGGCGAAACGATGGTGACATGAGCTTCACCGATGTGGGCATCGAGGCGGGTGTCGCAGCCACCATGCGTGGCATTGGCGGTGTTCAGGAGGAGAGTCCCGTGGTCATCGCGGGTGTCACCTATCCCTCGCCCATTGGCGGAAACGGCTTCGGTTGTCAGTGGTCCGATTTCGACAATGATGGAGATCTCGATCTCATTGTTGGCACCATTGCCCACCCAGATTATCCTCAGAGCGACAGGACGATGCTTCACGTCAACCAGGGTGATGGACGCTTCAGCGAAGAGAGCGCCGAGAGAGGACTCGAATACTACGAGGACGAGCTTCATCCAGTCTGGGTCGATGTCGATAACGACGGGCGACTCGATCTCGTCGTGTCGCGTTTGCGGGGTGGCTCCAAGTGGGAGTTCTACTTCCAAGACGAGCAAGGCCACTTCGTCAAGCAGAGCTACGCCTTCACTGGGGTCGACATTCAACGACCCGGTCCGAGTGTCTGGTTCGATGTGGACGAGGACGGGGATCTCGACTTCTACCTGGCGCGAGATGGCGAGGGGATTCTCTACCGCAACCTCCTCGGTCAGGAGAACAACTGGCTGGTGTTCGAGCTCCACGCCAGTGCTCCGCGTGACGCCACTGGTGCCATGCTCAGCCTCGAGACCAGCACGGGGACGCAGCGCAGAGACATCAGCTCCGGAAATGGCCACTTCAACACCCAAAGCTCGCGACGGCTCCACTTTGGGCTGGGCGGCGACAATGGTGCCAAGAATGTGAGCATTCGCTGGCCCAACGGTGAGATTCAAGAGTTGGGGGCGCTCAAGGCGAACCGGCGTTTGCGCGTGACCCAGGGCGGAAGCATCGAGATGTTTTAGCTGCTTCCAGCCTGCGTGACGAGCTCGAGAGTGTTGCTCCATGTTCTCGGCAGGAATGCGGATTTCACTGGGTTCCTTCGTTGTTCTGGGCTGTGACCAACTTCGACAAGCCTGCAAGTGGAGTCGAAGACCACCGAAAGTGAGCGAAGGGCACGTATCCTCTCGACATTCCGCAGGAACTCGGAGCCAGAGGGCGGAGAGTCGCTGCGAAGCAAGCCCGAAGGGTGCCCGCCAGAGAACGCGGGCGACAATAGTAGCTGTCGAGAGGTCGGTGCCCGAGAGCGAACGAATGCGAAAGAGGAGGGCAGCAATGCAGTGCATCAAACGAGGGGATGTTCGACAGACTTGGCGCAGCGCGCTCGCAGCGCGCGCTTTGCTCTTGGTATCGATGCTATTTGCATTTGTGCCGCTGGGCTGTGGCACCCTGAGCGAGCTCTCTCTCGATCTGAAGAGCTGTGCGGTCGACGCTGACTGTCCTGACACCCAGCACTGCGTGATGGGGTACTGCGTGGAGCAGGCGGATCTCGCTGCCGAGCTGGATCAGGAGCAGCTCTGCGGCGCCATGAGCTGCCCTGAAGGCTATGATTGTTGTGGCACGGTCTGCGTCGATCTTGCGAGCTCTTGTTCGATGGGCGAAGGGGGCGAGCAGAATTGTCGTAATCTCGACAACTGTGGACTCTGCGGCCGGGCCTGTGAGTCTGGTGAAACCTGTGTGGATGGCGCTTGCCTCTGCGGTGCTGTGGAGTGTCCTGCGTCCCAGGGGTGCTGTGACGAGCGCTGCGTCGATCTCTTCGAGGATCTCGAGAATTGTGGTGCTTGCGGTCGCGTTTGTGAGGGGCAGACCGACTGCTTCTTGGGACGTTGCGAGTGCTTGTCCTTCACTGGGGGAAGTGAGCCGTGTGGCCCGGAGCAGAGTTGCTGTCCCAGCAATGGCTGTTTCCGTCTGGACGACGATCCGCGGGCTTGCGGTGCCTGTGGGAGTGAGTGTCAACCGGGGGAACGCTGCGTCGAAGGGCAATGCGTCTGCGGCGAGGACGGGAATGAGACGCAGTGCACGGGTGGGCAGAGCTGTTGTCAAGGCAGCTGTGTGGCGTCGAACGCTCCGGCTTGCGTTTGTGGTGACGCAGGCTTGTGTGGCGTGGGCGAGGGCTGTTGTCTGGGCAGCGACGGTGAGCCGAGTTGCGTCGACCTCGCCACGTCCAGTGAGCATTGCGGCGCGTGTGGCGTCGTGTGTGCTGAGGGAAGCCGCTGCGAGGACCGGCGCTGTGTCGCCTATTGTCCGCCAGGGCGCGAGCGCTGCGATGAGCGCTGCGTGGAGCTCAACAGCGATCCGGAGCATTGCGGCGCTTGCGCGAATGCTTGCCCGGAAGGTGCAGTCTGTGCCGCAGGCGTTTGTGTGTCGACCTGCCCCGTAGGCTTTGTCGATTGTGATGGTGCCTGCGTCCAGACAGGGCAAGACGTCGAGCACTGTGGGGGCTGCGGGCTCGCCTGCGACGGTAGTGAGGTCTGTAGTCAAGGGCTGTGCAAGAGCAGCTGTGAGCCGGGGGAGTCCAATTGTGGGGGCGACTGTATCGACTTGGTGTCGAATCGGCTCCACTGCGGTACCTGTTTCAACTCATGTGTAGGCGGATTGCTGTGCCAGGGGGGCAAATGTAGCTCCACCTGTGACCCCAACTGGTTCAACTGCGGTGGCTCCTGCGTGCAGCTCGATCGTGACCGAAACCACTGTGGAAGCTGCGGAAACCAATGCGCTTCAGGTGAGATTTGTCAGGGAGGAGTGTGCCGCTTGAGCTGCCCGAGTGGACAGCTGATCTGTGGCGGGAGCTGCGTGGATCCCCTGAGCGACAGTCGATTCTGCGGTGCCCGCAGTCCCTGTGACACCGCAAACCGAGGTGAGGAGTGCGAGGAAGGTGAACTCTGCTTACTCGGGCGATGTGAGGCCAACTGTGGAGGCGGGCTCATCAATTGTGGAGGACTCTGCGTCGATGTCCAGAACAACCCATCGCACTGCGGTACCTGCGGGACCGACTGTTCGGAGCTGCCGCATGCACCCAACTCCTACTGCTCTGCTGGCGCGTGCAAGCTTAGATGTGCGGCGGGCTTTGGAAACTGTAACCAGCAGCTTGCAGACGGTTGTGAGAGCAGCTTGTCGAGCATGAGCCACTGCGGTGCTTGCGGCAAGAGCTGCCCGACGGCCAGCGGTGTGTCGTGCTCGGGCGGACAATGTGTGTTGAGCTGCTCCTCGAGCACGGTTGACTGCAATGACAACCTAGCGGATGGCTGTGAGACCAACAGCTCTATCAGCCTCAACAACTGTGGTGGCTGTGGCCGTGTTTGTGCGTCCTATCCCAACGCTTCGCGTTCGTGTGACGCGGGGCAGTGCACCGCCGCCTGTCTGTCCGGTTTCGCCAACTGCGACTCATCCTTCGAAACGGGCTGCGAGACCGAGCTGTCGACTTCGGCGGCCCACTGTGGGCAGTGTCATCGTCCCTGTACCAACGAACACGGTGAGTCGGCCTGTGTCAACGGTGAGTGCGTACTCACGTTGCCCTGTGAAGAGGGTTGGGACGATTGTGATGGCGATCCGTGGAATGGCTGTGAGACTGCGCTCAATACGCCTGAGGATTGCGGAGCGTGCGGGCTGCAATGTGGCCTGGGCGCAAACTGTGAGGCGCAGCTCTGCGTCTGTCCAGACACCTCGGGCAGTGGTGAGCTCTGTCCTGTTGGTCACCATTGCATAGGTGATAGCTGTTTTTGCGGGTTCGGAGAGGCCTGCTCTGATGGGGAACCCTGTGTGGGCGGGCTTTGCCGGTGAAACGAGCTCTGGGGTGGCGTTGCCGGTTGACATCGCTGCTTCCCAACGAGCCTGCGATGCTTCGGTCGGCAGCGAGCGAAGACGCTTCTTGCCAACGGCCTTGCGCCCACAGCAGCGCGTCGATACTCTGTGAGCGGGCGAAATGGGCGTTGAGATTTGACAGCGTTCTGAGCCCATCCTGTTGGCTTGGCTTGTGCGCAGAGGGAACGCGGAGAGACTACCCCCACGCCTTGAACAAGCACGACAAGGCCGACGTCAGACTGCCTGTATCCTTTCGGGGATGCTTTTGGGGAGCGAGTGGAGGTGGCGCATGATGAGACGGGGTTTAGGACTGGGGCTGTTTTTGTGGCTTCTGGGTCTTGCCGCGATTGCTGGAGCCGAAGAGCTGAAGCTCGAGCTGCTCGATGTGGGGCAGGGTGACTCCATCCTCATCAGCGTGGGTGAGAAGCACGTGCTCATCGATGCCGGTGAGAAGAAGGCCGATGTGGTGGGTTTGCTGCAGCAGCGCAAGCTCAAGAAGCTCGACCTGGTCGTCGCCACACACGCTCACGCGGATCACATCGGAGGGATGGAGAACGTGGTCCGCAACTTTGAGGTGGGCCTCTTCACGGACAACGGCATCCCCCACACCAGCGCTACCTACGAAAAGCTGATGACCACCGTCGAAGAGCTGGGCATCAAATACAAGACTGCGAAGAAGGGCCAGAGCTACAAGCTTGGTGATGCGAAGCTCGAGGTGCTCTTTCCTGATGGTGAGCCGCTCACTGGGACGCGTTCGGACATCAACTCCAACTCGGTGATCTTGCGGCTCACGCATGGTCAGAATTGCTTTCTTCTCACCGGCGACGCCGAGGAGCCCACCGAGGTGGCTTTGCTCGCCGATGAGCTGGGCGCTTGCAGCGTGCTCAAGGTTGCCCATCACGGTGGCAACCACTCTTCCAACGAGCCTTTCCTCGATGCGGTGGCGCCCAAGATTGCGCTCATCAGTGTGGGCACCAACAACAGGTACAGCCATCCTGGAGAAGAGACGCTGGAACGGCTGCACGCACGCAAGGTTGACGTCTATCGGACAGACCTCTCGGGCACCCTGGAAGTGATCTCTGACGGCAAGAGTGTCGAGATTCTCGAGACGGGCAGCAAAAACACCGCCGCGAAAGGCTCGCCTCAAGACGATCCGGAGGAAGAGTCCGCATCCGGGGCCAAGATCAACATCAACACGGCGAGCTCGAGCGAGCTTCAGAAGCTACCGGGCATTGGAAAAAAGAAGGCCGATGACATCGTGGCCTATCGGGAAGCGAACGGCCCCTTCTCCAGTGTCGACGAGCTCTCCAAGGTCAAGGGGATCAGCGCGAAAACAGTCGATAAGTTCCGCGCACAGGTGACGCTCGAGGGCGGCTCTGCAGCAAGCGCAGACAGCAAGAAAGTGCCGACCACGCCTGCTGCTTCGGGGGCTGGCATCGACATCAACACCGCCAGCGTGAGCGAACTGCAGAAGCTGAAGGGTATTGGCAAGAAGAAAGCGGAAGACATCGTCGCCGAGCGTGAAGCCAATGGTCCATTCGCCTCTTGTCAGGAGCTGAGCAGGGTCAAGGGCATTGGCGCCAAGTCGGTCGAGAAGCTCCTCGAGCAATGCACGGTCAGCGGTGGCTCTGCCGCGCAGAATACGAAGGTCGAGTCCGAGGTGAAAGCCACCACTCCAAGCAGCGGCGGTGCCGAAGGCAAGATCGACATCAACACGGCAAGTCTGAGTGAGCTGCAGAAGCTCAAGGGAATCGGCAAGAAAAAGGCTGAGGATATCATCGCCGAGCGAGAATCAGGGGGGCCCTTCGCCTCGTGTCAGGAGCTCACCCGAGTCAAGGGAATCGGCGCGAAGTCCGTGGAGAAGCTGCTCGAGCAGTGCACGGTCGGAGCAGTGGATTCGCCAGCCAAGGTGGTTCCGAAGGACAACGAAGAGGCGAGCCCCGCACCGTCTTCCTCGGCGGGACGCATCAACATCAATACTGCGAGCGCCAGCGAGCTGCAGAAGCTACCTGGCATCGGCAAGAAAAAGGCTGCTGACATCGTCGCCGAGCGCGAGAGTGGAGGAGCCTTCGCCTCGTGTCAGGAGCTGACGCGGGTCAAGGGAATTGGGGCCAAGTCCGTCGAGAAACTGCTCGAGCAGTGTACGACGGAGTAGGCAGCGCACGCTCACACTTCCTTTCATCGATGGAGCGATGCATGAGCGAAGACCTCGAGAGAACAGCGCGTTCGCTTCAGCGCTCGACGCTCGCACAGGTTCGCGTCGGCAAAGGCCTGCGGGTCTTGCTCCTTGCGCTGTGCCTGGGTGTTCTGTTGGTGGGCGTCGGGAGCCCCTTGATCGCGCAGGCCTCGGACTTCGAGGCTCTGGTAGAGAAGGCTGCCATCGCCTACGCTGACGCAGACTACGAGCGCGCACTACAGCTCTTCGAAGAGGCCTATGCGCTGGAGCCCAACACGGCGTTGCTCTACAACATGGGACGCGTCTGCGAAGAGATGGCCGAGTTCGACAAGGCCGTCAACTACTACACCCTCTTCGTCAAATCGCCGGAGATCGATCACGAGGTCCGGAGTGAGGCGCTGGAGCGGATCAAGACGCTGAAAGAAGTGATCGCGCTCAAACCCGCGGTTGGAATCACCACCGATTGCGTCGACATCAACAAGGCGACCGCCACCGAGCTCCAGCAATTGACGGGAATTGGGCCCAAGAAGGCTGCAGACATCATCGCTGATCGCAACACCAAAGGTGCGTACAGCTCCGTCGATGATTTGACGCGGATCTCTGGCATTGGAACCAAGACCGTCGAGAAACTGCGTGCTCAGGTTTGCCCCATCGAGGCAGCCTCCAACGCGTCGTCGACCCCCGAGGACAAAGAACCGAAGCTCAACGAGCCTTCTCCTGCGACAGCATCGGGGAAGGTCGACTTCAACCGCGCGAGCCTCGAGACCTTACAAGCGCTTCCTGGACTCGGACCGACGAAGGCCAAGAAAATCATTGAGTACCGAGAGGCTGCAGGTCCCTTTCAGAGCTGTGAGGAGGTCCAGAAGGTCCCCGGCATCGGGCCCACCAGCTTCGAAAAACTTCAACCATTTTGCTACGTTGAATAGTGGCCCTGTTTCTGAGTGGGGCAAGCTGAAGGAGTGTTCGACATGCGCATCGTGATCGATCGGATCGAGGGTGCTATTGCTGTGCTCGATGTCGATGGAGAAATCATCGATTTCCCCCTCGCCGCCATGCCAGAAGGTGCCAAGGAAGGTAGTGTGTTGCAGTTTGGCATCGTCTCGGACAAGCAGATCCGGGCAGCTGCTGCGGCGCGCCTGGAGCGTCTGCGAGCACGCAGTCAAGACGACGAGGACGAGGTCGAGCTCTGAGCTCGGCAATCTCGTCGACGAATGCAGCAGCTTACGTGTGTGGGGCGTGCTGGAGGGCCATCAAGAGCTCGTCGAGCATCCGCAGGGTGAGCCCCCAGATGGTGCGTCCTTCTCGGCGATAACAGGGCAATGTCCAGCTTTCACCCGCGAACTCGACCTGCATGCTCTCACGATGCCTGGGGTCCAGAAAAAAGGACAAGGGGATCCAGATGGCTTCGGCCACTTCCTCTGGTGCCGGAATCAGCGTCACTTCTTGGTGGAGGGCATAGACGAAGGGCTCGATCACCATATTGAGCACGCGTCCTCTGGCCATGGCACGAAGATGCGAGAGCACACCCAGCTCGTGGGCGCAGTCTTCGAGCGCGATGGCGAGCTCCTCACGCAGCTCTCGACGGGCAGCGAAGCGACTGTCCGTGTCGCTGGGGTCGACACGGCCACCCGGAAAGGCCATATGGCCAGACCATGGGTCGTTGGCCTGCTCGCTGCGGCGGATAAAGAGCAAGTCGACACCTTCCGCTGTGCCACGAAAGAGTAAAACGACCGCAGCGCGCACGAGCTCAGGGTTCTCTGGAATACGATGGGGGGTGCTGTGCCTCAGGACGCCAGTAAGCTGTTCGAGGCTCATCATGGGCTCTGCGACTGCGTTGGTGGGTTTCCAAGTGCTCACAGTAGGCTGCTCTCACGGATGACCTGAGCGCGGTCGCCTTCGAAGGCGATGATGATCACGCGCTCACCTTTGCTCAGCTCGCCGTCCTCATCGGTGCTGGCCACGAGCTCGAGGACCTGTCCAGCGTGCTCGATTTCGACTTTCCCCTTGAACTGCTTGTCGATGGGCAGCGTTACCCGAGCGGCTTTGCCGAGCAGCTCGGGCAGTTTGATGCCATGATTGGTCGGTTGGCTGCCGAGTTTGTGCAAGGTGTAGGCGACGCCCGTTCCGCTCGCGCCGCCCACGGCCAAGCTCGCAAGCAGAGAAAAGAGCCACGAACCGCTGCTCAGGAGGCTGAGCAAGGCGCCGGTGAGCCCGAAGAAGGTGGCGAAGAAGGTCCAGAAACGGAAGGAGAAAAAGGGCACCCACAGCCGTTTGCGACGCTCGGGCAGTAGGGCTTTGTCGAGCACTAGGTCGCCCTTGTGCAGCCCTGGTCCGCTGCTGTGAGCGTCTGCGCCGAGGTCGGCGTCAGCATCTGCGCCTAGGTCGGCGTCTGCGCCTAGGTCGGCGTTGGCGCCTAGGTCGGCGTCTGCGCCCAGGTCGGCGTCTGCGCCCAGCTCAGCGTCGGCGCCCAGCTCAGCGTCGGCGCCCAGCTCCCCTGCATCACTGCCGTGGTGCTGGGACCCGCCAATCGCCGAGAGCACCACGAAGATGCCGCCGACCACCAATGAGACCAAGTAGAGTTCGAGCATGCTTTTACCTCGAGGAGCGGCTGCGCTGGGCGTCACAGCCCTGGAAGCCTACTCACCAGAAGGCCCAAGCACAAGGCGAAGCCGGGTTTCGGAGGGTGTCATGCTTGAAGCAAGCGAAGATGGAGCACTCTTTTTCGTCTCGATGGGCGATTTTGCTCGCGGACACCAAGGTCATCAGGCTTTTTTGACGAGGATGAGCTGCAGCTTGCCTTCTTCGATTTCGATGAGCTGCGGGTTTTCGAGGGCGTCGACACGTTCGAGTGTGGCAAGCAGCTCATCTGCCATGAACGCGTGATGTTGCTCGATGGCGCGGATGAGCTGTGCGTCGTCACTGCACCAGCGCAGGTGGATGCGGTCCTCGATCTCGAGTCCGCTCTCTTTTCGCAGCACCTGCACGCGGCGGAGCAATTCCCGCATACACCCTTCGAGGGCGAGCTCCTCGGTGATGACGGTGTCGAGGGCAACCCAGCTCCCTTGCTCCTCGGCCACGGCCTGATTGGGTGTGGCTTGTGCTTCGAGCAATATGTCCTCTCTCTCGAGCGTCAGCTCTTCTGCTTCGACGCGCAAGGAGAGTTGCTGCACGCCAGCGCGCAGCTCCTGGATGAGTCTGGGGGCGGCCTCCTTGGCGGCCTGGGCGATGGCTTTCATGAGCTTGCCGAAGCGCGGTCCGAGGGTTTTGAAGTTGACCTTGAGCTCGTAGTTGAGGGGGCTGGGTGTGGCGACGGGCTCGATGATGATGTTTTTCACGTTGAGGTCGTCACGCAGCATGTGCTCGAAGCGGCGCGCGGCGCGGGCTTCGACTTCGGTGGCGGGCCCAATGGTGAGGCTCTGCAGGGGCTGTCGGACCTTGAGCTTGTGGGCTTCTCGTGTGGAGAGGGCGAGCTTGGTGAGCTGCATGATGGCGCGCATCTCGCGGCTCAGCTCCTCGTCGATGAGCGCGGGCTCGCCTTGTGGGAAGTCGCAGAGGTGGATGGATGCTGGGGCATCGGGGCTGACCTGGAGCACCAGATTGCTGTAGATTTTCTCGGTCAGGAAGGGGATCATTGGAGCGCACATGCGAATCAGCGCGTCGAGGCAGTGGTAGAGGGTCTCGAAGGCGGCGCTGCCTTGCAGCTCGGCGTCTTCGATGGACCAGAAGCGACGGCGGTTGTGGCGCACGTACCAGTTGGACAGGTCTTCGACGAAGGCCTCGATGGCGTTGGCGCTGCGTCGGACGTCGAAGTCTTCGAAGCCAGTTCGGACCTCTTGGATGGTGCGCTGCAGCTCTGAGAGAATCCAGCGGTCGAAGGCGGGTCTGGTGTCGACGCTGCTCGTGCTCGAGCTTGGTGTCCAGCCGGCGAGTCGGGCGTAATTGGCGAAGAAGGCGTAGCTGTTCCAGACGGTATTGAAGAAGCCGCCTCGCACCTCTCGCAACGGTCCAAATCCGAAGTTGAGGTTGAACTGGGGGTTCTGGCGCATGTAGAGCCAGCGCATGACGTCGGCTCCAGCCTGTTCGGCGGCGTCATCGAACCAGATGGCGTTGCCCCAGGACTTGTGCATCTCGCGCCCTTGCTCGTCGCGCACCAGCGCGTGTCCGAGGAGGGTCTTGAAGGGGGCGATGCCCTCCATCATGGTGCTCAGGGCGAGCAGGCTGTAGAACCAGTTGCGGAACTGGCCGGGGAAACACTCCAGCACGAGGTCGGCGGGAATCCACTCTTTCCAGTAGTCTCGATCGGTGTTGTAGCGAACCGTGGAATACGGGACGATACCTGCGTCGAGCCATGGGTTGCCGACATCTTCGACGCGATGCGCGGTGCCGCCGCATTTGCTGCACGCGAGCTTGACGTGGTCTATCCAGGGGCGGTGTGGGCTGTGTCCGTCGAAGAGTTCCCAGCCGGCGATGGCGCGTGCTTTGAGCTCCTCGCGGCTGCCGATGACGTCGAAGTGCTCGCAGGATTCACAGACCCAGATGGGCAGGGCCAGGCCCCAGAAGCGCTTCTTGGAGATCATCCAGTCGCGCATGTTGCTGAGCCACTCGATTTCTCGCTCTCGGCCGTACTCGGGAATCCAGCGGATATCGTCGACAATCTTGATGATCTCGTCGCGCCAATCCATGTTGATGTACCACTCGTCGACCATGCGGAAGACGAGCTCGTCGCCAGAGCGCCAGCAATGGGGGTAGACGTGGGGGTATTGTTCGGTGGCGACGAGCAGGCCCTTTTGTCGGAGGTTCTCGACGATCCACTCGACGGTGCTCTTGGCGGTGGCGTGCATGCCCGTGAGTGGCCCGAAGGCGGGCATGAAGGCGGCGCTTTCGTCGAGGGGGGCGACCATGGGGAGGCCGCGTTCGACACCGATGGCGTGGTCGATGTCACCGCAGCCTGGGGCGATGTGGACGATGCCTGTTCCCTCTCCGGCGACCACGACTGGGTTGCCGATGCTGTCGCGTCCGCCGTCGATGACCACATGCGCGCTGGCCGCGCTGTGTTCGAGGGCGCTGTTGACAAAGGGGTAGCCGCCCACGCTCTGGGCGCCTTCGAGCTCGTCGAAGGGGCCGCGGTAGTGGAGTCCCAGCAGCTCTGCACCCTTGACGGTTCCTTCGATGGTGTAGCCGCCGCGTTCGTTGAAGAGCTGGGCAATGGTCTTGAGGCGAGGGACGCCATCGACCCAGCGCTTCTCTTTGTATTGCTTGTCGAGGCGCTTGAACTCGAGGTTTTCTGCGGCGAAGTAGTAGAGCTCCTGGTCGCGATGGCTGCGCAGCTTGACGTAGTCGAGCTCGGCGTTGACGGCAGCGGCGACGTTCGAGGTGAGGGTCCAGGGGGTGGTGGTCCAGACGAGTAGGTTTTCGCCTTCGCGCTCGATGAGGGGCATCTTGATGAAGAGCGAGGTGTGGGCGACGAGCTTGCGGCCTTCGATGATTTCCATCTGAGAGTAGGCGGTGCCAGCGCGTCCCGACCAGGGCATGACGTCGGCGCCGCGGTAGATCTTGCCGCGTTCGTGGCATTTCTTGAGGAAGCTCCAGATGGTGTAGTTGTTCTCCTCGGACATGGTGAAATAGGAGTGCTCCCAGTCCATCCACATGCCGAGTCGGATCGATTGTTCGGTCTGGATTCCTGAGTATTTTTTGACGCGGGCTTTGCAGGCTTCGACGAAGCGATCGATGCCGAAGTCGGCAATCTCGCGTTTGGAGGCGAAGCCGTGTTCTTTTTCGACCTCGACCTCGACCCACAGGCCTTGGCAGTCGAAGCCGTTTTGATACCGTAGCTTGCGGCCGTTCATAGCGTGGTAGCGCTGGAAGGCGTCTTTGAGTGAACGCCCCCAGGCGTGGTGCACGCCCATGGGGTTGTTGGCGGTGATGGGGCCATCGAGGAAGGAGAAGGGGCTTCCGTGCTGGTTCTTCTCGCGGAGGCGCTCGAAGATGCGTTCGGACTTCCAAAAATCGAGGACCTCGTGCTCCATGGCGACGATGTCCACCCAGGTTTCCACCTTTTCGAAGCTGGTGTTTGGCGTTTCGCTGTTCATCTTTGCTCCATCCCCGGCCGCTTCGACTCGTCGTAAGGGTGGCGGCCGCGCGCGCTGTTGTAGCGAGTGGGGGCGGGCTTGTCTACGCAGGAAGCGACGGCGCATGGATCTTCCCGAGCCTGGCCTATTCTGCTAAGGAAGGGCGTTGCCCCCTGGACGGGTGGGCCAAGAACGCAGAGGAGCGCGGCGTGCAGCGCGAGCACGAGAGAGACGGCGTAGCCGAAATGCGGCGAATCATGGCGGCCAATGCTGCTGTGCCCGTCCCCAACGCTGGTGCTCTGCTCGAGCAGCTCAACGCCCTGCAGGACGCTTCTCAGCGCTCGGACGAGCTGGCCATCTTGGCTTCGCTCTCGGAGCTCTTGGGTGCCGTACTCGTTCACATTCAGCGCGCCGAACGCCGTTCGGCATTTTCTTTCGAGGACGTTTTGCGCGGCGTCGAAGCGCGCCAGAGCTTGGACGTGCCCCAATGCTCGGGCGCAGAGGGCTCGCGCTTGGACTGTGTCGCGCGCGCTCAGCCAGCCATTGGCCGGGCGCTCGGTTTGAGTGAGCGAGCGGCGCAGCTCGGCTTTGATTGGGAGGATGCGCCCTCGGTGTTGGAGAAGGTTCACGAGGAGCTGACCGAGCTCGAACACAGCTTGGGGCACTCCAGTGAAGCTGTGTCCGAGGAGCTTGGGGATCTGCTCTTTGCATTGGTCAACCTTGGGCGCAAGCTGGGCGTTGATGCAGAGACTGCATTGCACCAGTGTTGTGAGAAGTTCAGTTGTCGTTTTGAATACATGGAAGCGCGTTTGCGCAGCCGTGGTCAGAGCCCCGAGAGCAGCACGATGGATGCGCTCGAGGCGCTCTGGCAGGAAGCCAAGCGCGCGCGCGTTCGCTCAGGTGGAAAGCTTCATGCCACGAACACGTAGCACAGAAAAACAGACGGAAATGGCCACCTTGCTCGAGGCCGTGGAGTCACTGCGAAGTGAACTACGCAGTGTTCGTCAAGGTCAACACAAGCTCACAAAGGGGCTCTACGAGCTGCGTCATGAGCTGCGTCACCACATCGACACGCATCGCGAGCAGCTCGAGGCGCTGCTCAAGGCCAGTCACACGGACTTGTGCGACCGCATCGATCAGTCCAGCTCCTTGGTGGGGGACCACCAGCAGCGTCTCGATGAGATAGAGCAAGACCTTGACGACCTTTTCGACGCAAACTCCTGAGCTGGAACACCGCTTGCTACATGTTTCGAGCGATGGAAGCGGGACGGCGAGCTCGTTCGCATCGGGAGCCGCACTTGAAAACGCTGCGCAAACAATTCGAACTCTCGGACATGGGCCTGATCTTTTTCCATGTCTTGGCGATAGTTGGGCTGAGTATCGTGGCGAGGGGCTTTGCCGAATACGAAGCCCAGATGCTACAGTCGGGGGTGCTCGTCCTCTTGGTCGTGCTCACGGCGCTCAAGCTCGGACCGTGGAACTACAAGCTCGGGATGCTCGCTCGGGTGGCTCTGACCTCGATATCATGCCCTTTGCTCTATGAACGTGCGCATTTGGCGGTGAAGGCCATCTGGGGACAGCCCAAGCTCGAGCACTATGTCGTGGCGACGGACAAGATGCTTTTTGGTGGCAATGCCAGTGAGTTTTTGCAGGCCTTCCATCATCCGTTGCTGACGGAGTATTTGCAGTTTTCCTACATGACCTACTTCATCTTGCCCTTGGTCTTGGGGCTCTTCCTGATGGCCTCGAGGAAGTGGCACAAGCTCCCCACCATCATGCTCGCGGTGGTGCTCACCTCGAGCTTGGTGTCCTTGGGCTATGTCCTCATCCCTTTGCGAAGCCCCTTTCTCGTCGCGCAGGAGAGCCCACACCTGATGAGCTACGATTTCGAGCTCTATGGGCTCTGGGCGACAGATTCGCTGCGGCAATGGCTGCTTGATTCGACGCAGATGCGCCATGACTGTTTCCCAAGCGGCCACACTGCGTTGAGCACCACCACTCTGGGCATGGCGTATCTGCTGCATCGGCGCGCCTTCTGGGTGTTGCTGCCTCTGGTGCTCTCGATCGTGTTTTCGACGCTCTACCTCCGATACCACTACCTCATCGACGTCGCTGCCGGTTTGGGCCTGACCGCGATCATGGTGTGGGCGGTGCCGCTGCTCGAGAGGGGCTGGCAGCGGGTGCGGGTGTTGGATGCGCAGGCGTCTCAGGTGGGTGCGCGCGAGGTGCTCGCCTCGAGCTCGGCACGTTCGCGCTGAGAAGCTGTGCGCGAGAGCAACCCACGTCTCGGTCGTTTCGTGCGTCAGGACCATACCGGGCTTCGTTGCCGTCTGTTGTCTGGGCCCTGTTGCGCAGGGATGCCCGCTTCGGTGTTGCGCGTGACCAAGGACTTGCGGTGTTGCGGAAAGTGGGCGGCGCGCCTCGTGGACGAAGCGCAGGCCGAGCGTCGAGAAGCACCGTGTCGAGGTTGACATGTGGGCTCAAGAAGCATAGTAGGACCTTGGCGGTTTGCTGCCGTCGGTGTTGCTGAGTGGCTCGTGGTCGAGGGCTCTGCGGCATCGACCCAAGAGGCTGCAAAGAAGCGCAGCCCTGCCGTGTCGAACGAGGTGTATCCTCAGCGTTAGAGCACCGCACGCTCCAGCCCTATTGCGCTGCCGAGCCTGGGTGACTCCCTGACGAGAGCAACCAGTGTTCGCCCGTTGGGATGCAAGTTGACAGTCAATTGGGGCAAGGGTCGTGGCGAGCAGCAGTCCGTCAGACACATAGCCCAGGAGAAGGGACCTCATGAACCTGCACTACAAAGAGCTCGGTCTGGTTAACACCCGTGACATGTTCGCCAAGGCAATGACCGGCGGATATGCCATTCCTGCCTACAATTTCAACAATATGGAGCAGATCCAGGCGATCATCCAAGCGTGCAGCGAGGTCGAGTCGCCGGTCATCCTCCAGGTTTCGTCCGGGGCGCGCAAGTACGCCAACCAGACCCTGCTTCGCTACATGGCCCAGGGCGCTGTCGAATACGCGCGCGAGCTCGGCAAGGGGCGTGCGGTCCCGATCGCCCTGCACCTCGATCACGGTGACAGCTTCGAGCTGTGCAAAGACTGCATCGCATCTGGTTTTTCTTCGGTCATGATCGATGGTTCCCACCTGCCCTACGAAGAGAACATCGCCTTGACGCGCAAGGTCGTCGAGTACGCGCACGAGTTCGATGTGACCGTGGAAGGTGAGCTGGGCGTGTTGGCTGGCGTCGAGGACGATGTAAGCGCCGAGCACCACACCTATACCCAGCCCGAAGAGGTCGTCGACTTCACGAAGCGAACCGGCGTCGACAGCCTCGCCATCTCCATTGGCACCAGCCATGGCGCCTACAAGTTCAAGCCCGGTACTGAGGCCAAGATCCGCCTCGACATCCTCCAAGAGATCGAGAAGCAGATCCCTGGCTTCCCCATCGTGCTGCACGGCTCCTCTTCGGTGCCGCAAGACCTCGTCGCCGTGGTCAACAAGTATGGTGGCAAGATGAAGGATGCCGTCGGCATCGGTGAGGACCAGCTGCGAGAAGCTGCGCGCAGCGCCGTGTGCAAGATCAACATCGACTCCGACGGCCGCATCGCGATGACCGCTGCGATCCGCAAGGTCTTCGCCGAGAAGCCCGAAGAATTCGATCCCCGCAAGTACCTCGGTCCGGCACGCGAAGCGCTCAAGGCCCTGTACAAGCACAAGTGCGAGGTGGTCTTGGGCTCTGCCGGCAAGGCTTTCATCTAGAAAACTTGGGGAAACGGGCCAAGCGGCCAATCAACAAGAAGTTGGGAAACGGGTCAAGCGCCAAATCGACAAGAACTCGCAGCCATGGATGGCGAAGAGTCGTGCAAACCCGAAGGGTTGCGAGCAGGATGCAAGCAACAACTGAGCTGACGGCTGCTCGATCTTTCACGCTTTTCCCACTGGCAGGATTCTCTCGACTGCATATACTTTGGCCGAGTCTGCGGGCATACGCCTGCCGCTCGGCCACTGTTTTCCCAACGAGGAGTACTGAATGATTAGCGTGACCGAGAGCGCCAAGGAGATGATCCTCCAGTCTATCAAAGACAAAGGGGAGAAACCTTCCGTGCGCATTTACTTAGCAGGCGTTGGCTGAAGGGGCCCCTCATGGGGTTTGGCTCTGGATGAGCCTACGCAAGAAGATGAAGTTGCTGATTTCGAAGGCTTCTCGGTGATCGCTGAGAAGGCGCTGCTCGCTCAAGTCGGTGGCCTCTCCGTGGACTACGTCTCCACTGGTTGGCGACAGGGCTTCTCGATTGTGGCTGAGCAAGAGGACGACACAGGCTCCAGTCACTGCGGCTCCTGCGGCTGCAGTTGAGCGCCTGAATGCGCAAACCTCCATTGCGCTGACCAAGCGCTGCGAGAGATGCGCGGAGTGAATCTACTTGGCTCAGCGGACGAGCAAGGTGCTCACCTTGCTCATCTGAAAATCCATGGTCGTCGGGTCGGTGTCGCAATAGGTCCACCGCGCAGTGTCTGCTCGGCGCGCCCGCGCGACCACACCATAACTCCCCACAGGCGGCGGCGAGCCACTCTGATAGGCTGTGGTCTCGTATTCGTAGTTGTTGGGATTGGCGATTCTCGCGAAGGGCGCGTTGCGCCACTGATACTCTCCTGGCAGCGCAGGACTGCCCTCGAGCGCAGGGTTGGTGCTCGCCGCACCATAGCCAAATTCGACCACAATCTGTGCGGCGTTCGAACCGTTGCCTCCAGCGGTCAAGCTCGACTCGTAGACCTCGACCGTGACGATGGGGGCAGGGTCTGCACTGCCTACGTCCAAGCTCGTTTGCCACACCCGACAATAGTCGATGGTGTCCACACTCTGTCCTGTTGGGGAGACGCGTGCCGCTGCAGCCCCAGCAATGGAGAAGGGCTCGGCCTCGGAGCTTCCGTCGAGATCACAGAACCGCCAATGCTGTCCCCCATCGACGCTGAAACGGAAATAGACCGCGTGCTCCCCAGCAGTGGGGATCGCCGCCATGTATTCGTCTTCGGGCTC
>JAVFAO010000002.1:0-64039 GCA_034002465.1 Myxococcota bacterium
AGCCTTCTTCAGCGCCAGATCAGCACAAACTCTGTCCACGAGCTTCTTTGCCCAGGTCGGATCCATTGGTAGCTCCTCTACACAGGGCGACCGCGCCCTTCATTTCCATTGCACGATAGCCAGAGGTCCCCCAAGTATCAAGTCTATCCCGCTTTCAGCGCTTTGAGTTTCGCGCCTCTATCAACGATCTGGAATTCGCCGAGAAACAAGCCACATGCAGTTCCGCGAATGCGCCAGACAGGGCCCCGTACGACTCGGCTGCTCGACAATGTTGTTGAGCACTCTCGGCTTGACGAGTGAGGCCGCTTGGTGCAAAGCGCAGACGAGAGCGGCGCTTGCCCTCCCGACGACTGAGGCACACATGAGCACACGCAAACTGGGAGCCTACCGCTTGCTCGAACGCATTGGCCAAGGCGGCATGGGCGAGGTTTGGCGGGCCGAGCACGAGAGCCTGGACAGCCCTGCTGCGGTCAAGCTCATTCGGCCCGAGGCGCTGGGCGCGCAGAACGAGGCCGAGCGCTCCCGCCTGCTCAAGCGCTTCGAGCGCGAGGCCAGGATCACCGCTTCGCTCAGCTCCCCACACACCATCCGCCTCTTCGATTTTGGCACCGCCGAGGACGGCACCCTCTACTATGCCATGGAGCTGCTCGACGGGCTCGACACCAACAGCCTGGTCAGCCGCTTTGGTGCGCTGCCGCCGCCCCGCGCGGTGTCCCTGCTGCTGCAGGTCTGCGACTCCCTGGCCGAGGCCCACCATCAGGGGATGATCCACCGGGATATCAAGCCCGCCAACATCTTCGCCTGCCGCATGGGCCTGCAGTACGACTTCGTCAAGGTCCTCGATTTCGGGCTCGTCAAGAGCTTGGCCCGAGGCAAGGACGCAAGCCAGCTCACCGCCGACAACATCACCGCAGGCACTCCCGCCTTCATGGCCCCAGAGCTGGCCCTTTCGAAGCTCGAAATCGGCGTCCGCACCGACATTTATGCCTTCGGCTGCCTGGCCTATTGGCTACTCACGGGACAGCTCGTCTTCGAAGGCGAGACGGCCTTGGAGACCCTGCTCGGCCACTTGAATGCGCCAGCGCAAGCCCCTTCGGAGCGTCTTGGGCGCCCCCTGCCCCCGGGTATGGATACGCTGATCCTGAGCTGCCTGGCCAAGACCCCTGAGCAACGGCCGGCGAGCATCGCCGCCGTACGCAGTCAGCTCGCGGCCATTCCTCTGGGTGGTGCCTGGACCGAGGAGGACGCCACCCGCTGGTGGACAGCACAGCTCCCGGAGCTGGCCAAGCGTCCGCAGGAGCCAACGACCCCCAGTCCCTCTCAGGAGTTGGCGGCCACCGCCGAAGGGGTGGCCGTCGTCGATCCTCAGCTCTCGGCCGCCCGGGAGCGCGTCGTTTTGCAGTTGCGCAACCAGTTCGCCTACAGCGCGATTGGCATGGACGAGTTCGAGCGTCGCGTCGAGGCAGCCGAAAATGCCAAGAACCAAAAGCAGTTGGATGCGGTGATGGAGGGCCTGCGGCCGATGGACACCTTCGGCCACGCCATCGCCCTACCGGCGCCTGCGCAGCCCCCCGCAGCGCGACCCAGCACGGGACACGCCCTCGCTCCAACGAGCAGCGCCAACACCGGTCAAACCGGGATCGCAGTCTTCTCGGGCTTCATTCGTCGAGGCTACTGGGAGGTGCCCCCGCGGCTCGACCTGTTCACGGTCATGGGTGGTGCTGAGCTCGACTTCAGCTGCGCCAAGATGGACCGAGAAGAGGTGCACATCAGTGTCTTCGCGTTCATGGGGGGTGCCAAGCTGATCGTACCCAAGGACATGCACGTCACCAGCGACATCGTCGGCATTCTTGGCGGCGTCGATCTGCCCACCTTCGACCAGCCCCCTCAGCCTGGACAGAAGCGCATTCATCTCACCGGCTTTGCCCTCTTTGGTGGTGTCGGGGTCGAGATTGCAGGTGCAGCCGAAGAGAAGAAGAAGAAGGCGCTACCCGAGTGAGGGGAGCAGCGGGTTGACCCCTAGCTGTCGTTCGCTGCGCTCTCTCCAGCTCCTCCGCGCGTTGCGGGGGAACCCGCTCCGTGACTTCGGGTTTCGGGTTTCGGGTTTCGGGTTTCGGGCTTCGGGCTTCGGGTTTCGGGACCTCGGCAAGCGTGCGCTGGGCCTCGGGTGGCAGGCTGGAAAGCCTGCCCCACGCCTTGCTCTGCGCCTTCCGGCCGAACTTGGGCTTGCGCGCTGCGCGCGGCTCGCCCGCTAGGCTTGCGCACTGCGCGCGGCCCGCCGGCTCGTCTTGGCTTGCGCGCGGCGCGCGGCTCGCCCGCTAGGCTTGCGCGCTGCGCGCGGCCCGCCGGCTCGTCTTGGCTTGCGCGCGGCGCGCGGCGCGCCCGCTAGGCTTGCGCGCTGCGCGCGGCCCACCGGCTCGTCTTGGCTTGCGCGCGGCGCGCGGCGCGCCCGCTAGGCTTGCGCGCTGCGCGCGGCTCGCCCCCTCAGCTCGGCTTGCGCGCTGCGCGCGGCTCGCCTTCTTTTTGGGGCGCTGCCCCAAACCCCGCCAAAGGGCTCGCCCTTTGGAATCCCTTTGATGGGCGTATTGAGGTGCGCTCAGACCTTGAGCTGCGCGAGCTGCTCTGCTGTGAGCTTACGCACCGAGCCCGTGATCCCGTGAATCAGCACCCCCCTCAGCGTCTGCTTGCTCTTGTGCCGCAGCCGACAGAGATAAAACGGCAAATGCAACGCGTGACTGCTGATCACCTGCGCGTTGTCGATCAGCCCCTGCACCAAACTCGCGATGTTCTCCTCCCTCACCCGCATGTCGAGCACCTTCGCACCAGGCCGCGGAGCGCCCCGATCATAGCCAGGGATCTTCGTATCCAAATCCGAGAGGGAGAGCTTCTCAATCGCGACGATAGGCCGATACAGATGCGCCCGACCCGCCCTGCCCGCCGTCACGATCAGCTTGCGCTTCCTCAACCGCAACACCGCCGAACGCGTCGTCGACAGCTCGATTCCCGTGCGCGACGCCAAATCCTGAGCGCTCAAATCACTCGATCGCAGCTCGTCCAGAATACGAAGATGGTCCTGGCTCAACCCAATCAGACGCGGCTCGAAATGCGCCACCTCCTTGGCATCGACACCATCGAAACGCAAGACCGTCGAGAACACCCCGTCCCAGGCGCTGTCCACCCGCACCACCTTGAGACCAAAGAAACCGCGCCGCGAGGTCTGCAGGTGACAATGCAAGATCGGCCAGTACACCGCGTCGAAGCTCTCGACGCTCTCCTTGGGCTGCGAAGAAAACAAGGTCTTCGACACATGTCGCTCGGCGAGGTCCCGCGCCGCCGCCTCGGTCAGGGAGAACTCCAGACGCGCGATGACCGCCGCCTTCTCACGGGTCGTCACCTGTGGCAGCGTCTCCTCTTCGAGTTCGCCTTCTTCGTCTTCCTCCTCCAGCACCGGCGCGGCTTTGGGCGCCTTGGCCCGTTTGGCACTCGCAGGCTGCGTCGCCTTCTCGACCAGCTCAGACTCACTGAGCTCAACCTCCTCTGCGGTCTCGGTCTTTGGTGCCGCTTGCTCACGTGCTGGGCGCAGCGCTTCGGTCGCTTCGCTTGCAGGGCCACCATCGCCCGCCTGGATGTCCGTCACGAAGTCGTCGACATTGAAGCTCTGTGCCTCCCCCAGCTCTGGTGTTCGGCCTTGATGGGTGGTGTGTCTGCCGCGGGCCATGAACAGCTTGGACGATTTGACGAAGTCGCCCATGGCGTAGAACTGGCCTCGCTCCAGCTCGGCAAGGCTTCGCAATCGCTCATTGTTTTCGAAGAAGAGCTTGACCGCGGCGAGGTCGTTTTGCGAGCGCAGCTTGCCGACGAGCTGGTTGGCGCACTGGGAGAGCACGTTTTTGTCGACCATGGCTGGCCGCTGCGTGGCGATGAGCAGGCCAATGCCACGTTTTCTGCCGCGGCGGCTGATCTCGAGCAGCTCAGGCACGCCGTTACCGGAGGATTGTGGGACGAAGCGATCTGCCTCCTCGACGATGACGGCGAGGGGGCGCTTGACCTCTGAGGCCACCTCGTAGAGCTGGGAGAGGAAGGCCGAGGCGATGGCGAGCTCATCGTCGGAGTCGGAGGTGTCGAGGATGAGCCTGCCGCCCTTCTCGGCCACCGCCTGCGCGAGTCCTTTGCACGCGTCGACCTTGAGCTTGACGTCTGCGCCTGTCCGTCGTGAAGCCCAGACCACCTCGTACTTTTCCTTGAGGCTCTGGTACTCGCCTTCTGGGTCGAGCACGACGAAGCTCAGGTTTGCCGCACAGAGCTCTTCACAGAGGACGCCGAGCAGGTGGCTCTTGCCAGAGCCGCTCATGCCGATGACGGCGCTGCGCCCCGTGAGCACGGCTGGCGCGGGGACGAGCAGCGCCTCGCCGTCGTACTCACCAAGATTGAGGAGGATCTCAGACATCGGCTGCTCCCATCATAAGCAGGCGGCGAGCAGACTGTCAGAGCCGTGGAGGGGAATCAAGGTGCAAGTGGCGGCGGCATTCGTTTGGGCGCGGACTGGAAGCACTGGGCTCACCACCGTGCAGCTTGGCAACAAGCATGCGTGGCAGGCTCTACAGCCTGCCACAACGACGAGCTACTGCGCTCTGGGGTAGGAGATGATCCAGCGCGCTCCCCCGGGCAGAGGATTGAGGAACTCTAAACCCAACGGCGAAATGTAGGAGCACTGGGTGTAGTTGACCTTGAAATCGACCCCCTCGACCAGCGGGACCCGGCTGCCGTCGCTCAGCTCACTCTCGATGGTGACCGCGAAGCCGCTGCAGAGTCGGAAGGCGTAGTCGGTGCCTGCGAGGTATTCCGTTTCGGCGCAGCTCTCTCCGGTGGGGCAGTCTTCGTCCGTGTCGCAGGTCGCTGGTCGCCAGCGCAGGCAGATGGAGTCGATCGACTTGCCGACGACAGTGGTGATTTCTTCCAATGCCTGAGCGAACGAAGTGGGCAGGTCGTTCTCGCAGATGGGGAAGACGATGCGGCGGTTGACCGGGAACATCTCGGCAAAGAGCTGGTAGCGATAGCCTGCGGTGCCAGCGTCGCCACACACGGCGCCATCGATCTCCTCGGTCTCGAGGAAGCGACGGCCGCGGTCGGGGTTGATGATGGTGGCAACGATGACGTTCTGAGCGGCGAGGGCCAGGTCGAGGTCGGCAGCGTCGGCGGTCTGCCAGCTGCTCTGGTTGTCGACCTCACACGTTGCAGCGCCCTCTTTGCAGAGGCCATCGCGTCGCGCGACGAGCTCGGTGATGGCGTTGTAGTAGCTGCGCCGGGTTTTGAGCTTGTTGGTGCAGCCGCCGCTTGGGCAGAGCAGCTCGAGGGAGTCTTGGAGCGCGCTCACTGCGACGGGATCACCCTCGCTGCACCACTGACGCGCGCTCTTGCGCTCGTCGCCGTAGCTGAGCATGGGCCCCTCGTTGAGCAGACCGTCGTTGTCGTCGCGGGCGTAGAGACAGCTATCCTCGATATTTCGGTTGTATTCGCAGCCTGCGTCACCTGTGCTGTAGACCTCGCCTGGCACCTGGCCAAAGGTGTTGTCCGAGCAGTCGTTTTCGTCGCTGACGAAGACGATGGCCAGGATGGAACCGCGCCGAAGGAAGTCGGGAGGGTTGACCCCGCTGGTGAGGGCGCGGCTCATCGTCTCGAGCCCCATCTCCACACCGTCGCCGTCGATGCCTGTCATGGCCATGCACGCGAAGTCTCGTTGCAGCATGGCTGCGTCGAGCTGCAAGCTTTGCGCCTCGCGGTAGTCTTCCGAGGAGAGGTACGGGGTCAGCGAGAGCTCGTCGCAGTAGCTCAACTCGGGCGCGGAGACACTGCAGCGCGAGATGTTGTCTTGATAGCTGCCCGGCCTCGTGCGAAAGCGCCCGACACCGCCAAGTGTATCGACCATGTCGGTGGTGACGACGGCGATATGAAAGTCGATGCCGAAGCTGGCGACGGTCTCGAGGAAGAGCTTGGAGGCCTCGAGCAAACTGGCCTGCTCCTCACACATCGAGCTCGAGTTGTCGACGACGAAGAGCAGATCGAGCGGTGGTCGGCCGTGCCCTTCGAGGACATACTCGGGCTCTGGACAGCGACCGTCGACGCAGCCAGCCGGGCAGTATTCCGGATTACACGGGGACGGGCCCTGTTGGTCGTCGCAGGCCGTCGCCAACAGGAGCAGTAGGCCTACGGTGGTCAGCGCGCTCTTCTTCATGGCGGTGTTCTCCTTGCGGTGGAGGCATGGCTCTCGTCGGCGAGAATTGCAGCTTTGCCAGTGTAGTGGCACGTATCCAAGGAGGGCGGACACGCAGGTCCGCCCCTACTTCCTGTCGATTAGGCGCTTGGCCTATTGACGAGACGACTGTGTCGCTGCGATGACTGCGCAGGATACGAGAGAAGCAGCGCATTGAGAGGCGGGTTGAACGGAGCACAGATGAGAGCCATATTCCACAATGCACGGAAGCGATGGACAAAGCAAGTGGCGTGCTCGTTTCGAAACGCTGAGCCGAGGCATCGGTCGAGCACATGTGGCCTTCGCTCACTGTCTATGGCCTCACCGAAGCAGCGCGAAGTGGCGCTCGATGAGGCCCGCCACGCGCTTGCCCTCTGCGGCTGTGAGCAAGGTCTGCGCGTGTCGTTCGAGCAGCGTCGGCAGGTCGAGCAGGCCGTGTTTGACCGCAGCTTCGAGAAAGCGGAGGTCTTTGTCTCGAGCCGCGACGTACTTGGCAATGGCGAGGTCGTGCAGCTCGAGGCACCAGCCGGTGGCACCGCGCGTGTTGGCGTTGTGTACGGGTACGAGGCGATGCTGCCAGCCTGTGGGCAAGGTTGCGGTCGTCTCGTCCACCCCTTGTGCGTAGTAGCCGAACGCTTCGTGGAACGGAGAGCCCTCGCCAATGGTGCCATCAATGAGGTCCCAACGCTCGGGGTGGTTGCGTGGAAACAGGTCGGCTTCCATCGACACGAGCAGCTCGCTCGGTGCCTCTGGGAATTGTCCCAGCACGGACTGGCTGCCGATGACGATGAGCTCGTCGTCGTCTGCAATGGTCGCGGCTGCTCGAATGAGGTGCTCGAGCTGAGCTCGGTTCACGGTGCAGACTCCTCATCGAAGGCCTTGCGCGCTTGCCGCCAGATGCGCCAGCGCTCGCGTGGCTCCACGATTCCGGCGAAGGGCGTACACTGTCTCAAGGCACGAGCCTGCTCCCCAGGATCGACGAGGACAGCAAACAGCTCCTCGGCGGGTCCACTGAGGAGCCGAGCCCAAGCTCGGGCGTATTCGGGGTGCACTGCTCCGGTCTTCAGCCACTCGGCCACACGAGCACTGGCTTTTTGCAGCAGAGAAGGCTGTGCACGGAGTCTGGCAACGAGCTCGCGATGCAAAGCAAGGCTGCGGCTCTCGGCAAGGCGATGCAGATTTGGCTTCTCTGGCAATGGTCACCTACGACCTGACGAAGTTGGGGGATCGACGAGGACAGCAAACAGCTCCTCGGCGGGTCCACTGAGCAGCCGAGCCCAAGCTCGGGCGTATTCGGGGTGCACTGCTCCGGTCTTCAGCCTCTCGGCCACACGAGCACTGGCTTTCTGCAGCAGAGCAGGCTGTGCACGGAGTCGGGCAACAAGTGAGCGAAGCGAGGCACGAGTCAGCGTCTGTCGCGGGCGCATCCGATGCGCCTGCGCAGCGCTGCGAGGGTCTCGCGAGAGCGAACGAATGCCAAAGAGCTCGCGATGCAAAGCAAGGCTGCGGCTCTCGGCAAGGCGATGCAAATTCGGCTTCTCTGGCACGTGTCACCCGCAAAATGACGAGATCCTGGACTGCTGGTCCATCGAGGCAACTCGCGCAGCGCGAGGCTGGCCAGCTATCTCATTGTAGCACAGCCGTGATGAGCACCAAACGGCGGTGCCCCTTTGGCGCAGGCGCCCTCAAAAATCGAGGTCCACACCGATCCTCGTGCCCACGCGCAGCACATGCCACGGCTCGCCGCCGTCTTCGGGAGGGTGCCACTCATAGCCAAGCTGCAGCACGATGGTGGGCATGAAGCCAGCGATGCGCGGCGTGACGACGCCTGCGCCAACGGCCACCCGTACGGCTGGCGGCCACTCGAAGGAGTCTGTGCTCAGCATCGAGAGGGGCGCCAGATCCAGGTCGTAGATCACGGTTTCATCGCGGAACCTGAGCAGGACCGGGAGTGCGGCGAAGGCGGTCGCGCTCAGGGTCGGGTTGTCGAAGTCATCGAGGGCAAAGGCGCCGCCACCTCCAAACTCGGCTCCTGCGGCCAGCGTCCACGAGGGGTCGAGCCCTGCGCCAGCGAGCAAGCGCCCAGCGCCGCCACCGCCAAAGCGCAGTGTCCCGTCCCTGATGAACATCGCGCCGCCGCCAGAGCTCTCGGCGAGCAGCACGAAGCGAGCTGCATTGCCGTGAACACCGGCGAAGTCGGCATCAGGGAGCAGGTAGAAGGGGCACTTCTCTTGGGCCACCGAATCTGCCCAGTCCAACGCCAGCAGTGTCCGCTCGAGTGAGAGCAAGCGCGAGATTGCCGAGAGCTCCCTCCCCTCTCGCTCCCAAGCTTCACGGGCAGGGCCGCCCTGCCGCTCGATTTCGCCTGACAGCCAAGCGCGCAGCGCCTGTCGTTGTGCAGGCTCCACCTGACAGACCGACTGCAGCACCGAGGGCGCGAGGTCTTGGATTTCGTACTCGTCGATGAGCCACTCGGTGGTCTCATGGCTCTGCACGATGATCCTGAGGTCGTCGTAGAGCGCGCGCTGCACGTCGTCCTGGGGAAAAGGACCGCACGCAGCCAGCAGCAGCGCTGCGAACAGCGCCGCCACCTTGACCAGAAGCTGTTGTCGTTGGTGGTTTGGGGAATTGGAATACGATTGTGGGGCGCTGCACCACACCCCGCCAAAGGGCTGTGCCCTTTGGAATCCCTTTGAGTTCATATTATTGCCCGCATAGCTCAGGGCTACTCGAGCACGAGCTCGCATTGCCCGCAAGCGTTGCGCCTCAGTGTGGTTCTCAGTTGGCGATCGAGCTCTGCGCGAGACGTCGACCTGTGGAAAAACTACGCCCCTACGCCCAGCTTGGATCGAAAGCGAGCGAATGCAATCGCTCAGGCCTTTCGGCGCCGCCGCGAATGGCGCGCATCGAGGCGCCAGAAGCCCAGCGCCAACAACAAGAACCAGAGCGGCATCTGAGCACGTCCGCTGAAGAGCTGACAGCCCTCGCCCTTGCAATCGCCGTTCTCGCATTTTTCGTCGCCGCCGCAGCGACGACCGCAGCTACCGCAGTTGTTGTTATCCGAGCTGAGGTTGAGACAAGCCCCACCGGGACAACAGCTCTGGCCGTTGCCGCAAGAGACACCACAAGCTCCACAGTTGTTGGTGTCCGAGCTGAGGTTGTAACAGGCCGCACTGCCCCCACCATCGGGGCAACAGTCCTCGCCGCTGCCGCAAGAGACGCCACAGGCACCACAGTGGTTGGGATCGCTGAGCAAATCGGGGGAGCAGCTCCCAGAGCAGCAGACAGGTGCCGTGCCTACGCAAGGCACATTGCAAGCCCCGCAATGCTCGAGGCTCTGGTTGCCATTGTGGCAGGTGGCACCGCAGCAGATGTGGTCCTGTGGGCAGGCTTGACCGCAACCACCGCAGTGGCTTGCTGAGGTCTGAAGGTCGGCGCAGTCCTCGTCGGCACAACACACCAGCGGAGAGACGCAGTCGGTGCAAACGCCGCAGCCCTGGCGGCAGACACCATCACAGCAGGCCCACCCGGCCTGGCAAGGAGTGTTGCACCCCCCGCAGTGCATCACGCTGTTCCGGGTGTCCACACAGACGCCGCCGCAGCACTTGCTTCCGGGAGCACAGGGCGTGCAATTCTGGCAAGCCTGATCGGTGCCAAGCGTCTTGCATTGCCCACTGCAGCACATTTGATTGCCAGCGCAGGGGGTCCCACAAGACCCGCAATGCGCTTCGTCATCGCTCAGGTTCACGCAAGCATTTCCACAATCAACCAGGTTCTCGGGGCATAGGCACTGACCATTGCTGCAGGTCTGGGTCGGCAAACAAACATTGCCACACGCCCCACAATTGTTGCTGTCGGCCAAGACATCGACACAGGCCCCACCACAGCAGTCCTGGCTCGAGCTGCATCCGTTGTAGCAGCTCCCGCAGTGATGCCGGTTGCTCTGCAGCTCCTCGGGCGACAAACACGTCCGTTCACAGCACAGAGCCCCGTCGGTGCAGGTGGTCCCGCACGCACCACAGTTGTCGTTGTCGTCCTTGACATTGACGCACACGCCATCGCAGTTGTTGGGCAGCTCTGCAGGACAGCGACACAAGTCGTACTCACAGACCATGTTCGGGTCTGGGCACATGCGGCAGCCTGGGCCACAGTGCTCAGTGGTGCTCTCCACGCACTGGTCTTGGTCCGCAACGTTGCAGCAGTAGGTCCCTCCTTCGCAGCGCTCGGTTCCGCCACACAGGCAGGGCTCCCCCTCATTCAAACAGCTCCCCAGGACGCCGCCATCCCCTGCCGCATCGGCACAACAATAGGTATTGGGCTGCGTGCAGAATGGCCCCTCGGCACCAGGCTGGTCACCACAGGTGCACTTCCCCTCAAAGCACACTTCACCTTCCCCGCACTCCACCCCACAGCCACCACAGTTGTAGGGATCCTCCTGCAGATTGAAGCAGATGAAGTCGTCGTTTGTGGGGTCGGTGTCTTTTCCAAGGGGATTTTCGCAACACTCCTGGGGCGGCACACAGTAGCCCTGTCCACAGCTACACACCGCTTGGTAGCAGTTGTAGTCGCAGCGCGTTTCGCAGTTTCCACAGTGTTCTTTGTTACTGAGCAGGTCGATGCACTTCTCTTCGCCACAGGTCTCAGTGCCTGCCGGACAGGTGCAAGCTCCGCCTAGGCAAACCTCTCGTTCGCCACAGGGGTTGCCGCAGACCCCACAGTTGCGGGCGTCATTCTTGAGGTTCACGCAGACACCGTCGCAGCACTCCTCAGCGCTGCAGTAGGCGCAGGTCTCGGGCTTGTCGTCCTCGACGTCGAGCTCGAGCTCACTGTCCTCGACGCTGTCGAGCTCGGTCTCTGCCTCCTCGGTGTCGATTTCGGCGTCCCCCTTGGCCAAGCACACATTGAACTCGAGGTTGCAGTATTCGAAGTCAGCGCACTCGCTGTCGCTCGTGCAACGCTTCATCGCGCTGGCGTCGAAAGTACACCCTGCAACGAGCGAAAGCAGCAGGAGCGAGAGCAACAAGCCTCCACGTCGAGCCAGGTGCCAGAAAGCCAGTTGGAATGCGAATATGGCCTGTTGCTTCTGCTTCATCACCCCACCCTGAGCGCAGTTGAAGTCACGCTCGGCTCTCCCTCAGGTCGCTCAACGCTGCTCATCAGCTCGACTTCTTGTCGATTGGGCACTTGGCCTGTTCCCCCAAGTTCAAGGACGACACGCGGCACAGCCATTGTGCGCATAACCAGTCTGCAACTCGTCATCCGTGGCTGGTCGAATGGCGACGACTTTCACATCGAAATACAGGGTTTGTCCGGCCAGCGGGTGGTTGGCATCGACGTAGACGGTCTTCTCTTCGAGCGCCGTCACCCACAGCGGAAAAGGATGTCCATCATCCGAGCGCGCCATGAACTTGTAACCCACGACGAGCTCAATATCGGCAGGGAACACGTCACGCGGCACCGCCTGCGGCTCGCCGTCACGCAGGCCATAGGCCTCCTCGGGCGGCACGGCGATACGCAGTCGCTGCCCTAGCTTGGCCCCTGCGAGCTGCCGCTCGAGGCCAGAGAGCAAATTGCCCGCTCCAAAGAGAAAGCGCAGGGGCTCCTCGGGCGGCGTCTGGTCGATCACGCGACCATCGGCGTCGGAAGCGGTGAAATCCACGCTGACCACACAACCTTCTCGTACCACATCAGTGTTCATAGCTCTGTTTCAGTCTCTTGACGAGGCTTGCGCTCGGTGCGCCGCAGCGCGGCGCCGACGAAGCAACGCGAGCCCCAAGCTCAGCGCCAACACAACGGCCCACCCAGGGCGCGTTGCCTGCGTGCCAAGCACGCAGCCACAACCCGACTCGACCTGCGGCTGCAACGCCTCGGGCTGCAGCTCGCCTTCTGCCACATCCTCTGCAGGCTCGAGCTCAGCACCCTCAACGGTATCAAGCTCTTCACCATCCTCCACAGTCTCAGGCGACGCCTCCACCAGCTCGGCCTGCTCCAGCTCCTCGAGCTGCTCGACAGGTTCCACCTCATCCAGCTCCTCGAGCTCCTCGTCCTCGAGGAGCTCTTCCTCACAGACTTCATGCGAAGCCAGCGCTGGATTCAACAAGAGCGCAGAGAGAGCGCTAATCAAGGCCTTCCGCTGGCTCGGCTCGGCCACGCTCTCCAGCGGGAAGCCCACATTGATCATTAGCCCACCCGCCGCCTGCACCGCCGCAGCGCCGCCGCCAGGGTAGTAGAGCAGCACGCTGCCACCGGCGAGGGGGGCGAGCACATCGGGATACTCCACGCAAACCGCGTCGGCAGAGCAATCGCCGAAAGCGAGCGCCGACGGGAGCGATAGAGAGCTGGCGTCGACAGTGGTGCTGTTCGCGTCGTCATCAACGAAGCCCACGCCCAGCACCTGCTCGACGAAGAGGCGGTCTTGCTCGCCCGCCTGCGTCGCCAGGTGCCAGTAGAGCTCGGCACCACTCAAGAGGACGGGCACCTCTTGCTCGCGCAGCGCACGCAGCGCGCTCTGCTCGGCCGCGTCCAGCGAGCCATCACGCACCGAGGTCTCGCCAGTGGCCCAGACCACGAGGTCATAGTCCTGCGCTGCGGTGACCTGCGCGACCAGCTCGTCGGTGCAGGTGTCGATGCCGGCACCGGGCAAGGCGTCGGTGAGCGCTGGGCCGTAGATTCGGGCGTAGCTGCGGAGGTTGTTGGGGTCCTGCACCTGCTTGACCTCGCGATCGACGCCGTCGACGTAGAGGATGCGAGCGCCACCAGGGTGTGGGCGCTGCGCCACGAGCACCGCTGAATCGAGGCTCTCGCCGGCCTGGTTGAAGGCGCTGAGCTTGACGTAGAGCGGCGCGCAAGCGTCGAGTGGCAGCAGGATGCTGGTCTCGCTGGTCTCGACGGGGTCGCCGAAGAGCTCGCCGTCGTTGGAGCGATAGATACGGTAGCCGCTGGCCTCGGCTTGGGGCGCGAGCGCGTCGCTGCGGGGCTGCCAGCTCAAGCGCAGCCCTGCGGGCTCGACCTGGGCGGAGATGGCTTGCGGCGGCAAGGGGGGCAGGACGGCGTCGGGGCCACCGTAGAAGCGCAAGACGGCGACCAGCATGCCGCGGGCGATGTCCTCGCGGAAGCCCTGCTCCCTGATGAGCCGAGCGTCGTAGGCGGTGTCGTGGAAGGCGAACTCCATCAGGGCCGCAGGGATCGCCATGGGCGGGTCGATGTGGTGGGTGTTCACATCCTCGTACCAGGCGTTGCGAATGGCGCGCAGCTCCCCGAAATCGGCGCCTTGCAGGTTGGAGCCCATGGGCCAGTTGGCGTCGTAGCGGGCGCGCACGCGAGCGACCACCTCACGCTGCAGGCCCTTGGCGAGCTCGTAGGTGCCAGGGGGCAGGTTGGATGTGGCGTGGCCAGCGGCCCACGAAGGTTCGGAGACGTACATGGTGGGGTACCAGACCCAGGTCGAGGTGCCTGAGCTGTTGCAGCAATTGGTGTGCATGCCGAGGTACATGTCGACGCCGCGGTAGATGGCGTAGAGCGGCCTGCTGGATACGTCGCCGACCTTCATCCACGCCGGCACGTCGAGCCACTGCAGGTAGGTGGCAGCAGACTCGGCCCAGCGCGCTTGGCCCGAGACCTGGCCACTGCCATTGGGCACCTCGCCCAGGCCGCCGCCGATGCGGATGGCGTCGGCGATGACCACCTGCTCGGGGTCGAGGCCTTGGTTACTGAGCTCGACGCGGTAGCTGGTGTTGGCGCGGAAGGGGTAGCTGCCGAGGTAGCGCCAGAGTGCGGCGGGCTCGCGGTTGGCGTTGGAGTGGGGTGGGGTGTTGGGGTAGACCGCGGTGGCCCAGGTCTCGACCAGGACATCGGACTGGTCGAGGCTGCCCTCGCTGCGTCCAAAGGCATGCTCGATGGCGAATTGGGCGGCAGCGCTGCGGTTGGTGCCGGAGAGATAGAAGGCGTAGACCGGGTAGACGCCGCTCTCGGGGAGCTCGAAGCTCCAGGCGGCGCGGGCGTCGGCCTCGGCGGAGAGGTAGGCATAGCGGTAGCCGCCCTGGAAGCCAGCCGAGGCTCCATCGGCCCAGGTGCCGCTCTCGCTGTAGCCAGGGCCGCTGTTGTCGAGGACGACGGCGTGCTCCTGATAGCTGCGCTCACGCACGTTGATCACCTCGGCGCCAGCGCGCTCGAGCATGGGGATGAGAAAGTCGATGGCCCACTGGTTGTTGTGGATATCCTCGCGCAGGTTTTGGGTGAGGTCGCGCTGCCAGCCCCAGGAGCCGTTGTCCTGGATGGTGATGCCGTGCCCTGGGCTGAGCGCGATGCGCTTGCCCGAGAGCGCACCGGGTCGCGCAGGTTGGAGCTCACGGGCGAAGGCGTTTCGACGCGCTGCGCGGCCGTGCTCGACAGCAAGGGAGAGCAGCGCCGGGGAGAGGTCCTCACCCATGACGCTGGGGTCACGGACAGGACAGTATGCATCCGGCCGTTGCAGCGGCTCGAGCTCGAGCGGATCGGCGTAGAGGACGGGCACGGACAAGAGCAAGAGCAGTGGCGCGACGCCAACCAGACGAAGCGAGCGGGCAAAGCGCGTACGGAGCTTGGGCACGACCGGGTCCTCCTTGGGAACGCCAGCGCCTCGCCCGGCGTCTTTTGGAGTATGGCAGAATTGCCGCGCCATGTCAGGCGAGAGCTGCCGCTCGCTCACATTTGTGCTAGCCTCTCGGTTGGGGCATCGACAGGCGCTGATACCGACGCAGGGAGGCAGCATGAAGTTGGCCGAAGCATTGACGATCCGCGCGGATTTGCAGAAGCGCCTCGAGCAGCTCAAGGCGCGGATGCTGCGAAACGCCAAAGTGCAGGATGGCGACACACCTGCCGAGGAACCACAGACGCTCCTGGCAGAATACGAATCGGGGGCCAGCGAGCTGGTCGAGCTCATCGTGCGCATCAACCTCACCAACGCCAGCGCGACGGTGCTGGGCATGCCCATGACCGCCGCCCTGGCCGAGCGAGACATGCTCAAGCAACGCCAAGCCGTCTACCGTGACCTCGCCCAGGCTGCCACCATTACCCAAGCGGTCAGCACCCGCTCCGAGATTCGTTTCCGCAGCACCGTCTCCGTCGCCATGCTGCAACAGGAGGCAGACAAGCTGGCCAAAAAACTGCGCGAGCTCGACGCCCGCATCCAGGAGCAGAACTGGATGATCGAGCTGCTCGAGGCGCACTGAGCGCCCCCTCGTGCTGGTGGCGAGTGCGAGCCCGCCGGCGGGCCAAGGCCGGCATGGTTGGCGGAAGGGGCTTCGTCAAGCAGGTTCAATTCCCGCACCCACAAGGCATGCCCAGCACCACCGACCATGTACTGCGCAGGTCAACAACGCACGACCACGCACTGAACCAGGCGAGGGGGTTGCACCCGGCGCGGGAAGGCGCAGACCCAAACGTGGGGCCGACTTCCAGCCAGCCGACCGAGGCCTTGGGCATCGTGCACGACACCGGGGTCAGGACTCGCACGAGGTGTATGCAGAATCCATGGAGGGCGCACACGCAGGTGCGCCCCTACAGGTCAATATTGCGAATTCCTTATCTCTCTCTCCTCTGCTCTCCTCTGCGCTGCTCTGCCAGCTCGGCGGTTGAAATCCCCTTTCTCTTTGAGGTGCTCGTCAATCTTCGAGCTGGGTGAGTTGGTTGAGCCGCTCGGAGAGCCCTTCGCGAATACTGCGGGCGCGTGCGTTGTCGAGCTGAAGGTTGCGGGTAGCCGTGAGCAGCCGCACCAGGAGATCGCAACCCACCAAGGTCATCAGGAAATACTTGGCCACGAAGTCGACGCTCATCTGCAGCAGACTGAAAGGACTCACGAACTCGAGCGCCTCGATGAGAGGCGAGTTGAAGACGAAGACGAGCAGCACCACCGCCGCGGCCAGGGCCAAGCTCAGCGCCAGGATGCGTACCCCGCGCACCGCGGGAAACACCTCCTCCGGGGCGAGTGGAGCGGCGAGCTGCTTGGCCTTGAGCAGATAGGCGAGGGGTGAGGCCGCGAGCAGCAGCAGGCCGAGCAGCATCAGAACATCACCAGCCATCTGGTTGAGCAGCGCGAAGAAAGCAAAGATGAGCATGACATAGAATACAGGCACCACAATGCTCACCCAGCCGGGAACAGGGCTCTGAGGCAGCAAGGTCTTGGTGTACAAGCCAGCGCGGATCATCGCGGGAAAGATGGTGAGCACCGCCGGGGCAAGGATGACGAACATGTACAGACCATAGCCCAAGCCAATCTCCAGCTCCAGTCGGCTCATGAGCTCCTTGAACACACTCGGATCGATGGGCATGCCCAGGACATGGCTTGGTGGATCCACCTCGGCCAGGAGCAGGCGAATGGGCAGCAGCGAGATGAGGAAGGGGAGCAGAAATCCTATGGTCCAGCTCGCCAGCAGGAAGCGTCGTGACAGTTTGTGTCGGGACCAGAAGTGCAGCGCCAGCACGGCCAGGGAAAAGGAGATGACGATCGCCACGATGCTGAGGAGCTTGATCATGGTGACGCCGGCGATCATTGGCTCGGTGCTCTCTTCGACGAGCGAGACCATCTCGCTGGCGAGCGCGGGGTGGAGCTGTTCGACGGGGAGCTTGGCGAGCTCCTCCTTGAAACGGGGCACGAACTGGGAGAGCTCGTAGATGTCGAGGAAGGCGCCGATGATGGAGAAGAGCGCCGTCAGTCCCAGGGGTACGATCATCAAGACCATGGCCGAGCGACGCCAGACCATGTAGCTCTGGGCGCATTGGCCCCGGACCTCACAGGCGTCTTCGAGGAACACCCGCTCGGGTGTGGAGGCGAGGGCACCGGCGAGGTTGCCTCTCAACACGCGCCTGAGGTGGGGAATGATGTTCTTGAGATAGTTGACGAATCCTCTGGTCGCGACGTTCTGGATGAAGGCCAGATCGCTGGCCAGTGGGCTCTTCGACTCTGGACGGGCGTCATGGAAGGGCGAGTCGAAGGCGACCGTCTTGGGCGCGTCCTGTGCAGAGGGCAGAGGCTGCTGCGCTGGCTGCTCTGAAGCAAGGCGAGCAAACTCGGGCTGCGTTGCCCCCGCATCGCCAGCGTTTGGATTGACTTGGGCACCGCCCCCCGTCGATGACGCGTGGAGCTGCGCCTTTTCGTGTGCCTCTTGTGTCATCATCGCCTCCTGCTGTCAGGCTCTTGCCTCGCTCTGAGTTGCGCAGTGAGGCTCCATGATCAGGCGCGAAAGAGGAGCTGTCGATAGTGCCGCAGCTCGGCGATGGATTCGTGGATGTCGTCGAGCGCGCGGTGGACGGAGTTCTTGTGGTAGACGTGCTCAGGATACCAGCGCCGCGCCAGCTCTTTGAGGGAGCTGACATCGATGAGGCGGTAGTGCAGGTAAGCGTTGAGCTCTGCCATCTCACGGCAGAGGAAGCGGCGATCTTGCCAGATCGAGTTGCCGCACAGGGGCGCTTTTCCCAAATCCACGTGCTGAGAAAGGAAATCGAGCGTGGCGAGCTCGGCGTCGCGGGTCTGCACGGTCGACTGGCGCACCTTCTCGAGCAAGCCAGAAGCCGTATGATGTTCCGTATTCCACTCGTCCATGCGGGCGAGCAGCGCCTCATCTTGGTGGATGACCAAGGACGGCCCCTCGGCAACCAAGCTCAGGTCGGCCTCGGTGACCAGGGTGGCCATCTCGATGATGGACTCACGCTCCGGGTCGAGCCCGGTCATCTCTAGGTCCATCCATACCATTCGCAACGCGCGCATCGTCACCCCCTCGTGCAAGCACTCGCCAATGGGGCGAGCGCTGTCCGAATCCCTGTCACTACACCAACAAGTTGGGAAAAGCAGGCCAAGCGCCCAATCAACAAGAATTTGCGGAAACAGGCCAAGCGCCCAATCAGCAAGAACTTGCGGAAACAGGCCAAGCGCCCAATCGACAAGAAGTTGGGGGAACAGGCCAAGCGCCCAATCAACAAGAACTCCGAACGCCAACGGCGCGCGGAGCAAGGGCCGGACAGTGAAGCAAGCTTCGAAGCGAAAGTCCATGCTCGGATGGAAAGTAGTGGAAAGCGAGGCCCTGCGCTCGGACACCAGGCTCACACCTCAGCCTTCGCTCGTCCCTCGTTCCTCTCCTGCCTATTCCATCCTCGTTCCTCGTTCCTCGCTCCTCGTTCCTACTCGGTACTCGCGGGCATGCACGCGCTGTTCGACCCAGGCCTCGGTCAGCACCCAGCCCCACTCCTCTTCGAGGCGAGGCCGTTTGTGCGGAGAGAGAATGAGCATACGGGGAGAGAGCGTAGCCAGCGCCCAACAAAGGCGCGGAAGCCAGGACTCCTCTATCAGATGCAGAGCGAAGCTGCAGATGATCATGCCAAATCGGTGCTGTTCCAAGGCCCCCTGCGCGATGTCCTCGAAGCTCAGCTCCTGCGCCTGCATTCCGGTCCGCTCCGAATACGCCTCGGCAGTGAATGGATCGACGCCCAGCACCTCCTTGACGCCAAGCTCTAGCAAGGCGAGGGTGACCTCACCGCTGCCGCAGGCCAGATCGAGGATGCTACCGCTCCAGGGCGACTGACGGGCAAAGTCCTGGACGATGGCGCGGATGATGGGCTCGTGAGGGTTTCGGTAGGCGCTGCCGTGTTGGCGATAGTACGGGACCACGCCGTGGCGCTGATAGGCGGCGTGCAGCGAGGACTGCGCCTGAGCCGCGCGAAACAGGCGTCGTCGCTTCATGCTCAGCCCAGCGGCCAGCTGGCTTGTGCGTTGAGCTCGAAGGCTTCGAAGCCGCTGAGACCTTGCAGGCGGTGATAGCCGAGGCCTGCGATCATCGCGGCGTTGTCGGTGCACAAGTTGCGGGGTGGTACGTGGAAGCAGAGCCCCTCTTGTTCACAGAGCTCAGCCATGCGTTGGCGCAGGCGGCGGTTGGCGCTGACCCCACCGGAGATGATGAGGTGCTCGACGCCGTGACGCTTCGCGGCGACGATGCTCTTACGAACGAGCACGGCGACGACGGCCTCGAGGGTCGAGGCGCAGACATCGGCGAGGAGCTGCCCTTCTATCTGGGCTCCGAGCTTGGCGACCTGTTGAGCGACTGAGGTCTTGAGCCCACTGAAGGAGAATTCGAGGCTCTCTCGCTGTCGCATTCCCCTAGGAAAATCAAAGGCTTTGGGATCGCCAGTGGCGGCCAGCCGATCGATGTGCATACCGCCTGGGTAGCCCAAACCGAGCAGCTTGCCCACCTTGTCGAGGGCCTCTCCGGCGGCGTCGTCGCGGGTTTGTCCGAGCAGCTCGAGCTCTCCCCAGTCTTGGACCAAGTACAGGCTCGTGTGACCGCCCGAGACCACCAAGCCGACGAAGGGGAAAGTGAGCGGTGTGCTCGAGGAGCTGCTGGGATCGGTCTGGATGAGGGGCGCCATGAGGTGCGCCTCGACATGGTGCACGCCGACCAGCGGCACCTGGCGCTGGTAGGCCAGCGCTTTGGCCATCTCGATGCCGACGAGCAAAGAGCCGACCAAGCCGGGCCCTTTGGTCACGGCCACTGCGTCGATGGGCGCATCACCGGCGCTCAGCAGCGCCTCTCGCACGACCGGAACGATATCCAGCACATGAGCGCGCGAGGCGAGCTCGGGCACCACCCCACCGTACTTGGCGTGTACGGGGATCTGGCTGGAGACGACGTTGGACAGGACCTTGACGCCGTCTTCGACGACGGCAGCAGAGGTCTCATCGCAGGAGCTTTCGATACCCAAGACCTTCAAGACTGTTCCTCTCTTTCGCGTTCGTTCTCGAAGCAGCGGACGCGCCCAGCGGTTGGGAGGGGGATTGCTGGGATGCGTGTTGTGTCGACCGACCGGCTGTGCGCCGACTGAGCTGGGGCTTCGGGGCGCGTGCGCGCGGCTCAGGACTTCGAGTCGACGTATTTTTGGAGCTTTTTTGCCCGGTCGTTGTCTGGCCCGAGCAGCTCGATGGCTTTCTTGTAAGCTTCGAGGCCCTGGCTCTCCTTGCGCAAGCGGATGTAGAGGGTTCCCAGCTCTTCCCAATACGAAGCGGAGCCGCCCTTGGCGTCGCGTACCTTCTCGAGGTGTTTGAGTGCACGGGCAGAATCGCCGCTCTTGATGTAGGCGAGCCCCAGTTGGTAGTTGGCCTCGACATGGCCACCGTTCTTGGCCACTGCCGCTTCGAGCTTGGCCACTGCTTCCGAAGCTTTACCTTTGGAGAGCAAGGCCTTGCCTTCCTTGACGAGGCTATCGACGGAGTCGCCTTGCTTCTCGATGCTGACCACGGGCTTCTCCTCGACGGGAGGCTTGGGCTTCTCCTCGACGGGAGGCTTGGGCTTCTCCTCGACGGGAGGCTTGGGCTTCTCCTCGACGGGAGGGGTGGGGTCGACGACGGGAGTACCTGAGCTGGGGTTGCTCTGGGTCGGAGGGTCGACATCGGGGAGCTCGTCTTCAGGGAAGGCGAGCTCATCGAAGTTCTGGGCAAACTCAGTGGCCCGCTCATGGATGAGATCGGCCATGAACTGTGCGGCCATGCCCGTCGGGGAGTTGCGCGGATCGTCGAGCGGCACGGGCTCGACGTCGGCAGGAGCGGGGTCTGGCGCAGGGGTCTCGTTCTTCTCTGGGGCGACGGCGGCGATGCCTGGCGGCGCCTTCTCTGGTTCTTTGTCGGACTTGGCGTTGTTGAAGAGGAAAATGATGCTGACGATGAGGCCGACGAAGAACGCGATGGCGAAGATGATGCCCCATGGCGGACCACGGCGCGCCGCTGGCGCATCATCCGAAGCGGCGAAGAAGGAGTCGTCGAAGGTGCCTGAGTTACGCTGCGTTCGCTGTGCGCCATCGAGCTGAGGAGAGCTCGTCGATTTGATGACAGGCTCGATGCGCTCCTTGCTTTGTCTGGCCTCGCTGGGCTGTGCAGATTCCGCGGTGGCGCTGGAGTCGAGGGGCTCGGGCGCAGAGACCTTGGTGGAAGAGCTTGGCGTACGCCTCGACCAGCCACGGGGCTCCTTCGGGCCTGCATCGATGCCGTTCTTGACGGGAATGGGCTGAGGAACAGAGGGCGATGGCGCGGACGGCGACGGAGTGGCCTTGGCCGCCGTCTCGGCGGCTGGCTGGGAAGGCTGCGGTGCTTCGCTGATGGAGCCGGCAGAGGGCTTCAGCTCTTGTCGATGGGGCGCTTGGCCTTCTTGTTGATGTGGCGTCTGGCCTGTTCCCTCGAGTTTTTGGAACTGCGCCGAGCTGCTCGACGGTTCGGAATCGGCACGCAGCGGGGATTCCGAGGCGGGCTCTGCGCTTGCAGGCTGCGCGGGGACGATGTTGGGCGTTGATGCGGCGCTTGGTGGTGGCGCGCTACTCGAGGTGGAGCTTGGCCCAATGGCGCTCGGCGAAGGCACCTCGAAGGTGTCCGTTATCTCGCGAGCATCAGCTCCCCCCGAAGATCGCTGGGGAGGTGTTGCGTCTCTCTCGCTCTCGAATGCCTCATCGCGGGCGGGAGCGAGCGGCGCACGAGGTGTATCGGAGTCCGAGGGCACTGGCTTGAGAGCGGGCATCCGTGGGCTGGAGCCGTACAAGCCCTCGCGAGCGGAGAAGCTGGGTGTGCTCAGCGGCGTCCCGAGCTCGATGTCGATACCGTCGACGTCCTCGCTGGGCCCAACGAGGCGCATGGGAAAGTCGAAATCGTCATCAAGGAAGCTGTCATGTAGGTCCTTCTCGAGCTTGCTTGGCTTGAGCACATGCTCGACGCTGATCACCTCGTATTGTTTTTCGGGCTGTTTGCGCAGGGCTCTCTGGCCGTTGGCCAGTTGCAGGGCGGCGACCACCTGCTCGCGCATGGAGCTTTGGGGTTCGGATGCAGGACGCTGTGGGGCGGGACGAGCGTCAGCAAAAGCGTCACTGGCGCGCCGCCGTCGGTCTTCGATTTCCTGTCGAGCACGGTTCTCGATGGCTCTCGCGCTCTGGGCTTCATTTCTCGCCAGCGCTTCGAGCACTGCAGCCTGGTCATCACGCAGTCGCTGTCGCTCGGTATCCAAGCGACGTCTCTCCTGCTCCTGACGCACGGCTTGCTGGGTGAGCTGCGCCGCAGCATCGATGCGCACGCGACGCGAGAGATCTTCGTCGGTGATGGGGGCGGGTCCATCTGCAGGGGTGCGGTCAGCCGCAGGAACCTCGACAGCGGGTCGATTCTCTCGACGGAACTCATTGAGGGCTGGTCCCTCACGACCTCGCGCGGGGGCTCGCAGTGCATCACCACGCAGCTCGGGGCGCGGCTGCGTCCAATCATCGAAGCCACCGAGCCAATCGAGGACGGCGCGACGCTGCACGTCGTCCTCTTCCTCGAGCGAGGGCTCGATTTCGGTGGGGGCGCGCAGTAGGCCGCGTTGCACGAGTCGCTCAGAGACGAGCAAGACCTCGACATCAGGGAGTGGTGAATCGTCGAGCACCTCGGCGAGCTTGCGGACACCGTCGAAGAGGCGGAGCAAGGCCTCGATTTCGGGCGGGAGCTGCTGCGCGGCGTCGGCGAGGCGGCGCATATCGGCCTGGAAGACCTGGTCGAGCGCTCCGAGGCGGACGCTGACCTCGTCCCATTGCTCGGCTTGCTCGATCGCCTCGACGAGCAGACTCGGCGTACTGCGTTTGACCCGCCGTTGACGGCGCAAGGCATCGACATACTTGAGCGAATAGCGGCCAGCGCTGAGACGCATGAGGCGGAAGAACGCCGCTTCGCCCCGCTTTCTCCCGGAGCTCGCGTCGACGATGGCCCCATCTGCGAAGAAGACCTCGCCCTGCATGCCATCACTGGCGTTGAAGCCCAAGCTTCCGCTCTTGCCGCTGTCGAGCACGGTCTGCACGATTTCCAAGGGCGAGAGCTCATCCAAGCTGCCTTCGACCGGCTCCGCCTGATCTTCAGCCAGCGCTTCCATGGCGCGTCGCTGCTGATGCAGCTCGATTCGTGTCGCCAGCTCTTTGGCAAAGACGGGCTTGGTGAGGAGCTCATCGAAGCCGAGCTCGAAGGCCTTCAGCTTCGTGGCGAGTTCCTTGTTGCTGCTCAGCGCGAGCAGAGTCATGCGGTCGTGGCGCGGTTCGACACGAATTCGCTCGGCGAGCTCGAAGCCGTCCATGGGCGACATCTCGAGCTCGATGAGGAGTGCACCATAGTCGGCGCCGTCCGCATCCAGCAGCTCGAGAGCACGAAATGCATCGTTGCAGGACTCGACGCCGAAGCCTGCTTTCTTCAGACTCACCGTCAGCACCCGCGACTCGCGCGGATCGGCGCTGACGATCAAGACACGTTTGCCGTCCGACACCTCGCCCCCCGGAGCTCCGAATCGTTGCCTCGTTCCTGCGCTCCTCCGGGCGAGCTTCCACCCAGACGAACGCCGAAGTCGTGCGCTGTTGCGCACACGACCCCATTCGACTCATAGCACAGCAGGTGGTCGGAAAGCCAGCTTGCGGACTTCGACGTGTCGCTCCCTCGAGCACGCCAATCACCACCAACAGCACGCTTCGCTCATCACCCCGAGAAGCCGAGTCGGTTTGCGACACGGAATACGACGGTGGTGTCTGCAGCCCCCTGCAAAAGCTCGATGCTCTTGCTTATCCTTTCGCTTTCCGACTCTCGTCCGTGCAATGGCCATGGCTACCAGAGCCGTTCCCTGCTCCACCGTGCAGAGCGTGGCAACGGCTTTCAGTCGACGCCGATGCGCTGACGAATCGCGCGACCAATGTCCGAGGCGAGCGCCTCGATGGCCGCTTGCTCAGGTCCTTCGAGCATGACGCGACACTTCATCTCGGTTCCAGAATAGCGAACCAAGACACGCCCTTGCTCTCCCAAAGCCGCCTCGGCCCGGACGACTTGTGCCATGACCTCGGGCATCTCTTCGATGGGCAACTTTTCGCGAACTGGGAAATTGACCAGCACCTGCGGCAGCTTCTGCATCACCGCCACCAGCTCGTGCAGCGGCTTCCCGCTGCGCTGCATCGCCGCCAGCATTTGCAGCGCGGCGACGATGCCATCCCCAGTGGTGGCCAAGTCCAGGAAAACCAAGTGACCGCTCTGCTCACCACCAAAGGAGTAGCCATTGGCGCGCATCGCCTCAACCACGTAACGGTCCCCCACCTGCGTGCGCAGGACCTGTATTCCGTGCTCGCGCATGGCGAGCTCGAGGCCAAGATTGCTCATGACCGTGGCAACCAGCGTGTGCCCGGTGAGCCGCCCTTGCGCATCGAGTTCGAGCGCCGTCGCCGCCATGACCTGGTCACCATCGACGATGTTGCCGAAGCGGTCCGCAAAGATCACCCGATCGGCATCGCCATCGAGCGAGATCCCAAGGTCGGCCTCGTGCTCGCGAACCAGCGCCGCGCAGTGCTCTGGATGCAGGGCCCCTACACCATCATTGATGTTCAAGCCGTTGGGCTCATTGCCCGTCGCAATGATTTCTGCGCCGAGCTCCCAGAGGACCGCAGGTGCCACTTTGTAGGCCGCCCCGTGCGCACAATCCACCACGATGCGCAGCCCATCGAGGCTCAACTCGCGGGGAAAGAGCATCTTCAAGAAGACGGTATAGCGCCCGCTCGCATCATCGAGCCGACGCGAGCGGCCGATGCGCTCAGGACGGCACTCGCGCTCGAGAATGTCCGGGTCGTCGAGCAGCGCTTCGAGCTCCAGCTCCACCGAATCGGGCAGCTTGAAGCCATCGGCCCCAAAGATCTTGATACCGTTGTCAGAATACGGATTATGGCTGGCCGAAATCACGACTCCAGCACTGCATCGCATGGTCGTCGTGAGATATGCGATCCCAGGCGTTGGCAAAGGACCGGTATACAACACGTCACCGCCCATGGCGTTGATCCCGGCGGCCAGGGCCGACTCGAACATGTACCCCGAAAGCCGAGGATCTTTGCCAATCAAGAGCTTGGGACGCTTCCCTTCACGACCAAAGTGAAGGGCAATGGCTTTGCCCAAGCGCAGGGCAAACTCGACTGTCATGGGATGACGATTGGCCAAACCCCTCACGCCATCGGTACCAAAATAATGTCGCATCACTGCATCTCTTCTACGACATCTGCCTCTTGCACCTCTTCAACCGGCACAGGCGGCGGATCATCGGGGATGGTTCGCAAAAAAATGGTGGGAAGACGCTGCTCGTCGACGGCCACACCCGGCGGAAGGTTGTGCACGTTGTTGGCGCCGATTGTCAACTGCTGCGTGCGGGCGGGGGCCTCCTGCTCGTCGCTGCCATCGATGGTCACCACCAAGCGCGCCGGCTCGATCTGCGCAAGCGCATCCTCCTCACCCACCAACACCAGGTCCACCGCCGAGGGCAAGAGCTCGAAGCGGCGGCTCAGCTCCAACACCAGGATCGGCACCCCCAAGACCACCCGCTCGGTCGCCTTGGGCACCACATCCACTCGAACGGTCACCTTTGCAGACCCAGACACACTGACCAGACGCCGATCCGGCACCACCCAGCGCTCTTCGCTGAATGCGGCTGTGCGCCCGGTGACATCGATGGGCTCCACCAGAACGTGGTTGACCGTCTCGATCACCGAGCGAGGCCCTGTGATCTCGACCATGTCGGGACGAAACGAGACGGCTCCAATCTGATGACCCGGAGAGGGTTTGCCGCTGAGGGCCTTCTCCGCGGCAATCGGCACTCGGCGGCTGGCTTGCTCTTCGAGGGTGAGGCTGATCGAAGACGGAGACACGGAATCGATCTCAACCCCGGCGGGCAGCAAGAGTGAGTCGGTGCGTACGGTAAACTTGGCTCTGCCGCTGCTCGGCGCAGGAGAAATCGAGATGCTGCCCAGCTCGTCCACGTGCACCGCCCTCAGCGCGCTCTCCCGCCCGCGCAACCGAACGCTGACACTCTCGGGCACCTCCTCGGTCAGAACATAGCCACTCGGAAGCCGCAGCACCAAAGGCACCTCGACACTGATCACCGTCCCAGCATCTTGGCGAACCAAGACGAAGAGCACCACGCTGACGATCAACGCGATGATTTTCAAGCCAAGGTTTTCGAGCAGCCATGACTTCATGGGTTCTCCCTCGCTGCCTGGCCGAATCTTCGCGTTCTCGTCATCACGCCTCGCCTTCAGGCTCAGCCTGCGGCGCGCCGAGCTCAGCCTCAGTCGCCTCGCCTTCGCCCGCCCCCTCTGTTGGACGAACCCGCTCCAAGCGCGAACGAGAGCTGCGCTTCTCGAGCTTCTCGGCCCGCGCGAGGCGACCCTCACTAGCGCAAGCCTCTCTGGTCTGGGACACCACCTTCTCAGCCTTCTCGGCCTTCTCGGCCTTCTCGGCCTTCTCGGCCTTCTCGGCCTTCTCGGTTGTCTCGGCCTTCTCGGGCTTCTCGGCCTTCTCGGTTGTCTCGGCCTTCTCGGCCTTCTCGGGCTTCTCGAGCTTCTCGGCCTTCTCGAGCTTCTCCAGCTTGTGAACACTCTCTGGAGCATCGAGAATCAGTGGAGAAGCGGCCCTGGGCTCCTCGCTCAAGCGCCGTTTGCTGCGCGGCAAGCGCAGACGCAGGCGTTTGAGCAGCGCCGAGTTCCCCTCCTGCTCCTGCATCAGCTTCTCGTTGAACAGCTTCTGCAGCAGATCTCGGAGCTCCTCGGTCGACAGGCGCCGCGTGAGCTCCTCCTGGAATGCGACCGAGATGATCCCTGTCTCTTCCGAGACCACCACGACCGCAGCATCGGTGCTCTCGCTCAGACCGAGTGCGGCCCGATGGCGAGTGCCCAAACTCTTGTCGAGGTGGGTGTTGGTGGTCAAGGGAAGGAATACGCCCGCCGCGGCCACCCTCCCAGAATGGATGATCACCGCGCCGTCATGGGTGGGATTGGCCTTCTGCGGTACGAAGAGGGAGACCAGCAGCTCCTTGGTCACCCGAGCATCAACCAGGATGCCATCGCTCATGTAGCTCTCGAGGCTGGCGAGTCGCTCGATGACAATGAGCGCACCGATGCGTCGCTCGGCCAAGAAAGCGCAGGCCTTGACCACGTCCTCGAGGATGGCGCTCTGCTCGGGAACCGAGGTCGCTGCCAGCCGCCCGGAGCGCCCCACCTCGCCCAGTCCGCGCCGGATGTCCTCCTGGAAAATGATGACCAGAATGACCACGAAAGAGGCGATGAACTTGTCGAGCAACCAATTCAAAGTGGGCAAGCCCAGGTACTCACGTTCGGAGACGACGTAGAGGATCACCAGGAAGAGCAAGCCGGCCAAGACCTGTACCGCCTTGGTGCCCTTGATCATCAGCAGCACGCGGTAGAGCACATAGAACACCAAGGCGATATCGGCCACAGCAATCAGGGCGTTTTCGCCACTGAAGACTGCAAAGGCCTGTTTCAGAACCTCGCCCATGACCCTCTCTCGCTCTGCTCGCTCACTGCGCTCGACAGCAGGAGCGCGTCCCTCGCCCCCGCTACATCGTGTACCCGTAACACCGAAGCGCCAGAGAGCAACGCCGCCGTGACCGCAGCGCAGCTCGCAGCGTCCCGATGCTGAACCTCCCGCCCCGTCAGCTCGCCGAGAAAGCGCTTGCGACTCGGCCCAATGAGCACACCGCGCCCAAGACAAGCAAAGTGCCGTGAGCCCACCAACAATGCCGTGTTCTGTCGCATGTCCTTGCCGAAGCCCAGACCCGGATCAATCAGGATGCGGCGCAAATCCACGCCAGCAGAGTACGCTCGCAGGAGCGCCGACTCAAGGTATTCGATGAGCTCCCCAAAGAGATCGGCGTAGTGCGTGTCCCTCTGCATGGTCTGAGGCTGGCCACGCATATGCATCGCAACCCACGAAGCGCGGCGTTCTGCGACGAGCGGCAGCATCTCAGGATCAGCACCAGCGCTGACGTCGTTGACCACCGATGCCCCCAGCTCCAGTGCACGCCGCGCCACCTCTGCCTTGCGCGTATCCACGCTGAGCGGAACAGCATGCCGCTTGGCCAGCGCCTCGATCACCGGAAGCACACGACGACACTCTTCTTCCACGTCCACAGCGTCCGCGCCAGGTCGCGTCGACTCCCCACCCACGTCCAAGACCTGCGCGCCCTCCTCAATCAATCGCTGCGCATGCGCCAAGGCCGCGTCGAGATGCGTATAGCGTGCCCCATCGCTGAACGAATCGGGGGTGCAGTTGAGAATGCCCATCAGCAAAGGAAAACGATGTTCCTGCTCCCCAATGCGCCACGACGCAGGGCGCAGTTGCTGCAGCGCCGCGCGCATCTCCTGCTCCAACGGTGAACCGCCAAGCTGGCGCCATGCCTCGGCTCGCCGCGCAAAAAGCAGGCTTCCCCCCTCCGCTACAGAGAGAGGCTGCTCCACTGGCAAAGCATTGAGCTCGGACGCGCTCAGCTCGAGGCGTTCGAACGCGTGGGGAGCGGGTATGGAAACAGCAGGAGCGAAGAAGACAGGCCAAGGCGGCAAGCTGACGCCCTGGACAATCGTTTCACGATACAGGGTGAACGCTGTACTTGTGGCCATTCCCTCGCTCTCGCCGCGGCATCGCTCCCTAGGACTCTGGAACCTTTGAGGGCACCAGCTCGATGGGAGGGGCGTCCGACTTCGACCCGCGCCGACCTTTGAGCTTCGAAGAGAAGGCCGCTTTCGGCAAGCGGGCCTTGGCCTCGGCACGGCGCTTTTCGAGATGCGTGCGCAGTGACTCGGGCCCCTGCTCGATGAGCACATCGAGTTGTTCGCCGTCCAAGACCTCGTACTCGAGCAAGGCTTCCGCGGTCAGCTTGAGGAGGTCCAGATTGTCCTCGAGCAAGGTCTTGCAGAGATCGTATTGCTCAACCACGATGCGACGGATCTCGCCATCGATGAGCTGCGCCGTCTGTTCGGAGTAGTCTTTGGGCTGTGCCATGTCCCGGCCGATGAAGGGTTGATCATCGTGCCGCCCCACCGCGATGGGGCCCATCGCCGGGCTCATCCCCCACTCACGGACCATCTTGCGCGCGATCCCCGTGGCCTGCTCGAGGTCGTTGCCAGCTCCAGTGGTCACCTCGTTGAAAATGATTTCCTCTGCAGCGCGACCAGCAAGCGCAATGGTGATGCGGTTGAGAGCCCACTGCTTGGTCACGTTGAGGCGGTCTTCATCGGGCAATTGCTGCACCAATCCCAGCGCGCGGCCGCGCGGGATGATGGTGACCTTGTGAACCTGGTCGACCTCGCCGGATGGCAGCAACTTGGCCACCAACGCGTGGCCCGCTTCGTGGAATGCAGTCAGGCGCTTGTCCTTTTCACTGATGAACATGCTACGCCGCTCGCGCCCCATCAGCACCTTGTCCTTGGCCTCCTCGAAGTCTTCGTTTTCGAGACGATCGGCACCACGCTGTGCCGCGATGAGCGCCGCTTCGTTGACCAAGTTCTCAAGGTCGGCCCCGGAGAAGCCAGGCGTGCCTCTGGCGATGCTCTCGAGGTCGACATCCTGCGCCAAAGGCGTCTTGCGGGTGTGCACCTTCAGAATGCCAACACGGCCCCGCACATCGGGGTTGGGAACGACCACCCGGCGATCGAAACGACCGGGACGCAGCAAAGCCGGGTCGAGAACGTCCGGACGGTTGGTCGCCGCCACCAAGATGACCCCCTCGTTGGACTCGAAGCCATCCATCTCGACGAGCAGCTGATTCAAGGTCTGCTCACGCTCGTCATGGCCACCCCCGAGCCCGGCGCCGCGATAGCGCCCGACCGCATCGATTTCATCGATGAAGATGATACATGGCGCCGTCTTCTTGCCCTGCTCGAAGAGGTCACGCACGCGGCTTGCGCCCACACCGACGAACATCTCCACGAAGTCGGAGCCAGAAATCGAGAAGAACGGCACGCCTGCTTCGCCCGCCACACCTCGGGCGAGCAAAGTCTTGCCCGTACCAGGTCCACCCATCAGCAGCACACCCTTCGGGATGCGCCCTCCCAAGCGGGTAAACTTCTTCGGATCTTTCAGGAACTCAACGATCTCGTAGAGCTCGGACTTGGCCTCTTCAATGCCTGCAATGTCCTCGAAAGTGACCTTGTTGTCATGCTCGCTGACAATGCGCGCCTTGCTCTTGCCGAAGCTCATGGCCTTGCCACCACCCGACTGCAGCTGACGCATGAAAAAGAAGAAGAGCAGGAAGAGGAAGAGCATCGGCAGCCAGTAGATAATGATACCCTGCCACCAACCACCGCTGTCTTCAGGCTGAAAGTCGTAGACCACAGCACGCTCGTCGAGCAGATCCCGGGTGTCCGCGTCGACGGTGCCGTAGCTCTCGAACTCATCCTTGCTGAACTCGCGCTTCCCCTCCTCGTTGAAGGTACCCCGCAGCTCCATGCCTTTGACTTCGACCGTCTCGACCTGTCCGCTGCGAACCGCCTCGAGGAACTCGCTGTACTTGATCTTCTCTGCATTGCTCGAAGGGGTGACCATAATCTGGTAGATCAGCACCAGAATCAGGACGAACACCACCCAGAGCAAGATCGTCTTGTGACCACTTTTCACATCGTTCTCCGTTCGCGGTCCAGCTTTCCAGGGCCGAAGCCGGACACCACCCGCACCCACGCCGTCTATGGTAAGACCGCCTTGCCTCGCGCCAAGGGCGAATTGTGCGCTTCCTGGCCCGGAACTCGCCCGGGTGTCGCATACCATGGAAGACTGAGCAGCTCAATACGCATTCCTGCCTCGTCGGCGTTGGGGCGGCGCGCCCGAGCATCCCGGGCATCTGCCAGGACCCAGAGTGGCCCGTGCCGATCACACAGGACCGGATGTCCTGGCCGCCAAGCCTCAGGGACGCCGCGCCGCTGCAACAGCGCCTCAGCAGCCTCGGGCTGCGTATGGCCCACCCCGAGCAGCGCTCCCGCTGCCTGGGCAGGGAGGAGACGCAGCTCTCCAAGATCCCTACAAAGATGCAGAGATTTCAATGTGTTGGGTGGCGCTTCAGCGCCCTCCACCAGGCTCGCCTCGAGCACGAAGCCCCGCCATTCGTGCTGCTCTCCAGGACGCAACACCACCGGCTCAGGGCTCGGGGGCTCGCCCCGCTGCAGCGGGGCGAGTCGCCAAAAGCGCCCGTCTCGCTGAGCGCGCAGCAGACCGTTCTGCCAGCCACCGCGCTGACCAAGAAAGACCTCGCAGACCGCGCTCACCGAACGCTCGTCGAGCAGCAGCCCCGGACACAAGCGCCACGCAACGCGACGAAGCAAGCGAATCAAGAGCCGCCCCGAAATCGTGCACACCTGCTCCAGCGGAAGATAGGCCGCAGGCTCCTCAGTGAAGGTGAAGACCCGGAGCTGCTCCTCGAGCAGCGCCCCGAGCAGCGCCGCATCCTCCCGCAACAGACGCAGCGAACGCAGCAACGCCCGCTGCTCACCCTCGCCGAGTAGCTCGAGCCAAACCGGGATGACCCTCTGGCGCAAGCGATTGCGCGGATGGCGCAGCTCATGGTTGCTCGGATCCTCGACGTGCAACAGCGGCGCCTGAGCTTGTGCTTGCTCCAAGCGCGAACGATAGAGCTGCAGCATCGGGCGGACGAGCCGCAGCCCCGACGGCAACACCCGCAGCGCTTGCATGCCGGCTATCCCTTCCAAGGCAGCGCCACGCTGCAACCGCATCAGCAGGGTTTCGAGCGCGTCGTTGGCGTGGTGTGCCACCGCCACCGCGCCCACCCCAGCGCGCAGCGCCTCCCGTTCGAGGGCAGCGTAGCGTGCCTCACGCGCCCAAGCCTCGACGCCGCTCGCCGTCTTCTCCTCGGGCTTCAAGGTGCTGAGCACGAAGTCAATGCCCAAGCGTTCGGCATGCTCCCTTGCCAGCAGCGCATCTTTCTCATCGTCCCGCAAGCCATGACGCACATGATGAGCACGCAACACCCAAGCATGCTTGGGCGCAAGGCGAGCGAGCAGGTGCAACAACGCCACCGAGTCGAGGCCCCCAGAGAGGGCGACATCCACCCGCTCTCCGGGCTTCAGCAATTGCTGCCCGAGCACCGCGTCTTCCAACTCGAGCTCGAGCTGCGACCACAACGTGCTCATCGAAATCGCTCTGACCAAGTTGGGGCTTCTGCAAGGCGCGCGTCGAACGTAGGCCTGCGCTGCCCTTCGCTCAGTACTGGTGGTTTTCTCGGCGTCATGGGCGCGACGCGCTCCAGTCGGGCGCGCGAGCCGGGGCACGCTCTTCGGGAGCCTCCAGGAAGCTGGCGATCAGAGGCCATCCAATGGCGAGGCCCTCGCTCCCATCTCTTCGGGCGTGCAGGGCGATCAGTTCCAAATCCGCGCTGAACATGGGGTATCCATTGATGGCAGCGAGGGAGGTAGCCCACATCGTCGCCTCGCTGAGGCGCTCTGCCCGCACGCTCACCGTGGCGAGCTGCTCGTACAGAGTCTGCGGAGAAAGGAGCGCATAGCTGAGCATGGGCGTCGACTGGGAGAGCGTCATCGGTCGAAGGTCTTCGACAGGGGTCGAAGCGCGCAACAACGCAAGGTCATTGCGCTCGTCACAGCGCTCGAGCTCGAGCTGCACCCGCTGCTCTGCATCGAGCAGCTCGATGCGCTCGGCCCCAAGCAACCATGAGCAGGTGCTCAAGAACGCAGGGCCCTCGTACTCGATGGCGACCACCGCGCCGTCGTAGACCATGGCTCTCTGTTCGTAGGGCAGTGGCGGCATGTGCGCTGCTTCAGCGCGGAAGACCGCTCGTTTTGCAGCGTCTCTGAGCGCCTCGAGCTCGCGCTGCTCGACCAAGACCTTGCCCTGAACCAGCTGATGGGGGGCCGCTTCGCCCGCTTTGAGGGTTGTGAGCCCATCTTGTGCGCTGGCCACGACTGGCGACAGAGCGAGACCAACAAGGAGCAAGAGTGGTGCCCGAGAGCGAACATATGCGATCGACAACAATGCTTCTCTTCGCATGGCAACAGGCCTGCCATCGAGTGCTCGACACCAAGGCAAAGCCATGGCTCGCCGCAACTCAGCCCGTCAGTAGACTGGCGCTGCTGCTCGAGCGAAGCAAGTTTTCACGCTCTCTGCCGAAACGCGACGCAGACCGAATGCAGGCAGGGCCAGGCCCCTATCCTCGGTTACAGACCAGCTTCTTGGTGCCCTCGGAGAAGAGGACATCGACTTTCTGCGGCGAGAGCTCGGCAAAAACGATGCCCACTCCGAACTTGGGATGCACGATTTTGTCTTGGACCTTGAGGCGCGCCCGAATGTCATAGCGAGGAAGCTCGGCCTCGACCACGTTCTCGGTGAGCTTCTTCCAGGTGGCACGCGCCGCCTCGGCAGAATGCAGCTCATCCACATTCACCAGGCCCTTGGCACCGCCTCCCGAACGCGCTCTGGAGCGCGGCTCCTTGTCGAGAGAGTGCTCCTCGTTGCATTCGGAGCAGATGACGATGGGGACATCCTCATCCTCAATCAAGGTATGCTGTCGGTTGGCGTTGCAGGATGGGCACCAAGTGACGATGTTGGTAACCTTCTCAATCTCCTCGTCGGGCAGAAATTCATCGTCTCCCTCGAAATCGAGCACGTCGTTGTCGTCGATCTCGTCGGGATCCAGGCTAGGTTCGTCCAAGTCTTTGGCCACGCTGATCTCCTGTCTCGATGATTGAGCCCAAGGGCTGCACACGAACACGCTCGCAGCCTCGGGTGCCGTTTCCGCTTGCCCTATAACTGCATTCGCCCAGAGCGACAAGTTTCTTGTCGCCTCCTGTGTCATTTTCCGCGGCCGCTTGGAGGCTCGACTCGTCACCTGCACATGATCATCGATGATGAGTTCGCCAACTGATACAAAAAACAAGGGATTCCAGAGGGCTAGCCCTTTGGCGGGGTGGGGCAGCGCCCCACGAAGCCAAACCATGCATCCTGCCTTCGACTTCTTGTTGATTGGGCACTTGGCCAGTTCCCCAAGTTGTTGCGTGCCTAGCACGCACCCTTTCGGGCCTGCTTCGCAGCGATTCTTCGCCTCCTGGCTTCGACTTGTCTCTTGCCCGGCTGGGAGACGCCCCTACCCTTGCGGCGGCGAACTGTGCTGGGCTCCGTCCCCGCCAAGGAGAGAAAATGTCAGAACCCCACGAAATCGAAGGGCAAGTCTACTGGTCGCATGACGAAGGGCACGCCTACGGTCACTTTCACACCTATGATGCCTTTCTGCTCCCCGGCATGGCTGCCCCGCGAAAGCTGCACCTGCTCCTGCCGCGCCACGCGCCAGCGGGGGTTCGCCTGCCGGTGCTCTATTTCAACGATGGCAACACCACTTTCTGGCCTGGTGGACTTGCCATGCAGTCCTGGAACGTGGCGCAGACCCTCTCTGAGCCCGAGCTCCTGGGCTCCCTGCCCCCCCACATCGTCGTCGCCGTTTGCCCCGTCGACCGCGATCGTGACTACACCGATGTGGAGTGGGCACCTGAACGCAGCTGCTGCGGTCTGCGCGAGTACTGTCGAGAGCTGAGCCTCATCAAGGGCTTTGTCGACAGTCATTACCCTGCGGCATCTGAGTCGCGAAAGAATACGATTGTGGGCTCCTCCCACGGTGGCACTGCCGCCTTCTTCATCGCCACCAGGCTGCCGCAGCTCTTCGGCACAGCCGTGATGATGTCCCCGGCCTTCTGGGTCGCGACGGGCTACGACTACGCCATAGAGGGCAGCCCTTTGGCCGAAGCAGGGCTCATCCTCGAGGTGGCCGAGCTGCTTCGCAGCCCCACCCAGAGGCCACGCTTCTGGCTCGACTGGGGAATGGTGCATCATGGTGGCTTCCACAATGAAGTCATCGAACGCCTTGGTATGCTGCGCGGTCGAGAGCTGCAAGCGCTGCTGGTTCAGCACTACGGCTATCACCTCGGTCAGGACCTGTGGGTAGAAGAAGACCCTGAGGGCGCCCATGACGAAGCGTCATGGGGCCGCCGTTTTGCGCGTCTGCTGCCTGTTATCCTGGGCGTTGGCGCCTCCGAGCAATCCCTCGACTCAGCACGCTGAGCTGGATTTCGCCCGCAGCGGCCATCTGCTGAGCCCCCTCCCTACGTCGAGACAAGTGCAACTCGTGCCTTGCATCCGCACGGCGGACGACTATGCTGCTCTCGGGAGACGAACGCCGACTGCTGAGCGTGATGTGGGCACGGACGAACGAGGCGCGCCGGTTTAGCCTCGACGCGTCCCCGATTCGAGGAGCAACTGCTCGAGAGCTCGCATTGCCCCTTTTGGCATCGCGCAGTCGTGCCCATGCAGAACGAACTCGCTCTCGGACGTGTATTCTCTCGCCACTACCACAATTGGGTAGCTGGCCACAGCGCGATGCCCGAACAAAGACGAAAGCCATTCAGGAACAAGACCGACGTTGAGGAGGAATCATGCGCTTGCGCCTCGTGCTCTTGCTGTCGACCCTAAGCATCATGTTGGCCTGTCAAAAGGAGAAGCCTGCGGAAAGCGAGAAGCCTGCCGAGCCACCTGCAGCCGAGACCATCCAGCCAGACGAGAGTCCTGCACCTGTCGTCGCGGTCGCCGAGCCTGATGTGGTCGTCGAGGAGGAACTCCCCGCACCGGTCGAGGAGCCTGGCCCCAAAGTGCTCAAGCTCCCCGTCAAGCCGCTCGAAGCCCGTCAAGAAGCGAAGGTGCAGGCCGTCTGGTTCCAGGGTGAGCCGGGGACCGAGAAGGCCAAAGGTGGCACCAGTGACATGACCGTGCGGGTCGAAGCCAACGCCGCTGCTGAACCAGCAGTCGGTGTCATGGAAGAGTTCGCCGAAGGCACAGGCAAGCAATGGCGCTCTTCTGCCTGGCTCGCCGCCTTCAACGCTTCACAGGCGCTTGGCCTGTCCATCACCGACCACGAGTTCATGGTCAAGGTCGGTGGACACATCGACGGGCCCTCCGCTGGCATGTTGATGACCGCCACCATGATGGCGCTCATCACCGCCACACCACTGCTGCCCGACACCACCATGACAGGAACCATCAACCCCGACGGTACCGCGGGTCCCGTTGGCGGCATCCCTCAGAAAATGTCGGGTGCAAAGGACAAGGGCATCAAGCGCTTCGGCTACCCCCTCGGCAGCAGAAACTCTACGGATCTCAAGACCATGCAGATCGTCGACGTCGACGAGGTGGGCCGCAAGCTCGGCCTCGAGGTCATGGAAATCCGAGACATCTGGGATGCCTACACCTTCCTCACGGGTGTCGAGGTCGAACGTCCCGAGGCCCTCTCCGAGAGCGAGATGGAGCTCAACGGCGAGATGCGCACCCAACTCAACGCCAAGGTGCTCTCCTGGAAAGGACGCATCCGTGGCGACATGCCCAAACTCGAGCAGCTCATCACCCAACTCGAAGCCCAAGGCAGCAATGCGCAGCTCAACAAACTGCAGCTGGGTGACTTCGTCTCCCACGGCAACCACCTCGAGAGCGTCAAGCAACTCCAGAAAACTGCCGACGAGCTCGCCACCCAAGCCGAAAACTATGAGAAAAATGGCTTGATTTCAGCCGCATATGTCACCTGGGTACAGCTCGCTTTCGTCGTGCGCCTGCTCCAATACGAAGCCGAGTTCAGCAAGGCCGCCATCGCCCTCGACCTCGCCCCCATCGACACCCTCATCACGGGCCTCTCCGCGGTCGATGCCCGCGTCGAGTCCCTCGCCATGGAAGCAAAGGTCCAAGCCCAGAAGAAGACCATCGGCGGTCGCGTCAACGCCATCTACGCCCTCACCTCCTACGCCCAGGCCTACACCTACCTGCGCCTTGCCAGCGCCAGCTTGAGCGAAGCCAACAACATGTTCGCCGACTTCCAAAGCGGCAAGCGCAACGCCAACGATGCGAAAGCCCTCGCCGAGTTCTTCACCACACTGCGACGCCCCATCCTCTTCTACGCAGGCGCCGACGCGATGGTCGACGTCGCCAAGGAGATGATGTCCCTCGGCGCCGAGGAAGGCACCGCCCTGCAAGGAGACCTCTCCGATGCCGCCGCCCTCGCCAAAGGTCTCTGCTCCGCCGCTGGCGCCAACATCGCCTACTTCGATTCGCTCGTCACCGACGAAATCGCCCGCCACTACCAGCTCACCGCAGAGGTGGCACAGAATGTCGTCGGAGAGCTCGAGTTCGACTACCCCATCATCCGCTTCTCCAGTGATTATGCATCCTACGCCGACCACCTCTTCGCAGAGGAAAAGGACTCGGTTGCACCCTTCCAGCTCGCCTTCGGGGTGTATGCCTACATTGGTGCTTCCACCCTGGTGAACAAGTACTACTCCCTCGGCGCCAACATGAAAGACGATGGCAGCATCGACATCGGCAACGTGCGCGCGCTCACCTACCAGCTCGACAGCGCCAAGACGCGTGCACTGCAGTCTGCCGCTCAAGCCAAACGCGAGCTCGGCTTCGTGCCCGCTGCCGCGCTGCGCAGCTACCAGCTCGCCGTCGCCCTGCGTGAGGGCTCCGACCAAGATAAGCTCTCGGCACTCGAGGCCTTCTGGTACGCCACCTTCTGGTCGCAGATCGCCATCGACTTCGGCCGCGAGCGCTAGACCTTCACGCCGTGAAATCGAGGGGATTGTCCCTTGCGATCCCCTGCAACTCCTCATCTTGCGTGACGCTGGTCAGCGCGAGACAGTCGGAGATGCGACAGCGCGAGACCAAGTCTGGCCGTGGTTTGGCACAGAGCCCTCTGGGTGTCTGCAGAATCAGGGGAGGGCGACCACAAGGGTCGCCCCTACTGCCGCACAATTCGTCGGCATTGCGTAGCCTCGAGCTCAGCACGAACAGCCTCACCGAGCGCTGTGTAGGCTCAGGCTCAGTTCAGTTCACCTTGACGCTGTCAAAAACACTCTGGCACAGGGCTTTGCGCTCGGAGAGGCGCGACTGATCGATGGTGCAGGTGGCGAGCACGGTGTAGCTGGAGCCAGGGATGAGGGTCTGCCAGACAAAGCCCTTGGCTCCTGTGGCGGTATCGGCGATGCGCCATTGCAGATCGAAGCTCGGCGCGCCGTTGTGGCTCGACACCTCACTGGAGACCAAGGTTGCGACGTTGAACAGGGTCTTGAGCACGGGCTCTAGCGAGAGCGCCAGCGACGGCCCAAGGCTCTCGTCGATGACCGGCATGGCGGGCACGACCACGAAGACCACGCTGTCTTGAAACGAGGCTCTGGGTGTCGCTGGCTCGCCAGCTTCGACCTCTGCAGGGGCATCGGTAGCGTCTTCCGCGGCAGGCTCGGCAGGCGGCGCTTCGGCAGGAGGCTCCTCTGCTGTCTCAGCAGGCGGTGTGGGATCAAAGAAGATCGCATCGAAGGGGAAAACCCCATCGTCTCCCTTGTTGGTGGATTGCTTCAGAATCTCTGGCAATTTCTCGAGCTGGACAGCGTAGTTGGCCGCGTCGACCATGCCCCAGTTCTCGGGCAAGGTGACGGTGTAGCCGAAGCTGGAGGTGTACTCAGACTCATCGAGGGTGCCCGCCCACACAGGGGAGACGGCACCGAGTGTGAGTAGCACCAGCACGGCTTTGGTCCAACGCATCGAAGCCCCCCAAGCAAAGTCACCAACCAAGGATGCACAGGGCCAGCAACCGGCACACCGTAGCGCAGCCGCGAGCGCTCATCAAGACTCGAAGGCAAGGCGCCCTCGAAGGGTGAATCGCCACCAGCTCCCACGGTGTGCGCCTGCGCAGGGATTTTGCGAACAGAAGCGATGGCTCAAAGGCCTCGGACCAACCAGCGCTTGCTGAAGGTGTCATCGGCCACGTTCTCGTCGACCTTCTCATCGAGCACGAGGTTCTCGGTCATATGGTCGGTGCTCAGGTCCGTCATCGTGATGCGAGTGTAGATCTCGGCCGTCCCGCCCACCTTTTTGCAATCGAAGCGCTCTTGACGTTTGACCATCTTGCCGTCGTCGTCAAAGTACTCGAGCTTGTCGATGAGGATCTTTGACTTGTCGAGATAAATCGTCAGCTTGGGGTAGATGAGGTCAACCCCTTCGTTGCGAACGAGGCTCATGACCACATGGGAGTCCGTCTGGCTCTCGATGGTGGCGGTGTAGTCTTTGGCGAGTCGAATCATGGACATCTCGTCCATGTTCCAGTCGGAGCCATTGAAGCTCTGACGACGTGCATGTGAGCCCACACGGCGCACCTTGTCGGTGTCGGGCAAGCGCACGTAAATCTCGTCGCGTCCTTTGATGACGATGCCCATGCCTTTCATGTCTGCCGGGGCCTCGAAGCGCAGGGCGCGCATGTTATCGCCCTTGGTGATGGTGACGAATTGGTATTCGTTGCCGTCGTTGGCGCCACCATGCAGCACCATCTTGACCTGGATGGTCTGGTCTTTGAAATCGTTGTGTCGCTTGTCAGCTTCTTCGAGCAGGGACTGGGCCCCTTTCTGCACCAGACCGTCAAAGGCAGGATCTGGATCGGCAGCGCTCGCAGCGAGCGGGAACAACAGAGCCAACAACAACAAAGCAAACGAACAGGATCTCATGGTGCTGTCCTTTTGGTCGCGAGCCGAGACGCCAGCGCGCGCGTCAGGCCCGGAAGCAGAGTGAGGGTACAGATGGCGCTGATGAGCATGGCGGCGCCGGTCAAGAGGCCGAAGTTCTTCATGGGCAAGACCGTGCCGAAAACAAGTACGCTAAGCCCCAGCCCCACTTCCAGGGCGTTGATGACGATACCCCAGCCGGTGGCACCCAGGGTCTTTTGCAGTGCATCTTGCGCTTCATCCTTCGCGGGTAATCCAAAGTTCCAGAGGAAGTGTACCGCATAGTCGATGCCGACCCCCAATGCGATGCCGGCGATCATGGACGTACCCACATCCATGGGTATTCGCCCCAATCCCATGATGGCGAAGGTCAACAACAAGGTGAGGCCCGCAGGGAGCAGCGCCACCAGCGCCACCAGCGGACTGCGGAAAAAGAACGCGAGGATGATGAAGACGGCCAATGCGCTGGCGGCGAGGCTATTCCACTGGTTGCGCGCGACGCTGAGGTTCATGGCTTCGTAGATCATGGGGTAGCCGCTGACCTGCATGCTCATCTGCTGGCGCTCCAGGATGGCCGCCCCAGCGACAGCGCCTTCGGGCAGGAAGACCACAGGATCCGAGAGGTTCCAGAGCACGCGTTGGACGCCGTCACGCAGCTTCTTCGGCGCGTCCTCACCAATGAGCTCGAGCACCTTCGCCGAGCGCTTCTCGCGGCTCGCCTCCTGGACCACATCCATCACTGAGGTGAACACCGCAGCCACGCCTGCCTTCATCCCCTCGGGGTTCTCGAGCTCCGAAGGCTCCGCATAGCGCGAGATGATGGCCAAGAGCTCATCCCGACTCAAGCCGTCGCCCTCGAGCGCGGCGAGGACCTCGGCCCCCAGCGCTGGCAGGGCGGTCGCGTCCTTGAGGTAGACCAGCTCGTCTTCAATGAGGCTGAGCTCGAGCGCCTTGAGGACGCCCTCGCGAGGCAGCGCGACTTGGATGTCCTCGAAGACGTGTTGCAGCTGCTCGTCGCTGACCTTCACCTCATAGGCAGCCAGCAGCCAACGCAGGTGCTCGCTGAGCTCCTCCTGCTCGATGCGTCGCCCTTCGTCATCAAGGGAAGTGCGCAGAACTGCCACTCTCGGTTGCCAGAGATGCGCAGCCCGCTGGCCAATGCGATGCCCCACCTCGGCGGCGCGTCCCATGTCGGAACCCTTCACCTTGATCTGGACCAGGGTGTGCTGCCAGTCACGGTCAACGAGGAGTCGAACGGTGTCGTCGGAATACGCAAACGCGGCCAATCCTCCCATGGTCTCACGCGCCGACGGGACTCGCTTTTCACCGAGCATCGTCTCTCCAACGATGGCGATGATACTGGCCAGGGTCTGGGCGTTGACCACGTCGGGCTCCGACTCCGCGATAGCCCCGAGGCGATCGAGCTGGCGCATCACCATGGGGCTACGGATATCGCCCGAGACCTCGATCTGCACGAAGAGGGAACCGCCAAAACGCTCCTCCATGAAGAGGTCCGCCAAGACCGGCTCACTGTCCGGTGAGAAGAGCGTGCGGTTCTCGGTGTGGGTACGCACGGTGCTCGCAAAATAGAGCGCACCGCCTGCCAGCAGAACGATGAGCACAGCAGCACGCCAACCAGCGCGACTCACCCCAGCCGCAGCCGAGAGCATCGCCGCCAGGGCCCACTTCGGCGCCCGTCCCTCTGCGCGGGCGCGCACGGGCAGGACCATACAGATTGCGGGCACCACCAAGAGCGTAAGCAACAACACCACCGCGGTGGCCGTCGCCATCAGGACCCCAAACTCCGACATTGGCAGCACGTCCATCACCAGGAACGACAGAAAACCGGCGATGGTGGTCAAACCAGCCAGGAGAATGGGGGGCCCCGTATGTTCCAATGCGCGATACACAGCCTCTTCACGGCTCGCACCAGAATCCAACGCATGCAGCACCGAAGCCACGAGGTGCACGCTGTAGGCGCTACCCAAGGCGACCAAGAGCGCTGGCAAGGACGAGGAAACCAGGGTCAAGCTGCGCCCCGATAGGCCAATCCCAGCAAGCACCCACACGATGCCGATGCCCACCGAGGCGAGCACCACCAGCACGGCCAAGAAGCTGCGCGCGGTCAGGACCATGATCAACAAGACCACGAGCGCCACGAACGGCGACAGCCGCAGCAGGTCTTCCCTCGTCTGCTCGGCAGCAAAGGAGCCAATGAAAGGCGCACCAGCATAGTGGAGCGTCACCTGCGCTTCGTGCGCCTGCTCCAACGCCGAGGCCTTCGCCCGGATCGCGTCGGCGGTCTTCTTCACGTCGGCGTCGGGGTGAAGCTGACAGAGCACCAACGCCGCGTGGCCTTCCCTCGACACCAAGTTGTCGACGATGTGCTCTCGCGACAGCACACGCGCACGAATGGCTGCCATCGCCGCGTCAATCTCCGCGGTGGAGCGCTCGCCAGGTTTCGGCAGATCGCCCACCAACTCCCTGACATCACTCATCTCTTCGCCGCGCTCGGTGACCGACTCGGTGACGTCCACCAGCTCCGTGAAGCCCGTCACCGCAGCCACACCATCGACCGCGCGCAGCTGCTGTGCCAGACTACGCAGCAGGCCGAGGCGCGAGACCGTGAAGACGTCTCCCTCCAAGGCCTCGACCCCTACGATGGCAATCGACAAGCCATGGAAACGCTCCCCCAACTCCCGAAACAGAAGAACCGACTCATCGTCGTCGGGCAGAAAGCGAAGGACATCATCGTCTTGTTCAACCTTGGCGAAGGGCGCGAGCAGCGCCGTGCTCAGCACGACCACCGCCAACACCAAATAGCGATGACGTACCGCCACTCCACCCACAGCTCTCGACAGCGAACGCAACAGCGGATTGCGCGACTCGAATGGGCTCATCGAAGAGCACTCCCATGACGAGCAGCAGGGTCATTCGCCCTAACCACCCAGAATCAAAGAAAAAAGCAGCGCAACACAGCGCCGTGCACAGCGCCGCCCTCGCGCCAAGTGAGCGCTCGGACGAGGCATATTGCCCGAAACGCCATCCGTGCGGAAGGCTCCCCACGCCTCACCAGCGTGCTACACTTGTTCGGAATACGATTGAAGCAGCCAACCCAGAGCTCGGCGCGGCCCAACACAACCTGACGCGCTCCTGGCAACGATGATCTCAACCATGCTCTCAACCTCGATCGATAGCCCTCTTCGGATTTCGAGACGCACCCACCTGTGCATCATCGGGCTGGGGCTCGCCTTCAGCGCCTGCGCTTGCCGCGACACAGCGACACGACCCAGCGAGCCCCCTTCGACGACGACTTCGAACACCGTATCGGAACCGGCAGCGCCACGCTGTGACTACCCCATCGACAAAGTGCGCACACGATGGACCAAGGACATCGAAGGCTGCGGCGAGTTGCTGGCCATCATCGAGACCTCGGCAGGAGCGCTGCGTTGCACCCTGTATGAGCTCGAGGTACCGCGAACCGTCGACCACTTCGTGGCCCTCGCCCTCGGACTCAAGTCCTGGAAGGACCCGCTCACAGGCGAGCAGGTCCAGCGTCCGCTGTACCAGGACCTCGTCTTCCATCGGTTGATACCCGGCCTCATTATCCAAACCGGTGATCCCACGAATACAGGAGAGGGGCACCCTGGCTACTTCATCGATGACGAAATCGTCGATGGCCTCTCCCACGATGCGGTCGGCGTGCTCTCGATGGCGCAGACCCAGCCCAACGGCAACGGCAGCCAGTTCTTCATCACTGACGGCAAAGCCAAGCAGCTCGACGGCCGCTACACCATCTTCGGGCGATGTGAGCCTGAGGACCTCATCCACGCCATCGCGAACGCAGAAAGCGACGGCAACGGCCGTCCTCTCTCTCCAACCCGCTTGATTCGCATTCGCATCGAGCGCGCTCCTTCGGAGGAAGGCGCTGAAGCGCTCCCTGATGAAGAGCAGTAGGGCTCACTGCGGCTGGTTCAGCGGACGAATCAACATGTCGTGCACCTGCATGTACGGTGGCGCGGCGAGGGAAAAACAAACCGCGTCGGCCAGGTCTTCGGGCTTGAGCACCTCGTACTTCTGGTAAAAGTCGAAGTTGTGGCTCTTGCGCTTGTGGTAGTGCTCGGCAAACTCGGTCTCGATGAAGCCCGGCGATATCGAGCTCACACGGATGGGACTCGCGATGGCGCGCAGCTCTTGGCGCAAGGCCTCAGTCAGCGCACGAACCGCAAACTTCGATGCGGAATACACACCGCCGTCAGTGGGCACCCTGTGCGCCGCCATCGCGGAGATGTGGATGACATGACCTGCCACGTTGCGTCGCAACATGTCCTGCACCGCCTCCCGTGTGCAGACGCTGAGGGAAATCACGTTGAGCTCGAGCATCTCACGCCAGTGTTCGGTGCGTCCCGAGAGCAACGGCGCCAGATGCCCATGACCTGCGGCGTTGACCAGCACGTCGACACCGCCCCAACGCTCGCGCACACTGCGGAAAGCCGCCAAGATCTGATCTTCGTCGAGCAGATCGACCTGCAGGACCATCATCTCTCCCGGCAGCTCGTCCATGGTGACATCGCGAAGCAGGCCGTCCAGACGCTTGCTGCGACGCGCCACCGCGACCACACGCATACCTTCCGCTGCCAGTCGATAGGCCACAGCCCGCCCAACCCCACTGGACGCTCCGGTGACGAAAGCGACCTTTTGCGCCCACCTCTGCATGCCGTGCTCTTCCATCACTCCTCCGCTGCTGTATGCTCCCGCTCACCGGGGCGATGCAGCTTAGCATGGCCCTCCAGCTGCGACCACCATGAGCCTCGAACGACAACTCCGCCTCGGCAGGCAAATCCGAAGCATCGGCTTTGACGACGCCCCTTTCGACAAGGCGCGCGACGCGCAGGTCCCCATCGCCGGCGTGGTCTGCGCCAACACCCGCTTCGAAGGTCTGCTCTGGGGGCGAGTCGAGCGCGATGGCTTGGACGCCACCGAGCAGCTCCTTGCCCTACTGAAGGCCAGTAAGTTCTTGGCCCAGCTCCACCTCATCCTGCTCGATGGCATCGCCTTCGGCGGCTTCAACGTCGTCGACCTCGCCGCATTGTCTCAGGAGACCGGCCTGCCAGCCGTCGCCGTCATGCGCAAACAACCGCGACTCGAACGGGTCATCGCCGCCATCCATCGCCTCCCTGACGCGGAACTTCGAACACAGCGATTGCGTCTTGCTGGCAGCATCCACCAAGGACAGACTGATTCACCTTCCCCATTGAACAGCAACACAGAACACGAATCCAGTCGCCAGCTCGGTAGCCGAAAACTCTTCTTCCAGGTCCAAGGCACGAACCCCGAATTGGCAGCACGCGCACTTGCGCAACTCTGTGACCGAGGACAGGTTCCGGAGTGCCTGCGACTCGCCCACCTGATCGGCTCTGCAGTGATCACCGGGCAGAGTTCGAAGCGGGCCTAAGCGGTTGTTTTGTTTTGGCTTCTGGCGTGTCCCCAGGAGCAGCGCTGGGAGGGGCTCGCGAGAGCGAGAGAAATCTTGATTGTTGAAGATGATTGTGGGGCTCTGCCCCACACCCCGCCAAAGGACTGCGCCCTTTGGAATCCCTTTCATTTCAAGATGTTGCTGACACACTCTCCACAACTTGGGGGAACAGGCCGAGCGCCCAATGGACAAAAACTTGGGAGAACAGGCCGAGCGCCCAATGGACAAAAACTTGGGGAACAGGCCGAGCGCCCAATGGACAAAAACTTGGGGGAACAGGACAACTTGGGGAAACAGGCCAAGCGCCCAATGGACAAGAAGTGCACAATCAACAAAAAAGCCCCAGGATCCATCCCTCCTCGTCCAGCACCGCACGGAGCTGAGCAGCCGGCAGCGCCGCCATCCCAGCAAAGTCGCCGCGCAACGCAGCTTCCTGGTCACGTTGTCGTAGGGCCAGCACCAAGCCCCTGAGCGAAGCCTCCTCACGAAGCAGCTTGCGCCCTTGCGCCGTCTGCTCCACTTCTTCCGCCTCGAAGCGAAGAGCAGGCAGCTCCGCATAGGCCTCGGCAATGACGATATTCCCCTTGCCACACTCAGCCAGGCCAGCCCCGGTTTCGAAGGGCCACACCAGAGTCTTGTCGGCGAGCTCTGGAGCGAAGCGCAAGCGATGAAGATAGGGAATGCCCAGAATGGCCTTGGAGGCGTGTGATGGCGCACCGTAGAGCTTCCAAGCGAGGCCGGAGGCTTCACGCAAACGATCGACCAAGCGCTGTTCCTCGAGTGCCGAAGCCACCCGCTCGGCACCAAGCCCAGCGCTCAGCTCGCGTGATGGCGCCCCCCAAAACACCCGCTCTTTCCCTCTGCGTTCGAGCTCGAGGTTGAGCTCGGCAGCCAAGGCGTAGAGGTTGTTCCACTTTCTCCCCGCCTGCTCATCTTGCACGCGCGCCTCGAAGAGCGCCCAGCTTGCCAACCAAGGCCTAGCCTCCAAGCCCAACGCCGCTGCAAAGCCTCGAGGGAAGCCAAGCGCGAAATCCATACACAGCAACACGCGTGCACCCGCCTCGCTCAGGGTGCGCAACCGTGCGCGCAGCGCCTCGAAGGCAGTCAGTCGCGTGCTGGGATTGTGGGTCTCGAGAGAACCCTCTGCGCTCAGCTCAGCCCACCACACCCCATCCCGCCCCTGCTTCGGTTTCTGCAGGCTGCTCCAGTGCACGGCGAGGTAGCTGTCGAAGACTGGACCGCAATCGGGCGGCGCCTCCGCTGCGGCTGGCGACGGTGCACTGACGCTGTGGAGCACCGGCTCGGTACCCGTCTCCAAGCGCTCCTGGCCAATCGAGGGGGCTGCTTCGAGCTCAGCGGGGCTCGCCTGCTCTGGATTGAAGGTAGCGTCAACCACATGCCAACGCAGCTCTCCCAGCGGCACGGAGCCGATACCCTTGAACAAGGCCCGCCACCCCCGCTGTGCCGAGCCAGTGACGTAGCTCACGAGCCGAACACGCGTCTCACCCTCGATCCAAACGCGCTGGCCCACGCTCAGCTTCGTGTTCCCAGTGTTGAGAGCAACAGAGTCTTGATTGTTGGTGATGGGCATGGCTGCTCCTTGTCGCGAGTGGCGTTGCGCTGCCTTCGACAGCCTAGCGCAAAGCAGCCCCAGGCGCGACAAGACAGCGCTCGCATTCGCTCGGTCGCGCGCATCCGATGCGCACGAGCAGCGCTGCGAGGTGTTCGCGAGAAAGCCGCTGACTTCAGTCGCGGTTGTTCGCAATCTCTCGGACTGGCACTGTGAGGGCGTATGAACACGCGAGGCAGCCACCGGGATGGGGGCTTCTCATCCTACGATGCGCTCACCCACGTCAAGATGACCCGCGCCTTGGTTCTGAGGCGCTCATCACGCTGCGGCGTCGCGTTCGCCGCAGAGCTCATTTCGGACGGGGCCGACACAGATAGCGCTCGGGTCCAATGAGTCCACACTTCTCACACCGAAAACCTGTACCCAAGTCGGCACACAGCCCGGCTCGACGTTCGGGCTCGAGCTTGCAGAGGCGCTGCTTGCGCACACGCCGCTGCTCGGCGTGCTGCGGCGAGCTCGGCTCGCTCACAGAGCTATCGAAAGGCAGCGATGGGCACGCAGCCTCGCGCGATTCCCAAGGAAGCGCAGCTGGCACTAAGTCGAACTGAGGCGGCTGGGAAAGTGCAGGAAAAGCGAGCGTTTTGAGGGCCTTGCGCAAGGCGCGCAGCTGGCCCTCCAGCCTCTTGAGCTGCCTCAGCTCGCCGAGTGGCTGCTCCTGTCGCTCGAGCAGCTTCCGGTGCGCGCGCAGCGCCTGCCTGGCGAGCTTCAAGCGTTCACGACAGTCGCTGCGCTCTGCCGGCTCGACAGCAGCAAGGGGCGTCGACACGAGGCCGATGGCGCGCTCAATTTCCAAATTCGCACCCTCTAGCAGTGACGCGGCCTGCGCATCTCGAGACAGAAAAGCCATGGCGTGCGGTACTGACTCGGAGAACGCAATGAGTAGACGCTTCAAGCATCGCCGCCGCTCGCCCATCAAGCGTTCCTGCTCTTTGAGCTGCCGTGCATGCAGGGCAGCATCTGGCTGTGCGCTGCGTTCGAGTCGCTTTCGCAGGGCCCGAAGCAGACTGCGCTCTGCTTTGAGCTGGGCTCGCTCACGACACAAGGCCTCTAGGAGCTCCATCATTGCCATTGCCTCCAGCGCGAATGCGCGCGCTGAGAGCATGCCTCAGCGCTGCTTCTCCATCTCCTCGAGGAGCCTCTTCTGCTCGGCTTCGATACGTCGCAGCTCCTCTTGCAGCGCCTCCACTTCTTCAGGGGTGGCTTGCAGGAAGTTGGCCGGGAAGACGTGCTGCTCGACGACCTTGTCGTTCTCATACACGGTGAGCGTCTCGAGCTTGCCCTCGCGGTTCCAGATTTTGGCCACCCCGTTGAGCTTGCCTTTGGAGAAATGCGACTCGTTCTGTCGAAGCTGTCCGCCGGGATAGAATCGGACGTACAGGCCGTCGTATTCTCCCTCGCCATAGACCGTGTAGCCCTCGAGGCTGCCGTCGTCGCGGAAACTCCACCAAGCCCCCTGCCGTTTGTTGTCTTGGTAGTGTCCCTGCTGTTCCAAGCTACCGTTCTCGTGAAACCACAGCGCTGGCCCGTCCTTGGGTGGAATTCCGGCCTTGTGCTCCGGTGGTCGTCGACAGACGAGGGCACCATCCTCGACGGACTGAGTGCTGCCCGAAGGGCAGGGAAGCTGAGATTGAAGGTTGGCATCAGAGACGATTGGAACGTATTCAGGTATTGGGCTGGGAGCCTCCTGCTCTTTGGTCGGCAGGGACTCCTCGCCGAGGGCCTGTGCGGTCAAAGCGAGCAGGCTGATGAGGCTTACGAACGAAAGGACGAAATGGCTCTTTGACGCGATCCACATGAAACGCACTCCATCAATGGTGTCACCGCATTGCCGCGGTGGGTACGCTCTGGGGCAACTCGGCTCGCACTGAGTTTCGAGGCATACGAAGCGCCCTGAGCTCGTCACGGATCTCGCGAAGGCGCTGAAGATGCTCGGCTCGAAACGCAGAAGACTGCTCTTCGTGTTCGGGCTCATCGCCGAGGCCAGTGTTTTGGCTCTGCCGCAGCTTGCCCAAGATGGTGGCCCGCAGCCGCTCTGGCTGCTCGATGCCCTCGAGCAGGGGACGAGCTGGGGCCAGGCCCGTCTTGGGGTCGACGGGGGCGCCCCCTGCGGTCTCGATGAGCAGCTTGGAGATGCCGAAGTAGCGCTCCACAGGCCCCTGAACGATCTTGAGGTTCTGCACATTTTCAAAGGTCACCGTCATCTCGTGGATGGTCCAGATGCCGCGCCGCAGAGTCAAGCTGCGTTCACCCATCACATACCAGGTGCTGTCGTATCGGAGCTGCGCAGCGACCCAAAGCAGGAGCGCAGGGGGTGCGACAAGCAGGAAGAGCACCGGCAGCAGCAAGAGCACGTACAGCGGTTCGAGCATCAACGCGAGCAAGAGCAGGGGTACAGAGAGCAACACGGACACGAACACAGCCAACCAGAAAGGTATTCTGAGGACCTTCAAGAAGCCTGGAGCCGGCCTGAACTGCTGGCACTGCTCCCCAGGCCCCAAGGCCATCCTGGGGGGGCGGTCGGGCACCTTGAAGAAGCGCACGAGCAGGGCCCAGAGCGCGGCGTAGAACGACGTTCCCACGCTCATCCCTTTGCTCCGTCAGGCTGTGACTGCATACGCGCTGTCTCGGCAAGCGTCATCTCGACGGCTGTCGGCGACTCGCCAAGTCCGCGCTCTGCGCGCAGTCCCCGCAACTCGTCCCTGATCTCGGTGAGCAGCAGCAAGGCGTCATCCGAGGTGTCGGCGGGCTTCTCCTGCGCTGCTCCTCGCATCTGTCGATAGAGGAAGTCGCGCAGAGCTTCGTACTGAGGGATGCCTTCGATGCTCATCTCGGCACCAGCGCTTGCGGATGCGGTCTGGAGGTTGATGGTGGCCAGCCCCAACCAACGCTGCAGGATATTGCGGGAGAGGTGGATGTCCTGAATTCGACGGTAGGTCAGCGAGATCTCGCGCCGAAACAGGATGCCCCAGCTCATCGAGACGCCCTTGCTATCGAAGGAGTAGCGCAAGCTATGGTATTTGAAGTAGAGAGCAAGCATGACGAAGGGCGCGCCTGCCACAGTCAGCAGCGCCGTCAAGACATAGTAGCGCCACAGCAGCGGGCTTGGACGGCGGATGCTGCTGGGATCAAAGTCACTGTTCTCGCCGGGCCCCTGCTCTTGGTCTGTCATGTGTGCCTCCGACGTTGCTCCTGGAAACTCGCAGCCAATCGACAAGAAGCCAAAGCCAGGAGGCGAAGACTCGCTGCGAAGGCAGCCCGAAGCTTGCGTACCACGGCTGGCACGCAACAACTGAAGATAGCAGATCCGAGAGCAGTGCAGAACACTGAGAGAGATGCGCTTTCGGCTGAGCTGTGCTAGGGAAGCGTACGGCTCGACTGCCACCGAGATGGCTCGACGGCAACTATCCTCGAGGGCTGCGCAGCATACACGCTGCCACCACAACAAAAGGATCTGACGATGTCCAGATTGGTCTTCTCGAAAAACAGATTGCTGCTCACCTATTTGCTTCTCCTGCTCTGCCTGGGTCTTGGTGTGAGCGCTTGCTCCGATGATGAGCCCAAGCCCACGACAGACACCGAAATCGTTGACAGCACTGACGCTACTGATACTGACGACAACGCAGAGACCACCGACACCCCAAACGACAGCGAGCTCGGCGACGACATTGAGCTCACCGTGAACTGTGACGAAAAGGCCGCAGCCTGCGCTGCAGAAGAGGACTTTGGCTCAGCGTTCACCAAGTCCAACGGGCGCGCCGACGGCACCCTCGTCGCCATCGTGCGCCCTACCGACCTCGACTGTGCATGGCCCAACAGCTCTCACATCACCGTCCAGCTCGCGATCAATGGCGGCGTTCAGCGCTTGGTCGTCTCTGCAGAGGACATCTCCATCACCAGCGTCTCGCACCCCCTGATTGGGCCTCCCTACGCTGAAGGCTGGCACGAGGGGCAGCAACTCGATTACTGGATGGACCTCGGCGTGCACAGCACCGACATGACCGCCGCTTCACCTGATGAGGTCGTGGACTTCGTTTGCTCGCACCTCGAGCTTGGCGAAGAGGTCTCCGTCTTCGCATACTCCGACGGCAGCAAGCCGAGCAGCGCACATCAGATCCATCGCAACGACAAGTACCCAGACGGCGCCATCGTCGCGCAACCCAACTCCGACAATCCTACCTGGCTGCTCTTCCGCTACGCGGACCAGAGCTTCTGAGCCTTGCAAGACGACTTCAAGATCATGAATTAAAAGGGATTTCAAAGGGCGAGCCCTTTGGCGGGGTGTGGGGCAGAGCCCCACGAAGCCCTTCCCTTCCAAATCCAAATTCCCCAAGCTAGAGCACCAAGACGCCCCACTCCACCGCCGTGAAGCCATCACGAACGAAGGGTGCAATGGGTGCTTCGCGCAGGACTGGTGGAGCGGGCAGGGGCCGAATCAGGAAGAGCGCGCGCATCAGACTCTGGGGGGCGGGTGAAATCTGCAGCGTCACCAGGGATGCGGCGTCTTGCGGATACACGGCATAGACGGCGGCAGGAGGCAGCACAGGCAGCCACCATGCAATGAAGTCGTCGATCTCTCTGCCCACGAAACCGAGCTCGCCGAGCAGTCTACGCAGCTCTGCTTCGAGCGCGCCGCCGTCCAAGACCCAACCCTCTTCGGTCTGGAATTGCTCGGGAAGGCTGGCCTCGTAGAAGAGATAGCCGTAGTCCTGCTCGATGATACCGTCGGGCTCGACCCACACGCTCCACCCATCACCGTATTCGGGCTCGGACAGAATCACCGCGCCTCCCTGGGGGAAGCCAAGCTGCACCGAGACCTGTGTGGCCTGCTCGGGGTAGAGGTAGAGGTTGGGCGCCGCCGCCTGCATGGGCTCGTTGAACACCAGATCTTGGTAGTCCATGCCCGCGGCGTTGACCAAAGCGAGCTGTATGGGCATGCCCTGATAGTCAAAGCGAACCACGAACTGTCCGAGCGGTAGCCCATCAACGGCGAAGCGCCCATTGGCGTCGGTGCTCAGAATGCCGACATAGCCGTTGGGCCCCTCGAGCCGCAGCTCCTGGTTGGGCACCACACAGTCGGCGAAGTAGGACTGAGTCCCAATGAGCACGCCCGCGACCCCCTGCGTCGCCGGCGGCACCGCATCCAGATCGACGTCGAAGGGGACCGCCTTGCCCGCTCTGTAGATTTCGGTAAAGAAGCCCTCGGCACGGGCATAGACATAGTAGCTCGGCGGGTCGGTGTAGGGCTGCTCTTCGAAGATGTCGAAGCTGACCGAGCCCTCGGTATCGAGGGTACGGGTCTCGAGCAGCGTTCCCCAACCATCGGAGTAAGCCTTGAGCTCGATCTGGGTGGCCACCCCCTCGAGCGGCTGCAAGAGCGCGAGGTCCTCCACATCGCTCTCATCGGCGCTGTCAGTATCTTCAATGGTTTCAGTCTGTTCTGTGGTATCAACCAGATCGACCAGATCGACCGCATCCGCGTCGGCATCGACCTTCTCTTCCTCCTCCTCGCAACTCCAGAGCAGGAAAGCACCCAACAACACGACCCAAGTCACCCTCGAGAATCTCATCCGCTCCTCCTGTTTGGCACAGCTCGGGGGACTGCCCCGATGACTGGCTTTTCGTTGAGCTCGTCTACTCCAAGAACTTCGGGGAACAGGCCAAGCGCCCAATCGACAAGAACTTCGGGGAACAGGCCAAGCGCCCAATCGACAAGAACTTCGGGGAACAGGCCAAGCGCCCAATCAACAAAAAGTCTGGCGGAAATGCAAGCAGGATTCAAGAGCCTTGGCGACAGCCCTTTGTTGCTGCACCTGCCGCTCTTCTACACGTGATGCACAAAGGACGTGCCACACTTGCCGCAGCAGAGCGCTGCTCCTTGGCGAAGCTCGGTGCGTGAAGCGCAACAAGAGCTTGATTTCGGTCCGAGCCTTCGCTAGATTCCGCTCCGGAGGCGTGGCTGAGTGGTCGATAGCGGCGGTCTTGAAAACCGTTGAGCCGAAAGGTTCCGGGGGTTCGAATCCCTCCGCCTCCGTTCGTGATTCCGCTGCTGCTCAAGTGCTTGCGAGACAGCCTCGTTGCAGGCCTTGCCTGTCTCGAGCCACGAATCGGCAGCACTCGACAAGCTCTGAGCTGCGCCAGCAAGCTCTCGAAATCAAAGGGATTCCAAAGGGCATTGCCCTTTGGCGAGGCGCGGAGCAGAGCCCGCATTCGTATTCCACCATACAGCCCTCACGAAGCTCTATCCAAGGCCGGCACTCGCGCGCTCGCGCTCCGGCCACCGAGACCAGCCATGGCGAAGTATCCGGGACGGTGCCCAAGCAACCAGGCGCTCGACCTCTACTCTGGCTGCAGCTTTGGCTGCCTCTACTGCATTGGACATCGTCGCCACAGCGCTCAGCCTGCGCCCGCGACGACGAGGGCGACGCTGCTCGAGCAGCTCGACTGTGCTGGTCCAAACAGTGACCCCTACTACCTGTCACCCTGGACAGACGCCTACCAAGCGCTCGAGGCCCACCACTGCCTCACCCAAGCGGCGCTCGAGCGGCTCGCCAAACGTCGAGCGCCCTGCTTCGTCATCACCCGTAGCCCCCTGGTTGTGCGCGACGCAGCCCACCTCGCCCATCGCGAAGACGCCTTCGTTGCCCTCTCCATCAACACCCTCGACCACAGCCTGACGCACCGCCTCGAGCCGACTGCGCCCTGCCCTGCCAGCCGCCTGGAAGCAGCCGTGCAGCTCCGAGAGGCTGGCGTGCGCGTCGTCTTCAAGCTCGACCCCATCCTCCCAGGCCTCACCGACGCAGACGCCCTCGAGACGCTGATGGACGCCATCGTCGCCGTGCGCCCAGTCGCCGTCACCGCAGACACGCTGCGCCTCACCGACGCCATCGCCACCCGCCTACGGCAGGGGCTCTCCCAAGAGGAGCTCGGCCAATTGAGCTCTTTCTACCCAGCCTTGACGAGCGAGCCCATTCACCCCCATCTGCCCTACCGCCAAGCGCTCTTCGAGCGCATTGCCGCTCGCTTTGAAGCTGAGCGCATTCGCGCCTGCTTCTGTCGCGCTTCACTGCCCCAGGCAGTGACGCCCTGGGATTGTCGGGGCGGCTTTTCCTGCGACGACCTCCCACACGGAGCCTGAGCCGATGTTGCGCTCCCTTTACCTGATGCCGACACACCAATGTAACGGTGCCTGTAGCTACTGCTATCTGCCTGAACGAGAGGCCGACGCAGACGCCGCGCTCTTCGTCCGCGCCGTTTCGCTCTTCATCGCTCAGATGCAAGCCGCCGGCGTAGACGGTACGTCGCTGCAGCTCCGCTTCTCTGGCGGCGAGCCTTGTCTGCGCCCAGAACTGCTCGTGGAGCTGAGCACCCGTTTCCTTAGCGCACTGCCAGGCAGCGTCGTGCGCATCAACTCGAACGGCACGCTCGTCGACGAAGCGCTCACGTCGCGGCTGCGCCCCTTCGCCCAGCGTGTGGCCTTCATCGTCTCGCTGGATGGCCCACCTGCCATCCACAACGCCCGCAGACGTCTCAAGAACGGCAACGACGCCCACGCCGCCGCTGTCCGCGGCATCGAGACGCTGCAACGCGACGGCATCCCTGTTTACCTGAACGCCGTTCTGGACCGCTTCTCACTCGACGGGCTTGGCGAGCTGATGGACTTCATCGCCGACCGCTTCGGGATGCGCGACCTTGGTGTCTCGCTGCTGGATGCTCCGCAACACCCACTCTCAGCCGCTGACAAACTCGACCTGCTACGTCAGGCCTATGCTCTCGCCGCAGCGCGCGGGGTGCGCTTGGGCGGCCACCACCGACTGCTGCTCGGAGAGCTCATCCCCGAGCTCTACTGCCGCGCAGGGCGTCAGACCATCGTCATCGGTGCCACTGGCGAAATGGCCGCCTGCCAACGCTTTGTGGGCAAAGGCTACGGCCCCGTCAGACGCTTCGACGATGACGTCGACTTCCACACCGTCAAAGCACACACCTGCAGCTCGCGCTGCTATGCTGGCGACGTCCCCCAGCTCGCCCAGGGTCTCTACGAGCTGTACCAACAACACTACCCCGAATACTGCATGGTGAACGCGCTCGATCGCGTTCTTTTCGGCGTCATCTGAGGCGCTGACGAGGTGTTCCAATGAAAGTGAGCGAAGGGCACGCATCCTCTCGACATTCCGGAGGAATTGTCGCTGGCGCGAGGTCGGTGCCCGAGAGCGAGCGAATGCAATCGAAAGGCGAGCTCTCGGGGCAGCGCGTGCTGGTGATGGGCCTGGGTATCAAAGACGGCGGAGTGGGCGCGACGCTCTTTGCAGCAAACCGGGGGGCCTCGGTCACCGTGACAGACCTGCGTGGCCCCGAGGCGCTCGCAGACTCCCTCGCCGAGCTGGCACCGCTCGAGCTCCAACTGCGTCTCGGTGGCCACGACGAGGAGGACTTCCGAAACGCAGACCTGGTCATCCGCAACGAGACCATCCGCCGCGACAACCACTTCCTCCGCATCGCCGCCGCGCACGGCGCTCGCATCGAGAGCCCAATCAGCCTGTTCATGGCCGAATACGACAGGCCTTTCCTCGGCGTCACAGGAACCAAGGGCAAGAGCTTCACGACGCAGCTCCTTCAACACCTCATCGCCGCCTCGGGTGAACGGGCCGTGGCCGCTGGAAACAACTGCGTCTCGCCGCTGCGCTGGCTCGACGCGTCCTCGACGACCCTGGTGCTCGAGCTGTCGGCCCAACAACTGGCTGAAGCCGCAGCGCACCGCCGCTCACCCCATATCGCCTGCTGGCTCAACTTCTTCGAGGACCACCTCGACAGCTATGCGTCCATGGCCGCCTACCATGCCGACAAAGCCGTGATTGCCCGCTTCCAGAGCACCTCGGACGTGCTCGTGCTGCCTTTCGGCAAGCCGACCTTCGCGCAGCTCGATTCGCCAGCCCAACGCAGATACTTCGCGCTCTCCGAGCCGCCTGGCGTCGATGGCGTGTTTCTCGCCGACGGCGCCATCACCCTCGTCGTCGATGGACGCCGCACTGCAGTACTTCCGCTTCGCGAGCTTCCTCCCACGCTACGCGTACCACACCACCTCGAGCTCGCCCTTGCCGCTGTCGCCTGCGCCCACGCGCACGGCGTCAGCCCAACCGCAATTGCCACTGGGCTGAAGAGCTTCCCAGGCCTGCCGCATCGCTTCGAACACGTCGCCAGCTCCCGCGGAATCAGCTTCATCAACGATTCGGCGGCGAGCACCCCCGAGTCGGTGGAGCTCGCCCTACGGGCCATTGCCGCCGATGAAGGTCACGCGCTGTCATTCGCGGGCCCCATCGCCCTGATTGTCGGTGGTGGTGGCGACAAGAAGCTCTGCTACACGCAGCTCGCGCAGAGCATCTGCGAGCGCGTGGCACAGCTCATCCTGTTCGAGGACGATCCCATCGCCGCCCTTCTGCGCCCATTGCTGGCAGACTTTCGCGGGCCTATCTCGACGGTGCGCTGCATGCGGGAGGCGGTTGCCGAAGGTCGGCGCGCGCTCGAAACCAGTGGCGGCGGAACGCTACTCCTGTCGCCCGGCTGCTGCGGCTGGCCTCGCTTTCCGGACATGTTCGTGCGTGGTCGCGTCTTTTGCGAGGCCGTCCGCGAAGGCTTGACCTTGACCCAAGGAACGCCATGATCCTCCGCGCACTCGACCTGCTCGGTGCCAGCGCTGGCCTGGCCGTTGGCTGGCCGCTGCTGCTGGCCTCGTCAGTGATTTCAGCCGTCGGCGTGGGCTTTCCGCCATGGTACGCATCCCGACGCGTTGGCCAGGGCGGCCGGGAGTACCTCCACGTCAAAATCAAGACCATGAGACCCGGTCGCTCTGTCGGGCGAGTCTTCTTCGAACAACACCGAATCAACACCGTTGGTCGGATGCTGCGCCGCTATCACCTCGACGAGTTGCCCGAGCTGGTGCACATTTTGCGCGGCCAAATGAGCCTGGTCGGACCACGACCGCTGCCGCGAGAGCTGCTCGCAGGCCTCGACACCACAGTGCGCGAGTCGGTCCGCCCCGGCTGGACCGGCCCAGCACAGCTCCACCTGTTGCGCCATGGCAAGCTCGACAAGCACACACAGCTCGCGCTCGACAACGCCTACGTGGCCGAGCGCTGTCTCGCCCTGAACCTGCGCATCCTTGCCCAAACCCTGGCGGCGGCGCTGTACGCCAAGCCTCTCGACCTGCGCCCCGACGCGACAGCCGCTCGCCGACGCTTCGGTGAGGGCAATCAAAAGTGAGAGCAGCGCTGCGAGGGTCTGGCGAACGAATGTCGATCACAACGCTGCACAGTTTGCTCGCCCGCCACGAACACCAGGCAGTGGTCCGCCGCCTCAGCCCTGCGCGCAGCGACCGCGAGCTTGAGCTGCTGGCACACGCCCTACGCAAGCTAGGCGAGGACGACGAAGCAGCACGGCTCATCGAGGCTCGGCTGGCGACGGGGCTGGCGAGTCATCCGCGCTCGCTGCGCTTGTTGGCGCGCATCCGCTGTGCCCGCAAAGACTACGACGGCGCCTGCGCGCTGTTCCGGCTCGCTTTGCAGGCCCGCCCCGAGCAGAGCTGGTATCGGCTGGCGATGGGCGATGTCTATCGCTTCCATGCCGACGAACCCGAGCGCGCGCTCGCCATCTACCGCGCGGCGCTTCCAGCCCCAGCGCAGCTCAGGGGCGACAAGGAGCAGACCGACCGCTATCTTCTGCGGCGGATAAGCCACATCCTCGATGAGCTCGACCGCCCCGAGGAGGCCATTGCGGCCTTCGAAGCCTTCCTCCGCCTCGCCCCGGCCAAGTTCTACGAATCCGACTGGGCCAGGCTGGGCCGCTGCTACGAGCGAATCGGCCAACTCGACCGCGCTCTCGCGCTCTGGCTGCAGGGCACGACCAAGCGGCGCGGCACCAAATGCCTGCGCGAGCTGGAGCGTGCAGCACCGGAGCTTGCGGCGACGGTGCTGCTGCCAGAGGCGCCGAAGGCACCGCCTGAGGCCCTGCGCATCCCCGTGAAGACCCGCCTCTTGACTGAGGAGGACGAAGCCCCGAAGGTCATCGCCGAGGCCGTCGCAGGGGTGGCGCGGGCGGGTGATGTGCTGACCTTCGCCTCGGCCCCCGCAGCCATCACCGAGGGACGCGCGGTCTCGGCAGAGTGTATCGACGCTGGGCTGCTCGCCCGCTTCCTCAAGCGCTACGTGAAGAAGCCTGCCTACAACCCCCACCAGTCAGACGCCCCGCTGGCCAGCGCCGTCTCGTTTCAGCTTGCCATCGAGCTCGCTGGCGCGCCGAGGATTGTGGCCGCCGCCGCCGCCGGGGCAGCCGGCAAGCTGGTGGGCCAGAAGGGCTGGTTCTACACCGTCGCTGGCGACACCATCCGCATGATCGACGGTCTCTGCGGCGCGCTCGCGCCCTACGACTTCTGCGTCACGCCTGGTCCCTACGACGCCGACTGCCTGGCTGAGCTCATCTGCGAGGCAACGGGGCATCAGGCCGCGATCGTCGACGCCCACGACCTGGGTCTCGCCTGGGTGGTCGGCGCCAGCGCAGGTGTCGACCGCGCCCAAGTCGCGAGCTTCATGGTCGACAACCCCGCCGGCAACGAGGACAACCAGACGCCGATCATTCTTCTCAGGGATGCGGGCGCTGCGGCGGGTTCGGAGGCAGGCTTGCCTGGAAGCCCTTCGATACGAAAAAGAGAAGGGATTCCAAAGGGCTAGCCCTTTGGCGGGGTGTGGGGCGGCGCCCCACGAAAACCAGACCAACGAAAGCCCGAGCCGCTCGCAGAGCGCGAGCAATGTCGACGTGGTCAACAATGATGGGGTGCAATCACCGCCACCGCCAAGGGGCAACTTCCGCGCCTGATGGATGAAAGTCGTTTTCTATGATTACAACCAGTTGCACCCCAACTTTCATCATCGCTCGATGCGTTGCTTAGAGACAGACACCCTCGGCGCAGGTCCCTAGACAACAGTCCTGGTCGCTGCGACAGCCATCGCTGAGCAGGGTGCAGACGCCATTCTGGCAGCTCGTCCCGGCCATGCAGCCGCAGCTCGAGAGGCAGGCTGCGTCGCGTTGCTTGCCCGCCGCCGCCACAGCTGGGCGCAACGAAGCCAAAGGACGGGGCTCGGTGGTGTACGGCTCGAGCATGGGATAGCCCTCGCGTAGCTCGATCTCTGCTGGCTGCGTTTGCAGCTCATCCACCACCAGTACCGTCCCCTCGACGACTGCCGACATCACATAGCTGACAAAGCGTCCGCCTGCCCGGACCTGCTCGCCATCATGAAAAACGAAGCGATGCGCCATGAGCTCGTCCGTCAGCTCCGCCATGCGCTGCTCGGCCAACGGCTCGAGGCGAATCGTCTGCGCAGCATAGTCGAGCCACTGCAGCTCCTCGAGGGAAGCAAGCCGTGGGCTGAGGAAGGAGAGCGCATCGACTGGCGCCCCAGGTTCAGGTGGCTCCCCGGTCATCTCGAGACGTTCGAGGAAGAGCCGCGGCAGCTCCCCCCAGAGCGTGAAGGCGGCAATCTCAGCACACTCCGAGGAGAGCTCGACGGAATACGAAGGATGTTGCGCGAAAGGCAGGTCGATGGTCCGGAGCGGCAGCTCGAGGAGGCTGCCCCCTACTGGCTCGGCTCCGCTGAGCGCGCAGTAATCCGCCAGCGTGATGTTGCCTCGGGGGATGACCGCTGACAACACGCACTGCTCGAGGTCGAGGATACCATCTCCCTGGCGATCGGCGAGCTCGCACAAACAGCGGGCGAGAGCTTCGCAGCCAAGCATGCTGCGCGGATCAATCTCGCAGTGGTCCACCTCGCTTCCCTGGGTAAGCAGCGACACCCGACATGCGGACAAGCTCGGCTCGACACTATCAAGCTCTTGAGGGAGGTCCTGGAGCTCGGCGAGGTCGTCGGAGAGCTCCACATCAAGCTCGTCGAGCTCGAGCTGAGCGTCAGATGCCGCATCGAGCTGGTCGACGAGCTCGCTTGGCGTCTCGCTCGCTCCAGGGTCCTCGGACACCGACGCGTCGCAGCCCCAGACCGCTACCACTAAGAACATGACCATCCCAAGTTTGCCCATTGCCCCTCCGAAGCGGCGAGCTCGAGCTGCCACTCTAGCAAGTGAGGGGAACGAAACCAAATGGGAGAACGCAACCCCAGGCGCCGCAAGACAGGCAGCACGCGCAGCCAGGATGGCGAAGCATCGCTGCGAAGCAAGGCCGAGAAGTGCGCGTCACGGATGGGCCACAACAACACGGGGTGGTGTGCGCGGCAGAAGTCTTGGGAGTACGCGTGCGGCTCGCGAGCTACGGCAGGAAGGGGATGAGCTCGTCCTCTTGTTTCGTAGCGGGCAGCCCGAAGCCCAGCATACGTCGCGCCAAGGTCCGGGACTCCGAAACCCCTGCATCGTGCAGCCAAGCGTTCAGCGTCAGAGCGAGGAGAACGGAGAGCGGCTCGGTGCTCTCGTCTCGCCGTAGTTCGGCGAGCTCGTCCTCGCTAAGGAGCGCAGCGAGCTGGCAGCTCTCGACAAGCAGGCCGAAGGCCTCATCCCGCGACGAGGTCCCGATTGCTTCGAGGGTCGAGCGCGCATCGCCACAGGCCCGCGCCACGGTGTCCAGGGAAGAGGCAAGCCCCCTGGCAACCATCATTGCGCGTTTGTCGGGAGCAACCGACGAGAACGCCTCCGCAGCACTTTGGATTCCGTCGGGCAGCCCCGGACAGGCGTAGGCCACGCCCTGCCAGGTGACGGCCTTCTGCGACTCGACGCTGGTCATCCCTGCTGCTGCGTCGAGGGTGGCTTGAATGTCTTCGGCTCGACAATCCTCTGCGAAGGCCGAGGTCGAAGCGAAGAGGCAACACAGGCTGGGCGCGATGAGCAGCAGGCCAAGAAGCGCGGCGAAGTGCGGTTCGTGATTCATGTTTGCAGTCGCCTTTTCAGGAAGTGGAATGCGAATGCAGGACCGATCCCGTCACGGATAGCTCTCGAGTGTTTGCTTCTCCATGCCAGCCTCAAACATCCAAGGTGGACACGTCCGCCGTATACTGGGTGATCATCCGCTGTCGGGGCTCACTGTCCTTGCCCATCAGCTCGCTGAAGACCACCTCAGTCTCGACACTCTCTTCATCGGCAATCGCCACGCGCAACAAACGACGGGTCCGCGGATCCAAAGTGGTCTCGAACAAGGTCGCTGGAGGCATCTCGCCTAAGCCCTTGAATCGGGTGAGCTTGACGTTCTCGCGCGAGCGGCGGTGACGCTTGATGATGCGCTTCTGGTCCGCCTCGTCCAGCGCCCAGTAGGTGTGCTTGCCAATGTCCACGCGAAACAAAGGCGGCTGCGCCAAATAGACATGCCCCTTCTCGATCAAGGGCCGCAAAAAACGATAAAAGAAGGTCAACAACAAGGTCGAGATGTGGTGCCCATCGCTGTCGGCATCCATCAACAAGACCACCTTATGATAGCGCAGACGCGATAGGTCGAACTTGTCCCCCATGCCACAACCCAAGGCCGAGACAATGTCCCCAAGCTCCTTGTTGCTCGCGATCTTCGAAAAAGTCGCCTGCTCAGAGTTCAGTACCTTTCCCCGCAAGGGCAAGATCGCCTGTATTCTACGATCTCTACCTTGCTTTGCAGAGCCACCTGCGGAGTCGCCCTCGACGATGAAGAGCTCACAGTCGGCGGGCGTATGCGAAGAACAATCAGCGAGCTTTCCAGGAAGGTTGAGGCGCTGGTGGCTCGACGCAGGCCGACGCGCGCTCTGCTCCGCTGCCCGCGATGCCTGGCGGGCGCGAGCGGCTTGTAAGACGCGCTGACTGATGGCCTGTCCAATGGTGGGATGCGTATTCAAGAAGCTCTCGAGCTCATTGCGAACTGACGAGGCAACCCATGAGCGCAGCCAGGGGTTGTTCAAACGCTCCTTGGTCTGTCCTTGAAATTGTGGGTCCGGCATGAACACGCTGATGAGCGCCAACAAACCCTCTCGCATGTCTTCCGGCGTCACCGTCAGGTTCCGCGGCACCGCGTTGTGGGTCGTCAAATAGGCCTGCAACGAGCGCATGATGCCCTCGCGCAGACCCTGCTCATGGGTGCCGCCGTCCGCGGTTGGGATGGCGTTCACAAAACTGCGCACCCGCTCTTTGGTCCCCTCTGTCCAAACGAAAACCACGTCGAGTCGGGTGTTGCTGCTCTCCTCGCGCGTACGCAATACGAAAGGCTCGGCGTGGATCTTTCCATTGCCTGCTTGGCTCAAGGTCGCATCGAGCATGTCGACAATGCCACCGGCGAAGCAAAACGAGGCCTTGCTCTTCGACTGCTCGTCGACGAACTCGATGTTCAGCCCATCGATCAGGTAGGCCTTCGCCTCAAGCCATTCGTGAATACGTCCAGAGTCGAAGCGGATATCTTCGAAGATCTGCTCGTCGGGGCGAAAGAAGACCTGCGTCCCATGTCCTCGGCGCTCTGCGACACGCGCTACCGAAGCCAAGGGTACGCCTCGCACATAGTTCTGCTCGAAGACCCCACCCTCTCGGGTCACGGTCACGCACAGGCGCGAAGAGAGCGCGTTGACCACACTCGCCCCCACGCCGTGCAAACCACCGCTGGTGTGATAGCTGTTCTGATCGAACTTGGCCCCAGCGTGCAGCTTCGTGAAGACCACCTCCAAGACGCTGCGCTTCTCGGTCGGATGCTCATCGACAGGGATACCGCGACCGTCATCTCGCACGGTCACGCTCTGTCCATCTTGATGCAGTGTGACCCAGATACGCTTGGCGAAACCGTTCATCGCCTCGTCGACTGCATTGTCCACCAGCTCCCAAAGCAAGTGATGAAGCCCATCCTTGCCCGTTCCGCCAATGTACATGCCGGGGCGCAAGCGAACCGGTTCAAGCCCCTCCAAGACCTGAATATCTTTGGCAGAATAGCTGGACTCACTCATCCTGCGACTCCCTGTCTGCATCACTGTCAGCATCACTGTCTGCGCTCGATTGGCGCTTCACCGCAACGAAGCGCCCCAAGGCGAAGGGGAGCTCGAGCTCGTCTCCACGCTCTTCCTCATCGTGTGTGGTCGCCTGCGGCGCCGGTCTGGCATCGGACTTCTCGCTCTTTTCCGCAGCAGGCGGTTCGAGTACGACCACCTTCGTCGACACTTTGACCACTTTGCCTCTGGGCTCGATGACTTTGCCCTTCCCCCCTCGACCGATGGGAGGATATCGGCGCGCCGTCACCATCACGTTTCGCCCGCGCTGCGTGTTCACCTCGAAGCCATCGCTCGCGTCCCGAGCCAGACACAAGGTATGAACCACATCCTTGCCCTCGAGCTGCACGGCACGCACCCCTCGGCCTGCGCTCTTGAGCACCGGCACCTCCTCCACCACGAAGCAAAGCGCCCTCGCGTTCTCTGTTGCCAGACACACGTACTCACCACCGCCAGACACAAAGACCGAGAGCACCCGATCATCGCCAGTCAGGCGCATATAGGTGCGCCCATTCACCGTCGACGGCGCTTCAAAGGCCTGCAACGGCAAACGCAGAACCATGCCGCGCTTGCTCATGGCAAGCAGACAATGGGAGGGCTTCTCCGATGCATCAAGCTCTTCGTCGGATTCCGGCTCAAAGGGTAGTTGGTTCTTTGGAATACTGACACATTCCACACAGGGCGGCAAACTGCGCTCGTCGGAGACCGCTGCCCCCACGATGCGCTCCCCATCCTCGAACTCGAAGCGGGCCTGCACCGGCTCGCCGTAGCCTGTGGTGGCGTTGACGGAATCAACGCGCATCGTATACGCTTTTCCGCGATCGGTGAAGAGAATCAGGCTCTTTCGGGTAGAGGCCCACATGCTCCAACCGACGCTGTCTCCCTCGCGCACCCGAATCGCAGCGAGGTCGGTGTAGCTGCGCTGTCGCTTGAGCCATCCGTCACGGCTGACGATGACGTACACGTCTTCATCGATGATGAAGTCCTCAGCGCTATACTGGGCCTTGATATCCGGCCCGCCAAGGGTGGTGCGTCTTCCATCGGCGAAGCGTTTGGAGAGGTTGGAGAGCTCGCTGCGCACCAGCTTCCAGCGGCCGGGAGCATCGGCGAGTAGGGCCTCGAGCTGCTCGGCCTCGGCGCGCTTGCTGGCGAGGTCCGCGCGGATTTCTTCGATCTCGAGTTGAGCCAAGCGATAGAGGCGCGTGTCGAGGATGGCGTTGCTCTGGAGTACGACGAGGACTAAGCGCACACGCAAACGCATACCCGCCACAGCCCGGACACTAGAAGCACGGATGAACGCTAACGCCACTACTATGGCGACGAAGAAACGCACTAAGGCTACC
>JAVFAO010000003.1:0-26700 GCA_034002465.1 Myxococcota bacterium
CCAAAGGGCCAGCCCTTTGGCGGGGTGTGGGGCAGCGCCCCACAAACACCACATCCCAAGTATCCGAGCCTCGCGAAGCGCGCGAGGAGCGCAGGTCCTCGACGCCGAAACCGTATTCACACTCTACCTTCAGACCTCACCCTCCAACCCCATCTCCAATGATAGAGAGGGGGAGTCGCGAAGCAGCGCGTATTCCCACAAGCATATTCGCCCTGTTCTTTGCGATGCTCGCGAGCTTGCTCCCACAGCCAGGCCGCGCCGAGCAAGCGCCGGAGCCGCTGCGCCTCATTTTCGGTGGCGACACCATGGCCACGCGCTGGACCGCTGAAGGCAGCCGCCGCCACGGCGGCGAGCAGCCCTTCGCCGAGCTGGCGCCGCTGCTGCGCAGCGCGGACCTGGCCCTGCTCAACCTAGAGACGGCGCTCTTCGACGGCGACCCACGCGCCGTCGAAGGCCCCTCCTTCCGCCTCGTCGCGCCCACCAGCTTCGCCCAGGTCCTCGCCGAGGCCGGCGTGGACCTGGTCTTCATCGCCAACAACCACCTGCACGACGCAGGCTGCGAGGGTGCCCAAAGCACCGTGAAGGCCCTAGCCCAGGCCGGCATCGAGGCCGTCGGCGTCGCCCCAAGAGAGCAGGTGGCCATCAGCCGCCAGCAGCTTCAGGGACAGGAGCTCGTCATCCTGGCCGCCACCTCTCACCCCAGCGGGGTTCCGGCCTGCCCGGAATACCGCCCCGCCTTCTTCCCTGCGGCAGAGCTGGGCTCTGCCCTCGAAGCCGCGTTGCGCGCCGAGCGCGCAACGCGGCCAGAGGCCATCTTCATCGTGTCCCTGCACTGGGGCGGCGAATACGACGAGGCGCCCAGCGCCGCCCAGCAAGCCCTGGCCAGAAAGCTCATCGAGCAAGGGGCGCACGCGGTCATCGGGCACGGCAGCCACACGCTGCAGCCCGTCGAGATACACACCCGGTCTGCTGGGAATACAGAGCCGGGCATCATCACCTACGGCCTGGGCAACCTGCTCTTCGATCAAGACCGCGAGGACACTCACGATATCGCCCTGCTCGAGCTGCTCATCAACACAGAGACCCTCGCCCTCGAGCATCGCCTCCACCCCTTCGAGTGGAGCGGACGTCTGTCTGGCCCAAGCGCTGCGAGTCCGGACATTGCGCGCGCTGCTGCCGCCGTCGAAGTCACCGCCCCCACCCTGGAACAGAAGCAGCCCACCCAACAAGGAACCCCGCGCGACGCGCCCCAAGCGCCGCGATTCGAGCTCTGGACCATCGGCCCCGGCGGCGACCTCTACGAGCGCTTCGGGCACAGCGCCCTGCGCGTGATCCACCCCGACGGCCAAGACCTGCTCTACAACTTTGGCACCACCGACTTCAGCCAACCCAACCTGGTCTACAGCTTCATCACCGGCGAGGCGCGCTTTTGGCTCAGCGCAGAGTGGCCGAAAGCGGCGCGGTATGTGTATGCAGAGGCCGACCGAAGTCTCTCCATCTCGCCCTTACACCTCGACCCGCACAAAGCCGATGAGCTGGCGAGACGCCTTCAGCGTCTTTCATCGTCGAGAGAAGAGAGCTACTATCAGTACCACCACTTCCTCGACAACTGCGCCACGCGTATTCGAGATCTACTCAACGAGGCGAGCAACGACGAGCTCCGACAGGCGATGCTGGCGCTGCCACTGGGTCCGAGCTACCGAGCGCAGGCCAGACAAGGCTTCGCCGACTCCTTCGTGCTGCTGACCGGGGTCGACCTGCTCCTGGGTCGCGACGCTGATGTGCCGCGAAACGCCTGGGAGGCGGCCTTCATCCCAGCGGTGCTCGAGCAGGCCATGTCGCTGCCGCTGCCCCACGCTCCCCAAGGTCTGGGCGCGCCGCCAGAGCTGCTGCTCGAACGCCGAGGTCCGCCGGTGGCCCCCCAAGACCCAGTCTGGCAACAGTGGGTCTGGACCTGCATCGCGCTGCTGCTCTTCGGCTTTGCCGTCGTCCCCTGCTTGATTCGCATCCAGCGTCGAAGACGAGGGCAGCGCCCAGCGCCTCAGCACGCGTCGAGGCGCACGCTGCGCCTCACCGCCTTGGTCGTCGCGCTGCATGGCCTGGTCTGGGGAACGCTGGGCACGGCGGTCGCCCTCTTCGCAGGGCTCTCGGTGCAGCCCGAGGTGAAGAACAACGAGACCCTGCTCTGGCTCTGGCCCAGCGAGCTCTTGCTGCTCTTGGTCGGCGTCTACTGCGCCCTGCGCGCCAGAGCCTTTCCGCGTTGGATTGGCCACTACACCCAGCTGCGCCTGGCCGCGCACGCCCTCGTCCTGCTCGCCCACGTCCCAGGCTGGCTCTTCCAAGACCAGCTCCACCTGGTGTCGGCGTCGATGGCCAGCACCTTGCTCGTCAGGTGCCTGCTGATATGGCAGCAGTCAGAGATGCAGGGGACGTAGCCAAGCGAGGGCATGAAGCGGGCCTGGGCTGATGCTCCGGAATACTGACTGAGACGATGCCTCGGTCGACTGGGCGGATGCTTCGGTCGACTGGGCGGATGCAGGCAGACACAGAGCTCTGTGAAGGCTTCGCTCGGTGCGCACCTGTTCCCAAAGCTGATTGCGGTGACGTGATTCCCCGGAATTGCGTCGTTGCGCAATTGGCTCCTCTCAGCAACTGCCTGAAACCATGACGGAATCATGCCCGCCCTCGGCGGCAGGATTGCGCGGAATTGCGTAGAATTGCGTAGAATTGCGTACCCGAGCTCAGGGTTCCTCTTGCGCTTCTCCAGGAAACCAACGTGCTGCTTTGGTTCGGCCTCGATGATGTGCCCGGCCGCTTCGCTTCAGCTCGCGAAGCAAGTTCTGAATAGCGGTTGGCTTCATCCCAGGGATGACCTGTATCAGCTCGCTGAGTGGACAACCGTCCTGCGCATTCTGCTCGATGTGCTGCAAAAGCAACGCTTTGCTGGCGTTGCGGTCGAGCCCGCGTCGGCGCGTGTACTCCCCGCGCTTGCCAACGAAGGAATAGAATCGGCGAGACAGCGTGAGCTGCTTCTTCGAGAGACGCTCGATTGCACCGATTTCCAGGAGAGCAGGCACCCGGCCACGAACACGCTCCGGCAGTGGCCGCTCCCGTCGAACGGCATCGAGGACTACGAGATCGTCAAGGCTCAGGTTGCGCTGGGTTTCGTTGCAGAGCCGCTCGAGGAAGGCGAGGAACTTGGGGTCCTGGACCTGTCCGTCGAGCACCACCGACACCTGGTACGGGTCACTGGCGGAATAGTCGGGCGGCAGCTTGCCCTCGCGCACGGCCGCCGAGAACATCCGGTCAGCCCCCTGCCCCGAGCGTTCGACCAAGCCGCAGCGGGCGAGAGCGTCAGCCAAGCGGCGATTGCGCGGCGACTGACGCTCGAGGATATTGTCTGCGGTGATTCCTTCTGGGAAGCCACCCGGACTGATCACCTCGATGCGCGTCGGCCATTGTTTGACGAAGGTGGAACCTTGCAAGCGGTAGTCGCGGTGACTCACGGCATTGAGGACCGCTTCGCGCACGGCGCCTTCGTTGAACGCTGGGATTTCGTGGCGGAAGAGCCCCTCCTGATGCGAGTACAGGTCGTTGCGCAGGTTGATGGTGTTCCACAGGTCGTCGTCGTAGAGCAGAAAGCCTTCACGATACTCCCTGCGCGCCTGATAGGCGATGGAGGCTTCGTCGCTGCGCCACTCGAAGATCAGCTCGGCCTGACCGAGAGTGCGCCCGAGCGCCTTGTGAGTGCCAAGCAGCACGAGGGCAGCATACGTAACACCTTCGTCGAGCAGCAGCTCGGCATCCGAGAGCAGTTGGGCGGGACTGAGCTCGAGCAGCTCCCCACGCTGCGAGCGCCGAACCCACTTCTCTCTGAAGCGTTCGATGGCATTAGGGTCAAGGGACGCGAAGCTCGCCTGCGGGCAGATTGTGGCGGAGAAGTCGGGCTCGGCCTCCGCGAAGATGCTCTGCAGTAGGTCCGGCGTCATTCCAGTCAGGCTCTCTCCCGCGCGCATGAAGTAGGCGCCGTCGACCTGGATGGGGCAGCCAATCGGGCGGGTCGGCACCGTGAAGACGACGACACGGCCCCGCGGGTGAAGCAAAGCGTCGGCTTCGACCCGAAGATGGAGTCGGTCAACGAGCTGCTGCTTGGTTTGCCCGAGATCCTGGAAGGCGCTCGAGCCAACGACCTGCCGCGGCTTTTTGTCCGTGACGCCAAGCACCAAACGGCCGCCGCGCTCGTTCGCCAGCGCCGCGCAGTACTTCACGAGCTTGGACTGATCGAAGTCGTGCTTTGCCTCTTTGAACTCGAGGTGTTCGCTCTCGTCGGCGAGCAACCAGGATTCGAGCTGTTCCAGCGTGGGATTCATGGGCAAGACCGTAAGGAATGGGATGGAGCTGCTTGGGTTTGCGAAAGGACGCCAGTTGGCGATTTCATTCGTGGCTATGCTCGCGGGCTTTCGTTTCGTCTGCCGGCTGCGAGTCGACCGAACTGGTTCCCGTCCTGGCCGTCATCGAGAGCAGAAAGGTCGACAGCGCACCAGCGACGTTGACTGCGAACTCGGCCTGTTCGGGCTCGACGCTGGGAGCGTTCGCTCTTTTCCCGTGCGCATCGCCAAGCTGGTTTCGTAGCTCGCAGAGCCCTTGGACGATGGCTTGGCACGCGCCCAAGACCTTGCGAAGACTCTCGGCGCCTTGCTGTTTCGGGCTGAGGCCAAGGTGGGCGGCGGCGCGTGCGAAGAGAACTGGACCGTCAGCCTTGTCGTCGTAGGCGACCTCATCGTGATCGAGGACGTATTTGCAGGCCGTCTCGAGCAAAGTTCTGGCAGCCGTCAAAGCACCGTCGGGGTCGGTCGTCTTCCGCTCGAGCGCTTTGCGCCAGGCGGCCTGCAGATGAGGCGCATCGAAGTCGGCAATCAGCTCAGCGAAGCGCTCTTGGTCTGGAGTCGGAACGTGTGGGACCTGTCCAACCCAGCGAATGTCTCGAATCGCCGAATCAGCCGGTGTGCAGTCGCGAATGGCCTGCTCCACAGCAACGCTCGCATCCTTCTTGGTGGAACGAACGAGCTTCAGCCATTTGGGTGGCGTCTCGATCTCGACGTCGAACACCTCCCAATCGCGGTTCCCGCTAAGCTCGCAGAACAAGTTGACGAAACGAAACTGCAACGTGCAGTCGGTCATCAATCCGGCAGCATCTTCCTCGCCCATCCCTTTGAGCCACTGAACAATCTGCTCGACTGCAATCACCGCACCCTCCGCAAACGTCGCGACGCGCCCATCCATCGTCGTTGTGTGAGCAGTTTCGACTCACGCTTTGGGTCGTCCCCAAAGTTCTTCACAGCTTGTCTGTTTCACGGTGTGGATGGTCGTGAGATAGGTCGCCACTGCTGCCGCGACGTGCACGTTGAGCGCTGCCTCTTCGGCAGTGGGTTCCGTCCCCTCTTTCAGATGTCGACCGCGCTCCGATGCAAAGCCCCAGATCTTTTCGACCGCGATGTCGAGTGGGGGCGGTATCTGCCCCTTGTATTTGGCTAGCAGTCGGCCGAGAGTCGGCTGGGGGTCTGCACACACTTCCCACATCACACACTCAAGTGCAGCAATGGCGTGCTGGATTGCTCCCGTGAGATCAGGTTCTGGCCGTCTCGATAAGTCAGTTCGAGCCTCTCGCATCTCTTGCGACGCAGTCTGAAGCTTGTTCTCAGCGAGCACCGCAGTCGCCAACAGCGTGGCTTCGAAATCAGCTTCACCGCGCATCTGCACTTTTCCATCTAACAACTGCCAGCCAATACCGCGGCTTCGGAAGTACGAATTCATTTCCGCTGTAAAATGTTCGAGGTTGCGTCGACCATCGCCAAACGGCTGGGTACCAAGCGAATCGACAATTGCTTCGATGAGGTCGTACACCTCGTACCACTGACAGGTATCCAGACGGTAGCGCACCTCCCCATCGATATTGGAATACTCGGACCAGTTGTTGGGATCCTCGCGCACCCTCAACAGCCTCGACACCAAACCACGAAGAGAACTGGGCCGAAAGCCACTTTCGTAAGCGATATCCACGACGATCCCCCGGAGCTCTTCCGGCGCATCGTTCGTTACCGTAATCTCTGGCTCGGCGGGTTCGAATCCATGTCGGGAGGAGAAGGTCATCTGAGCCTCCAAGATGAGTCACGGTAGAGTGCGTCGGGGACAGTCGTTGAGAATCGATTCGATGCACCATAGCTGTGAATTGCCATACTCCATGAACACGCCCGAAGCTGGCTCGAAGTAGCCACTCACAGGAGACGGACGCTGTGAGTGGCCACACGCTAACGCAACCTCGCAGTTCCAAACGGGTGTCACTTCGAAGAGTTTGAGGAGGTTGGGGCAGTGACCAGTGTCCTGCAGCGTTTGGACCGGCAGAACGACATTCGCAGAGAGTACCATCGTGCTATTCGGAGTCGCATCCTCGGATTGATCTGCATCCACTGCGGGAGCACGGAGTTGATCGCCATCGACAGCATAGAACCCGCGTTGGTGGATCCTTTCGTGGGGGATAGGACGAGGCGAACCCACTTTCGTTGAACAGTAGCGAATGCCGTCCAGGTCTGCTTCCTTCGTGACCCACTGCAGAAGGAGCTGTGGAACGATGTACTCCGGTTTGAACGGAGCAGATGGTTCGCGAGAACGGGTTGAACAGGCGGCGATCAAGGGCCAGCAGGTTACGAGGGCGACAATGAAGTTCTCCAACCAACCACAGTTCGCTCCGTTCGCTTGCCACAAAGCAAACAAATCCGGAATGAATGCGGGAACGTACGAGATGTTCAGGAGCTTGGGCGCTTCCCTGAAACGGCACTGCATGAGGTACAGTGATGCAAACGACGGACGACTCAACTCTTCCCAGCAAACATAAGCCGAGTGCGCGAGGTAGAGGCATGGCAGACCATTGATGCTGTATCGCTGTGGCTTGACCAAGCCGCGGCGCTCGAATGGGATATGAAAGAGGTCCGACGACTCGAAGCGCGCCGGTTCGGTGCTCACTCGAGCGCGGTAGAGGGGAGGACACTCCCCAACCTGAATGTTCGTCTTCAATGCGTCGAGGTGTTGCCTCACAGTCCCAAGGGCCTCCGCAATAGCTTGGTATGCGTCGCTGGGGTGCCCCTCGAGAGAAGCGCGAACGGCTTTCAGGAGATCGTCGCACAATTCTCTAATCAGACCGCTTTCGGTGTGCACTCTGCCCTCAAGCTTCCCCCCCGACAAAGACGCAATTGCATTCTGGTGCGTAGCAAACAAGGTTTCGAGGTGACGAATGAAGCTCGATTCCGTGCGTTGGCAGGGAAGCTGTGCCTCAGTTGAGTAGCACCAATCAAGTAGACTTGCCATCGCTGCCTCTTCTCCTGAGTCGGCGTTCGCGCAAGGCTCGTTCCTCTGCGGAGAGAGGCCCGCGTGCACGAATACGGTCTATCAATCTGCACCGGTTCTGATACTCCGCTTGCTCGGGCCGCGATATTGCAAAAACATACGGCTCCAGACTACGCATCTCAGCGTCAGCGGTCTCGAAATCCCCACACCAAGCGCAAACGACCGCGTACTGAGCTCGAACGGGTACGCGCAAGTCGGGGAGTTGCGCCTGTGACAGCGCAGGAAGAAGATACGTTTCACAGAACTTCCTCGCACCCTCGGGATCGTCCAACACCTCGAGGTAGAGGTCCGCAAAATCTTGCCCAGCCCGGATTGCTGAACGATCAGCGCCTGCGATGCCATAGAACTTCAACGCCCACGACGCAAACACCGTCATCCAAGGGCTCTCGATTGCCGGCAGCTTTCGTGCAATGCCTATAGCAGCCGCGTAGCAGTCCGCAACGTGGCGGACATCGTCTGGCTCGGCGTCCAACCTTATCGCCTGGACGACCTCGGTGGCGTTCTTACCAAACACCTGCCGACAATCGAGGCCAAGCTCGCCAAGATAGTCCTTTGCGAGCAACAGGAGGTCGGCCACCGCTCTGCGAGCATCTCCTGCTTCGCTTTCCACAAGCGCAGCGTGATACTGAAGAACCCGCTGATACCGAGGATCGGAATGCCCCTTGGCGACAATCGCCCGAGATGTGGCTAGGTCCCGCTGTTGATACGCGACCAACATCCTCTTGTGAGTGACCGCATCCTTCGCCCGCTGGCCGAGGCCATGTTCAAGCGACTCCATCATTCGAAGTCGTGTGGAGGCGGCTTCGCTGTTGCCCTCTTCGATGTCGAAATAGGCGAGCGTGTCGACCATCCAAAACCGATCTTTCGCGCTCAGGGCATCCAAAGTGAGCGCAGTCTCCAGGGTGGCGCGCACATGAGCGATCGCACCGGACTCACGAATCTGTTCGGCGCAGGCACTCATTTCGTCCGCGAGGTCCGACAAATGGCCAAGGGAGAAGAGGAGACTGACGTATGCCCGGATGCGCCGCCCATTGTGGTCGTCGAATCGGTGGGGCTTCAGGATCTGAAGGACAGACTGACGAACAGCGGTCACAGCGGCATCGGGCAGAAACCGAGATTCCAGCAGGGGGCGAAAGAGATCGTGGACGGCGACATCGCCGCCAAGGGTTAGCACGACGACCTGAAGGTCCGCGAGCACACGCAGTTCACGCCGAAATGCGACCGAAGCAAGCTGCAGGGCGACACCAGCGACTTTCGCCCATTCATCGACCGGCAGACTCACGTCCACTGATGCAAGCGCGGAGGCGATTCTGCCAGCGTCGTCCCGCAGCGACGCAAGAGTCCCTTTCAGAACGATCTCCTGAGCGCTGCGATGAGGGGTCGTCCCTTCAAAGAGCGCTTTGGCGTAGGCTCCTGTCGCTCCGCCGCTTCGTCGTACAGCGTCGACTGCCTGAAGCGCGAACAGCGGGGCCCCGTCGGTTGCCCGGCGGAGCTCGGCGACCTCCACGGGGTGCGTTGAGCATCCGGAATCGCGGAGGAGCGCCGCTAGCACATCATCGTCCCAACCCTCTAATTTCTCGCGCTTCCAGCTCATCACCACCGCTACTTCGTCAAGGGCTTGGCAAGGGCGACCCAGCAGCACCCAGCGAAGGTGGGGTGCCGCCTTCACCGTTTCCAGGAGCTCGGCTGCCGAGCGGTGGTGGCCGTCATCGAGAATTGCGGTGACGGAGAAATGACGATCGGCGACCTCCCGATCGAGCATCGAAAGACTGTCGAGACCAACGCGGGTTGGAGTGACCAATTCGTGCGCTGGAACAGCCATGCGAAGCACCAACGCAGCGTGCAACGCTTCGACCAAACGAAAGGCCAGCGAATCTCCGGGTGATGAGGTGCATGGTACATACACTGGCAAGTCTGAGGAGTGGGCAGCCCACTGCGCTGCCCAGGCGCTTTTCCCGTCCCCCCCATGTCCAATGACGACCAACCCGTGACAGTCGTCCGGGACCGGTTCATCTCTCTGGGGAATGTAATGGTCTGCGAGGGGCAGCGGACGAAGTTCAACGGCAACGAGTTCACAGAGTTGTGGAAGCTCCTTCGTTTCGAACGACTGCGTGGGCCCATCTCCTGCAGCAGCACGCGCGACCATACCGACGAGCTTCGCAACCAAGCTAGCAGGTCGCAGAGCCGACTGCCGATAGTCTTCGGCAAGTTCGCAGGCTCGGCAATACAGCTCTTCAAGAGTCCGCGGAGGAACCATCAAACCCGTGTCGAGCGCGGCGGCAATCGGACTGCTCGGCGTCAAGACGAGAATGTCAGATGCCCATCTCTGCTTCGCGAGTGCGGGGCCAAGCTCATTGTTTGCGATGAGAGCGAACTGAGCTTGCCCCTCCCGGTCTTCACTGGTATGCGACCGGCGAAGCGCATCGAAGCGCTCCAGCATTCCCTCGATATCCGAGGGTGCAAGGAGGCCAGAACGCGTCTTGAGCTGCACGTAGCGGACACCTTCCTCCGAAACAAGCTCCAGATCCTCATCCCGTTCGACTCGAATGCGAAGCACGCGCTGTCGCGGCGCCGCGAGGATGCACAGCACCGCATACAAGTGCTGGTACAAGAGCCCCCGATGGGTTCCCTGAATACGGATGAGCTGAGCGGAGTCGAGAACCCTTGGGGCTTGGACAGCGAGTTGGTTCATTGTTGCCCTTCCGCAGAGCTGCGCGCATCGCGATGTCGCGAGCCGCTCATACTACGACCAAGCTGTATCCTGACTCTCGGATCCGCTCACGTCAAGCGCAGTGAGCAGTGAGTATCCTTTCGCACACGATATGTGTCCTTGCGCCGGGTGCTTGAGGGATGGGCCTGCTCTACACCTTTGGCACCACCGACTTCAGCCAACCCAACCTGGTCTACAGCTTCGTCACCGGCGAGGCGCGCTTGTGGCTCGGCGCAGAGTGGCCAAAGCCCACGTCCCAGGCTGGCTCTTCCAAGACCAGCTCCACCTGGTGTCGGCGTCGATGGCCAGCACCTTGCTCGTCAGTTGCCTCGTGAGAAGGCAGCAGTCAGAGCTGCAAGAGAGAGGGGAGCGAGAGCGAGCGACCTCATGATTGCACAGGATTGGCTCCAGGGATTGCGCGGGATGACATAGGATTGAGGGAAGACGAGCGCCCAATCGACAAGAAGTGAAAAGGCTCTTCAAAGGTCCCCTACCTCGCTTGACGACACGCTGCACGCCTCCAACGACAGCTCGCCAAGCGCTTGCGCGAGCCCTTCCGCGTCGAATCGAGACAAAGTTCGACGCGCCCTGGTGAAACTGCAATAGGCTGCACGCCCCAATGCATCAACGGAACAAAAGCGAGGACTCTTGCGACAGCCCAACAGACAGCTCGTCGATTGAAACGGCCCGTCCACAACGCGGGCAAGGTCCGTTGGCTCGGGTTGGTCCTCGCCTCCACGTTGCGGACACCACACCACGTCGTGCGCCGAGAGCCCTGCTGCCCAGAGCCGCCTGGCCGCGAGTCGCGCCGCCGCGAGCTGCGAGCGACGCAGCAGCACGTTGACACCGGCGCGCAAGCCCAACTGACGAAGCGTCCGAAGTTGATGGAGAATTCGTTCGAGTTCTTCGGGCTCCTCAAGATGGTGCAGACTTAGCTGGATGCGATCGGGTGGGAACCGCGAGAGCATCGAGAGCTGTCTGTCCAGATGCAGGCCATTGGTGGTCAACGAGACAAACGGACGCAGCTCGCAATGCAAGAGTGCTTCGAGTAACGTGGCCAACGGCTCATACTGCAGTGGCTCTCCTCCCCCCAGAGCGATGGCCCTGGTCCCATGCTGAAGCAGACTCTGGCAAAAGCTCAGAGCCCGCTCGATGGGCCAGCACTCGTCAGCTCCAGCCGAACTGTGGTTGTAGCAAAACGAGCAAGCCTTGTCGCAGCGCCACGTAAGCTCCAAGGCAACGAGTGTTGGGCTGACAATCATGCATCCTCTTGAACCCCGTCGCATCGAAGCCCGTTGCGACACGTTCACACCAATCGTCAGAGGATCTCCCCTGTGCGAAGGTCCTGCTCGCCCACATAGGTTTGGCATTCCTCGTTGGAGAAGGAATCGGCGAGTTGAATCTCGGCGAGCTCGAAGGACGACTTGATGCGCCAGAGCTTATCGGCGATTTCTGGCGGCAAAGAAAAGTCGGTGCAAGCGGCAGACTGTCGAACGTAATGACCTGGGATATCCCAACAACCGTGTTTGAAGAACGCCAACGGAAGCAGCCCGGCGTGTTCGCAGGCATCAGAAAACCAGCGTGGCGCATAGCCCAGAAATCCAGGAAGAGCACGCAAGCGTTCGAAGCGGCTGTACTGCTCGCGCTGCTCGTCATTCTGCGCTGCACCAAAGGACTCTGGCCAACCTGCCCGAGGACATTCGATGAAAACCAAAAAAGGGTTCTGAGAGATGGTAGAAGCGCCCTCATCAAGCGCTCGATGTGCATTCTCGACGGAGTCGTAGAGCAGACAGATATCATCTAACGCGGATGGCGGTGGGGGTGAACGATGGCGAATGATCCATGGGAGGATGAATACAAACCAAAGCTCGTTGACGTCGTCTTCGACGGCACGAACGATCTCACCAGTGGCAAACGGAATCTGCCTTGGGATGGCCCCAGCCTCGCCAGTGTCGAAGTAGCCTAGACGACCGTCCTCATCGAGGATGAACCATCCACTGTCCATGCTGTGTCCTGCCGGATAGTCGACGAGCAACGTCGTTCGAGTGCTTGTCATGCGTCGATTCATTCTGTTGATCTCCGGGATGGGGCTCTGGAGCAAGGGCGTTGCCGTAGGGGCAGTAGCAGCTCATCGACGTCCTGAGCTAAGAACGAGCAACCTCACGTCTCAATACCTAGCTCAGTGGCTCTCGGCAATGGTGCCAGAGGTATCCAACCTTTGGGGGTACGCAACCTCCAAAGAGAGCGAACCCATCCACATTCGTTCGCTTGGTTTTTCACCTGACATGAGCTCGATGCCTGTGCATCTCCACCCAGATCTGCTCTACAAGCTGTAGGAAAAGGCGAGTGACCAATCGACAAGAAGCACCACCGACCGACTTCAACCTGCGGTCGGCTGGCGCAGTCCAGACCCCACGTCCGCTGGCGGCCAAGACCTGCCGCTCAGGGCTGCAGGCATTCCTCAACCTGCATGGAAAGCGTGCCCGACAAAGACCAGGAGCGTCATCGCCACCAGTGCCCCCGCCCACACCGCCTCCCAACTCAACGCGGGGTCGCGCGGTGGCCCGCGGGCTCGCCGAAAGAGAGGAGCTCATCGAGCTCCTCCTGGACCTCATCGCAAGCGCAGACGACACCGAGCTTGCCACACTCCTCTTGGGCAATGTGGCCGACTTGTGTCCCTTCGAAGCCGCCTACCAGGCGAGAATCGAGGCCGTCTTCGAGGACGACATCCATGAGTTCTTCATCGGGCCCACTGACTTCGAGGAGTTCGAGGCGTCGCAGCTCAGCATGGCGCTCGAGAAGCTTCGTCATGAATCGGCCCCCCTGACCCTCGAAGGGCTGCACAACCGACTGAGCTTCTGGATCGGTGGAAATACATTGAGGCCGGTGGTGCCGCCCAAGCGCAACACGCTCACGAAGAATCAGGCGAAGCGGAAGCGGCAGCTCCCCAGGAAGCGCAAGCGCTGAGCCGCTGACGGGTTTCGAGTGCAGCGGGAACACAACGGCCGGAGTCACGCCGAAATTATGCACTGATTCCGTGCCCTTAGGCGCGGCCCCATTGAAGCCCCGCACTTGTAGTCCTCGCAGCACCTGTGGATGCGCCTGATTCCGCACTCTACCGAGCGCAGACAAGGCTTTGCCGACTCGTTCGTGCTGCTGACCGGGGTCGACCTGCTCCTGGGTCGCGACGCCGACCCACCGCGAAACGACTGGGAGGCGGCCTTCATCCCAGCGGTGCTCGAGCAGGCCATGGCGCTGCCGCTGCCCCACGCTCCCCAAGGCCTGGGCGCGCCGCCAGAGCTGGTGCTCGAACGCCGAGGTCCGCCAGTGGCCCCCCAAGACCCGGTCTGGCAGAAGTGGGTCTGGACCTGCATCGCGCTGCTGCTCTTCGGCTTTGCCGTCGTCCCCTGGTTGATTCGCATCCAGAGTCGAAGACGAGGGCAGCGCCCAGCGCCTCAGCACGCGTCGAGGCGCACGCTGCGCCTCGGCGCCTTGGTCGTCGCGCTGCATGGCCTGGTCTGGGGAACGCTGGGCACGGCGGTCGCCCTCTTCGCAGGGCTCTCGGTGCAGCCGGAGGTGAAGAACAACGAGACCCTGCTCTGGCTCTGGCCCAGCGAGCTCTTGCTGCTCTTGGTCGGCGTCTACTGCACCCTGCGCGCCAGAGCCTTTCCGCGTTGGATTGGCCACTACGCCCACCTGCGCCTGGCCGCGCACGCCCTCGTCCTGCTCGCCCACGTCCCAGGCTGGCTCTTCCAAGACCAGCTCCACCTGGTGTCGGCGTCGATGGCCAGCACCTTGCTCGTCAGTTGCCTCGTGAGAAGGCAGCAGCCGGAGCGCAGGGGAGAGGGGCACGAGAGCGAGCGACATCATGATTGCCCAGGATTGGATCCGAGCGGGGATTGAGCAGGGATTGAGCGGGATTGCGTAGGATTGCCTTTCAGAAGCTCTTGTCGTCGGCCATTCTTGCCAAAATCCTCAGGGGTTCGTTCCACCAGCAGTTTGCGACTGGGATTCCTGGCCCTTCGCTGATATCATTGCAACTGATACGCCTCGGACTGCGATCACACTTGCCGTCCACGAACGGTCCGACTTCTGACGCTCAGGCGATACGATGACCCTCTTTTCTCGCTTCCTATACCTGTTCATCGGTGGTCTCTGGCTTGCCGCTTGCTCGTTCTCTGCAGACAGCGACACCGCGCAGATCGTCCCCTGCACCACGGGAAACGACTGTGCCACCGGCATCTGTAGCCACGAGGGGTTCTGCGTCGTCGAGCTAACGAACGCAGGAAGACTTGGCGGCCCTTGCATGCCCAACGCGCAGTGCTATCCGCCCTTGCAATGCGTCGAGCGACGCTGCGTCGGCAGCGACGACGAGCTTCACCCAGACGAGCTGGCCGAGACGCTCGACGACGTCGATGGCGACACCAAACCCGACCACGACATCGACCTCACAGACGATGCGGACCTTTCCGAGGAAACGGACGTGCTCGATACGCTCGACGCCACAGAGACTGGCTGCGAGGCCCCTTCGGTTTGGTGTGACGGCGCGTGTGTCGCGCTCGGCACTGCGCAACACTGCTCAGCATGTGGAAACCGCTGTGCGACCGACGCCCAGTGCTGCCGCTCCCAATGCCGTCCCGCGACGCAGCTTTGCGATTGGTGGGATCCGTCTTTCCTCCATCGCTTCCCGCTCCAGCTCACCACAACCACCGCTCCCGTTCCTCAGGACGCCAGCATCTGCCTCGACCTCCCGCACGCTGAGCTCGTGGCCCGCTCACTCGCCCGAGCGGATGGAGCCGACCTGCGCGTCGTTCGCTGGTCCGGCTCGGCCTGGCTGCTCGTGCCCTGGGTGTTGGATCCGCAGTCGGCGTGGAACCTCCCCAACACCCGCCTCTGCCTTCGTATTCAAGAGACGATTCCACCGGATAGCACCGAGACGAGCTACTACCTCTACCTGTCGAACCCGGCCTCAAGCTACCAGCGCCACCCCTACAACACCGTGTTCTGGGATGGTGACGATTTCGAAGACCCAAGCAACACACTGTTGGTCACGACCAGCGGCAACTATTCGGTACAGAACCTGGATGGCGAGTTGCGGATGGTCTCGTCGAACGCCTCAGTCAGTGGCTGCGCGGTCGCGTCAATCTCGAAGCCGCTGCCCACGCTCCACTTCGTCGCGCGCGCCCGTGTGGTTCTCTACGCCACACCAAAGGATGACAGCATGGTTCGGGCCTTCTGCCTCGCGCAAAGCAACAACGCCCCCACTTGCTCGCCAACCAGCTGGGCGCGTTTCGCCACTACCCTCGGAAGCTCTCTGCTGCAACACTTCCGAGTCAATCCGTCCGGCGCGCAGGAGTTTTTCGTGCCAGAAGACGAGTCGTGGGTCCCCTTAGCTGATCCCAATGGCGGGCCCTACCCGCTCGGCGCTCCGCTGCTCATCGTCATGGAAAGCGAGCCTAGCCGTATTCGCAGCACGATGTTTCAGGCGGACGGCAGCACTGCCATGCAGCTGCCCTGGCTCCCGCACGACACCCTGCAGAACACGAGCAGCAACTACTGGCTCGCTTGGGGAGAGCCTTTCACCACGTTGTTTGCCGTCGATTTCGCTATGGATTGGTTCGCCGTCGAGTTGCCCCTCGACGCACCACCAAGCGTGCACCTCAATCTCGAGCAGCCCGAATCGTTCGAGTGAGTTTCGTTGCTGTACCGCAAGGGAGTCCTCACCCTGCTCACCGTCTTCTTGTCGATTGGGCGCTTGGCCCGTTCCCAACTTGTTGCGTGCCATCCCTGGCACACACCCTTCGGGCTGCCTTCGCAGCGAGTCTTCGCCTCCTGGCTTCGACTTCTTGCGCGTGGACCAGAACCCACAGAAGCCATTGTTCGTGCAGCACTGCCTCACTGCCTTCCTTGTGATGCTCGACCTCTGGCCAAGCAATGGTGTCGCCGCGCCCTGAGCATCTCGAGCCAGCTCGCTATTTGTCGATTCGTTGCTCACGAACGACCCCGTCCCATCGCGGCTTCGACGAAGCGCCGAAGACTAGCTTCGCTCACGCTCCAGCCCATCCCACTCAGATGGTCGAGGATGGGTCCCAAATCGAACCAGCCCTCGCGCCGCAGCTCGGGGTGGCCCGCAAGCTCGAAGCGACCCCAGACGTCGAGCGGCTCGGCGCCACTGAGCGAGCACACGACGCTCTGCCATCGCTCTTGGATCAGCGAGTCTCCGCCTCCTGGCTGCGACTTCTCTTCCCCTTCGATGCGAAACAGCGTCCAACCGCTGCCACCTGCTCGGGCGTAGAGCCGCAATTCTGCGCGCCAGCACACACACTCGCCCTCGCCATCAACCAGGCTCTTGCGCTCCTTGGAGAGCGAGGTGGTCTTGGCAGTGAGGCCACCGCCGCTGAAGGCAAAAGTCTGCATCAGCTTGGGGCTCAGACCTGCGCGGCGGGCTGAGAGCGCGGCGCCAGCCGAGCTCCAGCCTGGGGGGCCAGCCAAGCTGGAGAGGGTCACCTCGCTGCCTCGATGACTGAGCCAGACGGTGCACACCGCAGCAGCCCGGCGCTGGGCGCCGCGCAGCGTCGGCGAGCACCAGAGCGCCTGCAACGAGCGCTGCTCATCGGCCGGGTTTGCCGTCAACACGAGGCAGCGCAATCCTGCGAAAACCGGCGCCGTGGCCACAGCCTCGATGCCTTCGGTGGAGATGCCACAGGCGCTCAGCTTCAGGCTCCGCAAGCCCTGCAAGTATGGGCTGCCGGCGAGGGCCAGAAGACCTTCAGTGCCGATGGGGTTGTGGCTGAGGTCGAGTCTCTGCAAGTCTCGAACGCGCTCGGATTGGGCGAGAAGCTGGACGGAAGCCGCCGAGAGCTTGCAGTCTCGCAGTGCGAGCGCACGAGGCTGGCTCAGCGCTGGGAAATGCCAGATACGGTCGAAGCCCTCGTCGCACAGCGGGCAGCCGCTGAGCTCGAGCTCGCCGGTGAGGGGCTCGAGCAGCCACCATGCGGCCTGTGGCTGCTCCCAGCGCAGCCAATCAGGCCGGCTCGCCCGCAACCCGCGAGGCCAATGGGCGAGGTGCTGCGCGCTTTGCCAAGCGTGCAGCTCAGCCTGAACCCCGTCCCAGCCGCGGTAGGCACCCAGAAGCTCCTGCCACAGCTCGGCCGAAGGCGGCCCTTCGAGCAGCGCTTCGATGGCGGCGCGGTGCTGAGGGCTCCCGCAAATCAGCTCCCCCCAGTGTGTAGAGTGGCTGAAGGCGAAAGGCGGGTCGCAGCGAAACATGGCGGCATCTGGGGCCGAGGGGATGCGCTGACCGTCGGCGCCAACGAAGCTGGCGAGCATCACCACCTCGCTCGCATGAGCGGGCTGGGGCTCGTCAATGAGACCGCCTTCGGGCAAAACATAGCAGCGACAAAGGCGCTTGGCGTTGGCGTTCAAGCTCTCCTTGCGCTGCACGTAGAGACGCGTGCCATCACGACGAATCGCGATCCCTTCGATGCACGGGTCGAGGTCGCGGTACACCTCTTGACCTTCGACGAAGAGGGTGAGGAACACGGTGCTGTCCCCCATGCATCGGTCGAAGCGAAGCACCGCCTCTGCGTTCAGCCCCAGCGCCCGATATCGTTGTAGGTTTGGCAACTGCGTTGCGCTCGTCACGAGAGTATTGGGGTGAGAAGGGCAGGCTTTCCAGCCTGCCACGGTCCAATGACATATGCACCAGAGCGGCCATGCCGTCCACGCGAATGATATCAACGCGACGAATACGAGGTGTGGTCCTGCTGGTCCATGCCACCCGACGGCAGGGAGCAAGGCTCGACTTCGCAACAGCAGCATTTTCGTAGAAATGTCAAAAGGATGTGCGCTCTTCACCCAGTTCGATTTTCCCCACTTGCCAGGAGCTCGCTCCATGAGGCTTAATGGCGAGGCCTGCTGGGAGCGTCGTATGGGCTCCGGGCGTGAGGAGGAGTGCTGGCCATGAATACCAACGTCGTCATCGTGGGAGCAGGAAATGCTGGCCACGAGCTGGCGGCTCGGCTACGGAGCCGGCACCCGGTCATCCTCGTCGACATCGATGCGAGCCATCTGACGCCCTACGGTCCGCCCGTGGTCATCGAACAGGGTACAGCCATCTCGCCGAGGCTGGGCACCATCATCCCGGTCGCCGCCGATGCAAGCTCGAGGCTCGTGCAGAGGGCGCTGCTCTCGGTCGAAGCCTCCAGCACGCTCATCGCGGCCACCGGCAACGACGAGGTCAACATCGAGGTGGGGAAGGTGGCCAAGGAGCTGGGCTTCGACCCGGTCATCGCCGTCCAGCACAGCGACCACAACGAGACCAACTTTCGCCGCGAAGGCATCATCTCCTTCAATCGAAGCAAGATCGTCGCGGAGTACATCGAGCAGACCATCCAGTACAAAGGTGCCGTCGCTCCCCTGTGCATCGGACTCGGCAAAGGCGAGCTCCTCGAGCTCTGCATCTCCGAGATGTCGCCCATACTCGGCCAGCCCCTCAGGCAGCTCTCGCTGCACCAATTCCGCATCGCCGCCATCTTTCGCGGGAACGAGCTCATCGTCCCCATGGGTGACACCGTCCTGATGCCGAAGGACCGGGTCCTCTTCGTCGGGGATCCAGCCGTGCTGGCCAGCATCACCGAGTACTTGCGCATCGGCACCCCCCGCTTCCCCATGCCCTACGGGCCCACCCTGGTGACTCTGGAGTGGGAAGGCCCTGACGAAGGGCTGTTGGCTGAGGCCTCCCACTTCTCTGCTGCCTGCGATGCTGCTCCTGTCTGTCGCGGCCTGCCCAGCGACCAGAGCGCGAGCAAGGACCCCGAGAAACAGGCCCGCAGCTTCGCACTGCTCCCCATTGGTCACTCGGGGTTCCAGGAGCGGGTCAAAAGTGAGCGGCCCGGTCTCGTGCTCACCAAGGCATCGATGAAGAGCGTCCTCGAGCGAGTGCTCGGCCTGCGTGGTCCCGATGCCCGTCTGTGCGACACGCTCGATGTGCCGATCCTCATTTCGAGGGGCAGCATCCCTTACAACCGAATCATCTTCCCCATTTCCGCCGACGAAGACAGCCCAGGCTTGGGCCTGGCCATCGACCTGGCGCGTCGCTTCTCGCTCCCCATCATCGCCGTGCACGTGGATCTACCGCAGTTCATCACTGGAGAGCACGACGACGCGCTGCACGAGGACGTCGTCCACGTCAAACGGATGTGCGATCTCTTCCATGTCCCCATGGAGCACGTGCATCTCGAGGGAAACCCCATCGAGCGGCTAGCCGACCTGACAGGACCTCAGGACCTGCTCGTTGTCACGCGGAGACGAAAGCGGAGCGACTCATTCCTCCATCCAGACGTCGCCCTTCGCACCGCCCTTTCGGCGCGCTGCTCCGTGCTCGTCCTCAGCCCAGAGCACGAAGACTGATCATGGACATTGTCGAGCATGGACTCGTGTCGCTCCTGTGGCTCGTCGGAGGTGCGTTCCTCATCGCCCTTTTCTCGGGCCGCGTCCTCATCCCTGGCGCGGTCCTGCTCATGGGCTACGGGGTGATCGTCGGTCCGGTAGGTTTCGGCCTGGTGAGTGATGGAGAGCTGGTCAGCTTCGTCTACGAGCTCGGCTTCATCGTCCTGATGTTCCTTGCGGGCCTCGAAATCGACTTCAACAAGATCCGCAAACGCGGCATGCACTCTCTGGGCATCGTGCTTCTGCTCTGTCTGGGGATTTTCGCCGTCGCCTTTGTTGCCGCATGGCTCCTCGCGCTCACGCCCATTTATGGGCTGGCCCTCGGCGCGACGAGCGTCGGCATGCCGTTGGCTGTCCTCAAGGAGAGCCATCAGCAGAAGGGCGCCGGGGGACAGATGATCATCCTGGTCGGCTCGGTGGGCGAGTTCCTCACCATCGTGGGAATGACGCTCTTCTACTTCATCGAGACCTGCGGTTTCTCTCTCGAGCTCCTCCTCGGCCTCGGCCGTCTGGCCCTGATCCTCTTCGCCGCCGTGGTCACCCTCAGGCTCTTCGTCGCCTACGCCTGGTGGCGGCCCCACCTCGTATCCACACTCGGGGAGCGGCACCATGGTAGCGAGATAGGCGTCCGGGCCTCTCTCTTCGCCATGCTCCTCTTCTCGGTGCTCGCCATCCATGCAGGCGTCGAGGCCATCTTGGGCTCGTTTCTCGCCGGAGCCATCATCGCCTTTGGGCTCAGAGGCAAGGATGTTCTCGAGGAGAAGCTCGCGGCAGTGGGTCACGGCCTCTTCATCCCACTCTTCTTCATCATCATCGGGCTCAGGTTCGATGCCTCGCGGCTCGACGCCAACTCACTGTTCTTAGCGATTGTGCTTCTCGTCGTCATCTTCCTCGCGCGCTTCATTCCCTCCCTCGCCATGCTCCGCCTCGGCCTCAGCTTCAGGGACATGTCGAGCAGCGCAGCCCTACTCTCCGCGCCCCTTACGCTCATCGTCGCCATCGGCGTGCTCGGCATGGAGCTCAGTGTGCTCGACGCCGAGGGCTTGAGCACCCTCATCATCCTCGCCATGGCGAGCGGGACCGTCTTCCCCGTCCTGTATCGCCTCATCTGCCCGAAACCAAGGATGGCCATCGAGAGTGAAGAGCACCGATGACCCGAAGCGCGACAACAGAACCTGAACCGGCTCAGGGAAGGTGCCAAGAGTCGCCCTTCGGGCTTGCCTCGCAATGACGCTTCGCCTCCTGCCTTCGCGTCCCAAAGGGATGGCCTTTGGGCGGGGTGTGAGGCAACGCCCCACGAAGACAAGTCAAAAGGATGCTCGACGAGCGCGCGCAATGTCGAAGCGGTCGAGAAGGGTGGAGCGCTATCTCCCCTGACTCACTTTCGATGGCCTTGCTCTGCTGTTTGAGGCGCCATCAGATGCACCAGCCCTGCAATGCCATCTACGCGAATGATGTCACCCGTTCGAATACGCTGCGTCGCCCCAGTCGCTCCCGCCACGGCGGGGATTCCGTATTCCCGCGCAACCACACAGGAATGCGAGAGCGGACCCCCTCGATCGGTGACCACCGCCGCCGCCACCAAGAACAGCGGCGTCCAGCCCACGTCAGTGAAGCCTGTGACCAGGATCTCTCCAGGCTTGATGGGGATGGGACCAGGCGGCAGCTCCAGGAGCACCCGTGCAGGCCCAGTCGCCACACCCGCCGCTCCAGGTAAGCCCTTCAAGGTCGTACAATCCGCTGGCAATGGCGTCTGCTCGTCGAGCACCTTGTCATGCACCAGGGTAAAGGTATCCGGCGGATCAGGCGCCCGGCTGAAGGCGTCGAAGAGCGCCCGACGATAGGCCACGTGCCGACGCGCATCCCGCGCAAACGCGAAGCCCGGCGCGTCGCCCAGGGAGGAGGGGCGATAGGCCAAGTCCCTCAGCCACGAACGCAGCTCATCGAGGGACAGAAAGAAGACATCGTCGCGCTCGGCGAGCAAACCGTGAATACAGGCGCGACGCCCCACCTCGAGCAAGAAGCGGCGATACATGCTCAGGCTGTCTACCACATACGCGCGCAGCTCCTCACGACGTCGTGCGTTGCCCTGCGTCCACGAGAGCAACAAGCGGAACGCGGCCCCAACACCGGTGAAGAAGTGCTTGCGGATGAGCTGCTCTGCTTCGGCGCGCAACGCCCGCTGCTCCGCCTCGATGGTGCTCGCGCTCGGCAGCTCGGGCGCAAGCACGTGGCGCTGAATCACCGCCAACAAAAACGCAGGGTTCTCCGCCCAACGCGGCGTCGCGAGCTCCGCTTCACGCAACGCGCGCTGCCCCCAACGGCGCAAGAAGGCATCCAGACGTTCGAGAAAGTCGCGACCATCGCCACTCTCTCGAAGTCGTTCGAGCACCTGCCGCGCCCAGGCCGCGTCCCCGAGCTCTCCCACGCCTCCAAAGAGTCGCCGGACGCTGCCGCGCTCCCGCGCAAAACGCGCCAACTCCAACAACTCCAGCCCAGGCGCCGCGCTGCGAACCTTCGTCAAGCCCGCAAACAAACGCGGCTCCTTGCTCACCGCCTCAGGACCACCCAGAAACTTCAACGACTCCGAGGTCGCCGCATAGGACACCAAGAAGTTCGACGCACAGGCCAACATCACCTCGCCCGTGCGCAAAAAGAGAGCGTCCAACGACTCCAACTCAGACAGCAGCTCAAGATCATTCAAGCCACCCAAATCTCTACCAAAAAACCCATCCCTCGCCTGAGCAAAGCGCTTCGCCCAGCGCTTCGCAGTATACGGCATCAGGAGCTGACTGCTCGACAAACGCGCCAGCGTCGCCGGAAGCCGCTTGAGAAATGCTCCAGAACCGCGCGGCGTGTAGGTCTTGTCCAGCCCAGCTACGAACGGAACCCCTGCCAGACGCCCCAACATCGGAGGCGTCAGCACCGGAATCTGGCTGGCAATCTCCATGAATTCCGAAAGATTGAGAAACACTCGGCCGCGGAAGGAGGCCACAATCTCATACGCCTCGGGCACCTCCAGCCCCAATGCCCCAAACGCCGACAGGAAGCCCTTGCGGGAGAAACCCCGAATGATCGACCACGTCAGTGGCGTCCCGACACCCGGCAGCGCCTCGCCAACGTTGGCATTGGAATACACCGCCGCACGGTGTCCTGTGCTGCTGCGCTCTCCACCACCACCAGTGATCGGACGCGCCTGCAGCAGACGTAGCGCCTGCTCCTCCGAGGCCTGTTCCTCAAAAGCAAACTCGATGTCCAATGGCTCGCCAAAGAAGCGCTCCACCTCCAGCCCCAGCTCCAGCACCCGCTGCAACTGCCAATCCTCGAGACTCGCCGCGTGCTGCCGCTCCCCCACGAGCTCTCGCGTCTCCACACCCTGCTGCGCCGCACACACCGTCATCGAAGCCTTGCGCTTCACCTCGCGCCGAACCTGACGCCGACTTCGGTGAACGTAGAAGGTGTCCGTGTCACCGCCGGAAACCACACTCTCGCCCAGACCAAAGCTCGCGCAGATACACGCCTCGTTCGAGGAAGGCTCGATGGGATCACGGGTAAACAACACACCAGCACTCGATGCAGGCACGAAACACTGCACCAAGACCGCCATCGACGGCGGCGCGTCATCAAGCCGGTCACGACTCCGATAGAGCAAAGACGCTTCGCTCATCAGACTCGCCCAAACCTCACGAATCGCCTGCAAAACTGCGTCTGCACCCCGAACGTTCAAGAGACTCGCCTGCTGACCCGCGAACGAACGCTGCGCCCCATCCTCGTCGGATGCGCTCGATCGCACCGCCACGGCTTCTTCCCCCAGGTCGGCCAACGCCGCCCGAATCGATGCTTCGAGGGCAGGCAACATGGGGCCTTCCAGAATACGACGCGGCGCCTCGACCAGGCTCTCGGCCTGCGCAAAGAAATGCACCATCGCCGCGTCGAAAGCTTCGCTGCTGAGCACGAAGCCATCGGGAACCGGAAATCCCGCAGCCGCCAAGCGCCCCAAATTGTAGGCCTTTCCGCCGCAGGACGAGCGCAAGCCAGGCTCGTTCGCAGCATCCTTCAACGCAATAATCCAGCGCTTCGACGTGGGCAGCTCTTGCAGAACTGCGCGCTCCTGCTGTACCTGCTCTGCGATCTTCACTTGCTACTCACTCCTCCGAGGCAGCGACCTTCCTCGATTCCGTTGCTCGCTTCTCTACAGCACGTCGAAGGCCGCGTAGATGGCCCCGGCGTCCCGCCGCCAGGAGTACTCTCCTCCAATCTTGGACACAATCTCGTCATCGAGGTCGAAGCAGACCACGTCGCCCGGCTCGCCGGTGAAACGACCATCGGGGGCATAGGTCAGCCAGCGCTCGTGGTCATAGATCTGCAGGGTAGCGTTGGCCATGCTCAGCTTCTGGCGCAGGTCGAAAACCGAGATGGTGCCCCGCTCTTCTCCGACGATCAAAAACGAATTGTTCGAGGAGATGGCGAGCGCTGTGATCGCCGTCGGCGTCTTGACGACAGGCTCGCTGCGGACGAAATCGCCTTCGAAATGGAGCAGATGCACCTGGTGGTCACGGGTGGCCGCAACCGCTCGCGTGCCATCGTACGCGAAGGCAATGTCGGTCGCGTCCACGAGCGGCACGAAATTCATGGACTGCAGTGAGGCGTTGAAGAAGCTGATCCCTTTGTCGCCGCAGAGCGCGAAGAGCGTGGAGCCGGGTGCAGCACGCAGGCGGTTGGCGACGGTGTTCTTGCTGTCGAAGGCCTTGCCGCGCTGCTGGTCGGAGTAGTTCCATGACTCGAGCAGGCCTGCGTTGGTGGCGTAGACCACCCGCGAGCCGTCGGCGGTGAAGAGCACGTCAATGACGTCGGTCACGTTGAGGCTCGCGATGCTCTCGTCGGCGTTGATGTCCCAGATCTGCAGCATGCCCTCGCCTTGTTCGTTGGCATCGACGCCGCGCCGCTCAGAGGCGACAGCCAACTTGGCGCCCCACTGAGCAAGGTGGGGTCGTATTCCAACACTGATACTGAGCGTCTTGGCAATGCGGCCGCCCTGATAGTCGAAGACCACCACCTCACCCATGTCGGTGGAGGCGAAGAAGCCGTTGGCGTCGAGATCGAGCACCCCCTCGACGATGGGCGCGCTGGCGTGGGTGAAGCCCTCGAGGGAGGTGGGCTTGCTCAGATCATAGCGCACGGGCCGACCATCGCTGCCGGCGGCGAGGAAACGGTGGGTGCCGGGTTCGAACATGAGGAAGCGCGGGACGATGGCGTGGGGCCAGTGGTGCAAGAGCTTCCCGCTGTCGAAGTCGAGGATACTGATGGCGGCGGCCTCGGCGCTGGCTAGGTACTTGCCGCCGGGATCGACGCTGAGGCGCTGAGAGGGGTTGGGGAGGGCAAAGCTGCGGCTGTCGAGCTTGCGCTTGTCGAGCTTCCAGGTCTGCACTTGCCCTTGCAGGTCGAGGCTGGGGAGAAGGTCGCCCGGAACCAGAGGAGATGAAGCGAGCACACCGCCAGCCCGCACCGCCTTGGGGTTGTCGTTGAAGGCGGGCCCCCAGGTGAGCAGGTCTTGGCCGTCGTGGGCGACCAGCCCTTTCTTATAGATGGCTTGGTCGCGCAGACCAATGCCGGAGATTTTCCCAAGGCTCGGCAGAGGAACCGGCTCTTCGGTGAGATCGATGACCAAGGTGTTGCGCGCGTCGGCCACGCTAGCCCAGGTGTTGCCATTGAGCAGCGAGACGATGGGCCCCATCTCGGTGCGGTAGACCGCGCTGCTGGTGCCGGCCTTGACGTCGAGCACGGTGAGCCGGCCGATGCTGTCACCGACGAGCACGAAGCTGGGATTACTGGCCGCAACCATCGCCGTGATTTCCACATCTTTCTCGCCAGGTAGCGAGCTCTGGGGCAGCTCGATGCTGCGCTCGAGCAAGCCCGAGAGCGGGTTCCAGAAGAAGATGCGCTGCCGGTCCGAGGCGGCCACGTAGCTCCGGTTCGAGGCGTAGACTAGGCCGGTGATTCGGTCGCCGAGCTCGGCTCGGTACTTGCGCTGGGGCAGGCCGCTCTTCGGATCCCAGGCGATGACCTCCTCGTGGTGCACGGCGCTGAGCAGAGTCTCGCCGTCGGGGCTGAAGACCAGAGACTCGATAGCCCCGCGGTGACTCCAGAAGGGGCGGATACCCTGCAGCTCTGGGGGCGTCTTCTGCTCGGAGTAGGACTCTGGTCGCGCCACCTCGCGCACCGTCGGGCCACATGCGGGGAGCCAAGTAGCAGCGAGCAACGCCATGAAAGCGAGCGATAGCTTGAAGGGGAACTGCGCCGGGCTTGGGCGAGCACGGCGCGAGCGCGAAGGGATGCAATCACAAGCGAGCATGGGGACCTCTGTGGCGAACAAGGAATGGACGCTGCGCTGCTCCCTGGGGAGCGAGCGGCATCCTGGCGACCAGTGTCGATCATCGCGGCGCCTCGGCGCAAGCGCTGAGGGTGTGAAAAGCTGCGCTTCCGCTTGCTGCGGTTATCGCGCTGTCACCCGTCTCGAGCGAACCGCGACGCGAGGCGAGCGGGCACAGTTCTTGTCGATTGGGCGCCTGGCCTGTTCCCCCAACTTCTGCCTCAACTGTGACTTAAAGCTTGCGCCAAAGGTGCATGAGCCCTATCCTCACCGGCTGCCGTGTGACGTGCGAGTTCTGCTCGTTCGGAGCGCAGCTCAGCGAAAGCCATTGACGAGGACCAGATGCTCACCCTGCTCTACATCTTCTTCATTTTCCTCTGTTTCTTCTTGATCATCGTAGTGCTCTTGCAACCCGGCAAGCTCGGCGCAGGCCTGGGTTCGAGCTTTGGCGGTGGTGGCGGTACCGTCTTTGGCGCGCGCGGTGCCACGTCGTTTTTGCAGAAAGCGACTGTCGTCGTCGCGGCGCTGTTCATGGTGACCAGCCTCTACCTGGCCTATCTGTCCACGAGCGATTCCGTGACCGACGAAGGTGAGCCTGGGAGCACCGCTCAGCCCTCGACCGGCGCTGGCGAAGAAGGCACCCCCGCTGGAGAAACCGCTCCTGCTGGAGAGACCGCTCCAGCCGCCCCCGAGCAGCCAGCCGAGTAGCGCCGTCGCCTGGGTTCAGGCCAAGCGCCCTTTCGACAAAAAGTTGGGGGAGCAGGCCAAG
>JAVFAO010000003.1:26800-60418 GCA_034002465.1 Myxococcota bacterium
CCCGCTGGAGAAACCGCTCCTGCTGGAGAGACCGCTCCAGCCGCCCCCGAGCAGCCAGCCGAGTAGCGCCGTCGCCTGGGTTCAGGCCAAGCGCCCTTTCGACAAAAAGTTGGGGGAGCAGGCCAAGCGCCCTTTCGACAAAAAGTTGGGGGAGCAGGCCAAGTGCCCAATGGACAAGAACTTGGGTGAACAGGCCAAGTGCCCAATCGACAAAAAGTTCGGGGAACAGGTCAAGCGCCCAATCGACAAAAAGTTCGGGGAACAGGTCAAGCGCCCAATCGACAAAAAATGAGGAGTTCGTATGCGTGGCTACGACGTCAAATTCACGATCGGCGGAATGACGGGCTCCTACATCGACAAGTATTCTTGCACCATCAAGAACGCCCAGTACCTCGAGCGCTACTTCGCCGAGCTGGGTGAGCGCGCCGCTGATGGCCCCATCCCCTTGTTGGGTGCCTATCACGACAACGAAGCCTTTGATCCGATGGACTATTTTGGTCGGATCATGAAGATCTTGCGCCGGGTCTCGGTCGAGCTGGCCGAGCGCCGCTTCTACATGGGGGTGCGCCTCGAACAGGACGGCCAGCCCTCGGGCGATTGGGAGCCTTACCTCGACGCCAAAGACAGCGAAGGCGAGCTGACGCTGCATGCTTTTGGGCGCAAAGCGGTGTTGGTGCGCCCAGGGCAAGAACCGGTGGAGTTTGCCCCTGGTGACGCGGAGCCGGTGCTCGCCGTCGAAGGCGGTCGCCTGGTCTGCCGCCATGAGACGCTCAAGGCGCTCTTCCAGGAAGACCTCAAGTCGCTGATCACCATCAGCGAAGAGGCGATGGCCAAGGACGCGCCGCTCTTTGCCAAGGCGATCCCACACGGCTAAGCGCCTCACAGACGCGACCAAAAGCATGAAATCAAAGGGATTGCCGTCTAGAGCTGCGCCGCGCTTGCGTTGCACGGACACTCTTTCCCTTTGTGGTGCAACGCTCCCTGCGACACTCCAAGCTATGGTTTGACCTGCACTTTCTCGAGCAGGCACTGATGCTCGTCGCATACGCTGAAGCGGAGCTCTCCAGGCAGCTCCTGGGAGGGCAGCTTCAGCAATGCGCTCTGCTCGGTGAGCGTGAAAGCATCTTTGCCGATGGATTGCGTCGCGCCCACGAAGCGCCACGGGTACTTGAGGTTGACCTTGAAGCTGCCCTTGGGTCTCACCTGAAGACGGGTGGCTTCATCGCTCTGCGCCAAGTGCAGCTCCCAGGCAGCCTCGCTTTGTACGAGCTTCCAGCCCTGTGCATCGTCAACCGGTGCCTGCATGGCCTGCGCCGGAATCGCCTCGGGGACGTTGGGTGCAGGAGCGGGGTGGGCCATCCAAAGCACCGCCCAAGTCATTGTCACTAATGCGAAAAAACTCATTTCTCCTGTCCTCCATCATCCCCATCGAGCCAGTTCAGGAGCGAGGCCAGTTGCTGCGCGTACGATGTTTCATCATCACTGAAGAGCCGCCCCTGCTCAGCCATGCGCTGTTGCGAGCCAGACTCTCCCCGCGCAGCATGCAGCACCGACATCACCAGGTATGCGAAAGCGTATCTCGGATGCAGCTGCAGCTCCTCTCGCAGCCAACGCTGTGCCCGGTCGGGGTCTGCCAGCAGGTAGAGCCGCGCCAATCCAGTACGCGCCCCTTCGACCCGGGGATCACGCTCCAAAGCCAACTCGTAGGCATCACGCGCCTGCTCCCACATGGCCACCTGCTCGTAGCTCTGCCCCATCATCACCGCCAACCGAGCCTCGAAGGGGAAGGCCTGAACGATGCGCTGCAAGCGGGCCGCCCACGCGCCAGCATCCTCCCCACCAGCCTGATGGGCCTCCAGCTTGGCCTCCAGAAGCCATACCGCAGGGTGGTCTGCCTTCAGCTCGCCACGCAACAACGGGCCAGCCAGCTCCTCAGCAGTGGCCCAGTCACCGCGAGCGACGGCTATCTCCGCCGACATCCACCGGCTCGGCCAGTATTCAGAGGCCAGCGTCAACGCCACATCCGCGTGGACCTGCGCCTGCTCCAGCTCCTGGGACAAGAGCGCGTGACGTGCGTGCAGCAACTCATACCCCGCCCACAGCCACGCAAGGGGGCGCGGCTCCAGGCTCTCTGCGCTCTCGAGCTTGCAACTGCGTGGATTGAGCGCCCAAGACTGCGCGCCATCGCGCACCCGCACTGCCAGCACGGGCAGCCGCTCGAGAACCGAGTCATCGGGTTGCAGGACCACCACGTCGTAGTCCACCTCGAGGGCAGAGAGCAGCGCAGAGAGCAACAAGCTGAGCTCGATGGGATAGAGGTAGGCGCCCGCCCCCTGCAACAGCGACGCCAGGGTCTGATCGGCCAACAAGTCCACCGACAACGGCGCGCGCCGGCGCGTGTCGCTGTCAACCTCGATGAGCAAAAGCCGCGAGAGGGCCTTCTCACTCATCAACTGCGAGCTCAAGGCAAACAGGAGCTCGCGCCCCGAGCGCCCCTGCCACTGCTCGCGCAGCGACTGCATCGAGACTTCGAGCAAGACCTGGTCCCTGCGCTGAGCTGGCGCGAGCTCAAAAAACTTGGGCGCAGCGAATACACTGTCCGCATCGCCGCTCTCCCCAGAGCCCGAACTTCGCCAGAAAGACCAGCCGCCCACGAGCACGACGACGAGCAACACCAGCGCCCCAAGTATCCCCCACCTCCAGCGGCGTCCTCCACTGCGCGGCTCGGCCCTGCGAAGCGCACTCGCCCTGAGACAGTTCGGACATCGACGCGCTGCCTGCGCCTCGAAGCTGTGACCGCACGCGTCACACACGTAGCGTTGCGACGTGCCGTCCGTCAGAGCTGCGTCTTTTCTTTTCAAGATTCCGCCCGGCTGAGCACAGTCAGTGTATCGACGCCAAGACCCCAAGCAACAACGACTTTGGCTCCAGCTCCGATTCCCGCTCTGCAGGCAGAGAGAGCGAGGCCATGAGCACCCGCTTCGAACCACCCACCAGCACGAAGGCGTAGAGCATGGGCTGACCGCTCTCTTCTCCAGAATACATCACATAGAGCTGCTCTACCCCCTTCTCCTTCGCCAACTGCTCCCGCTCCCGCTCGCTCACGCCGCCCAGCTCAGCCCGCAGCGCCTCCGCCAGCGCGTCCATGGAGAGCGCCTCCGGGATCGACACCTGCCCCAGCTCGAGCACCGCTGGCCGCGCATGTTGCGACTCCACCGCACGCAGCCCATCCTCGAGCTCGGACACCTCCCAGAACGCCGGCACGTTGAGCTGACCAAGCTGCGCATTGTTCACCGCTTGGATGAGCTCGACCGATGAAGCCTCCTCGAGGTCCTGCTCAGAAGCCTGGACGAATGACGCAAAGCAGAGCGGGGAGAGGGCAAACACCCACAGCCCAAAAACAGCTCTAACGAGCAACCTGAGTATTCCATCAACCGCACAAGAACACTGGGGAAATGAAATGGTCGCCAACTCGAAGCGCATAGAACTCCTGAAGCCGTCGCGAGACAACCGAGGGGGGCGCGCCAAGACGCGAAGCCGAAAGCCCGACAGAGACGATGCCAGTCCCAGCAGCGCTCGCGCGACACTCTACTCTAGCACAGGACCCGCTCGTTTCGCGACTCAGGCCTCAGCAGCCCCGCCACCTTTCGAGCTCGCTTCCATCAGAAAGGGATCGCATCCCTTGTCATTTCAGAGGAATTGGCTCCGTCGAGAGCTTCGTGGCCGAAAGCCAACGAAGGCACTCTGACCGCGTCTTCACGTGAAACACAAATTGCCAAGACCCAAGCCGCATAAGATGCGTTAGACTGCCGCCGTTGTGCGCTGCGAACGAACACGCGGGAGGACGGAATGAAGATGCGATGGTTGCTCATGATGGGAGTTTTCTCCTTGGTCACCACGAGCTGCGCCTGGGCACATGCCCAGCCCGCGGGAAAACTCGCCGCCAAGACCGAGCGGGTCATCATCTTCAAGGATGGACACGCCCTCTTCATCAAGAAAGCCCAAGGAAGCACCGACGCCGAAGGTCGACTCCTGCTCGAGGACCTGCCCGAACAGGCCGTGCTCGGCACCGTCTGGGCCAGCTCCAAGCAGCAGATCGTCTCCATCCGAGCCGCTCACGTCGAAGATGATGACGCACTCCTCGACAGCGGCAAGGCCGACAGCATGGCAGAGATGCTGCTCGCCAACCGCGACCGTGACGTCAAACTCAGCATCTCCGGCAAAGAGCTGGATGCCCACATCATCGACGTGCTCGATCCCTCGTCAGGTACCCTCAGCAGCGGCGACGCCCTGCTCCTCTACTCCGCCAATGGCAGCGAACAGGTCGCCTTCGTCCGAGACGTGGAGAGGCTCTCCAGCAGCAAGCTCAGCCTCGATTTCGAGAGGCGCGGCAAGCGCACCCAAAAGTCCCTGCTCTTCGACCTCGGAAAGGACCAAGCCAACGCCAAAGTCGAAATCGATTTCATGTACTTCCGCTCCGGATTGGGCTGGACCCCCAGCTACCGCCTGCTCGACGACGGCGGCAAGCGCGTGCAGCTCGCCCTCCAGGCAGAGCTCACCAACGACGCCGAGGACATCGACAACGCGCGCGCCGAGCTGGTCGTCGGGGTCCCCAACTTCCGCTTCGCCGGTGAGCTCTCACCCCTGATCTTGGAGAACGCGATCCGCCAATACGACCCCTACGCCTTCGACAACTACGCCTATCGAAATGACTTTTCCAACGCCATCTACAGCCAGCAGGTGAGTAGCCACGGCGCAGGCTACGCGCCCGGTCCCATGGGCGGCCCCACCATGCTCGAGGCGGGCTTGAGCGGCGAATCCAAGTCAGATCTCTTCTCCTTCGCCGACCAGTCCTTCTCCATGAAAAAAGGAGAGCGCATGACCAAGGCCCTGTGGACCGCCAGCGCCGAGCGTACGGAGCTCTATACCCTGAAGCTCGCCCCCACACGCAACGGCTACGGCTACGGCAGCTACGGCTCCTACGACGCCGGCAGTAGCGAGGTCCTCGAGCTGCTCGAAAACGACGTCTGGCACCAGCTCGAGCTGCGCAACGACGGCAGTGTACCCTGGACCACCGGCGCCGCCCTGGTCCTGCAAGACGATTTCCCCATCGCCCAAGAGCTGCTCACCTTCACCCCGGCGGGCGGCACGACTCTGTTGCCCCTCACCCGCGCCGTCGACATCCGTGCTGTCTATGAGGAGACCGAGCTCTCACGCGAATCCAGCTCCAGCCTCTTTGGAACAAACCTCACCGAGATCAAGCTCAAAGGCACGGTCAAGCTGGTCAACCACCGCAGCGAAGCCGTCCGCATGCGCATCGACCTGAGCCTGGGCGGTCGCGTCGACAAAGCCTCGGACAAGGGCAAGCTGACTGTCCGCGACTTCGCGGCAGAGGACTGGTACGGTGGCGCCGACCCCGAAAACAACCACAGCGAGGTGGTCTGGGACTTCGAGCTCGCCGCGGGCGCGAGCAAAGAGCTGAGCGTCGAATTCAGTTACCTCGTCCGCTGAGCTGCAGCTCGAGCGTTCGACAGGCGACGTTTTCCGCTGCATCGCCGCGGTTCTTGTCCATTGGGCACTCGTCCTGTCCCCCCAACTTCTCATTCGGAGACGTGGAGCCGGCTCCTTGTCGATTGGGCACTTGGCCTGCTCTCCCAAGTTCCAGCAGGCTCGCCCCGGTGCTCGCTCCAGAGGCTGACACAACACGACGAAGAGCGCTTCAGGTCAGCGGCCCCAGCTACCATGGATCTCTGCCACATCATCCTCCGAGAAGGCGGGGGCGAGGGCACGATCGGTGCGGTTGGTGCGAGGCTCCCAGGTGAGGTCGGTGGAGCGAGGATCACCCGAGGTGAGCTTCCAATCGAAGGGAACACCCAGCGGGAGCTCGACGCTCGAAGAGCGCCAAGTGGGGTAGGTGGAGGCGTCGGTGCTCATGGGCAAACCAAGGTTGTTTGCCCCCCAGGCACCCAGGACCTCGAGCTCGCCTGTGACGAAGGCCTCTTGCCCCACGGTGGTGTAGATATCCCAACCCACGAAGCGCGTGGCTTGGGTGGGCCAGTCACCGTGCCCGGAAAGCTCGGCGATGGCGCTGCGGGCGCTGGGTTGACGATCCTGCTCGCCGTAGAAGGCGTAGCGCTCGAGGACGCGGACGAACTGACTCAGGTAGCGGCGCCCGGTGTAGCCCTGGTCGAGGCGCTCGGTGTCGATGAAGAGCACGCTCTCATGGTAGGAGGCTGGGGTGTCGACCGAGCCCAGAGCGCCCTTGGACCAGTTGGCCGTGTCGGTGATGACGCGGATGTGCTCGCGACCGAGGATGGCGACCTTGTGGTGCATGGCGGTGTAGCGGGTGGAGGTGTTGGTCACCTCGTAGACGTGGACGCCGCCGTTGCGCAGGATGTCGGTGGCACCGCTGTCGTAGTAGGTCTGCTTCTTGTCGGTGATGACGTATACCGGGACGCCTGCTTTGGCCTTGAAGTAGAGCAGGTCGATCAAGCCCTGATCGAAGCCAGGTGCGGTGATGTCGCGCAAGGCGAAGACCATCAACAGAATCTGCTCGTTTTCCTGCTGCAGCCACTCGAGGAGCTTGGCACCAGCGCGGACACCGCTGGCCTCGGGGGTGAAGAGCACGTTGACCGCCGCGCTTTCATCCCAGGGGTTATCGACCAACTCCTCGCGCAACACGCCGTCGTACATGGCCTGATAGCGCCGAACCAGCGTCGGGTCGTTGATGAGGTGCAGGGTTTCGTCGTTGAAGGGGGCGTGATCACCGGGGTTGAAGCTGCCGGTGAGGAGCCAGTCTCGCTCGGGCGTTTCGAAGAGACGCAGCTTGAGATGCATATAGCCGGTGCGACGGATTCCGACGAGGTCGACCGTCTTGTAGGCATCTCCAGAGAGCTTCTTGTGGTCCGTGGCCAGCTCGAAACCTGCCTCGACCAAGCGCTCGTCGGACTTGTGGTAGCGCTTGCTGCTGGCGAGCATGGTGGACTCGATCAGGATCTGGACGTCGACGCCGGCGTTCTGGGCCTCGATGAGCTTCTCGACGATGAGCTCGTTCTTGAGGTCGTAGACGGCGTAGCGAACGCGGTACGGGTTTTCTCCCTCTGCGTAATCGCGAGGGTCCGCCTTGCGTGCTGCGATGACCTTGTCTGTCTGCTCGAGCTCGAGGGTGATCACGGGATCATCTGGCGCAAAAAGCGCAATCAGCGGCGCATCCTCATTGATGCCCGCCGGTAGGGCGTCGAAGGCCTTGGAGTAGGCGCCAGCGCCGTCAGCTTTGCCTTGCGCTTGCGGTGCTGCCTCTTCACCTTCGATGTAGATTCCATCGTCGAGCCCGAGCGCCTGCTGTTGAGGCTCTTCAGCGCAGCCAAACAGCACCACCAGAGCGAGAAGACCCAAGAGGCCGTTTGTTTTCATCTTTGCTCCTCGAGCAGGCAAGCCATCGAAAGTGAGCGAAGTCTTCGTGTTTCTGCGGGGACTCTGCCCACTCCGAAGCAACACACACTTTTCTGAAAATAGCATATGCGGCAGGGGAAGCGCCAGAAAGCATCGCCCGATCCGCCCTTTCCCCGCGCGGATTGCCGTTGTCATCACACGCGAGGTGACGGGTGTCCTTTGCCAAACTGGAGCAGCAAACACTCGAAATCATCACGCCACAGGATTGGAGCCACGCCAGCAAGCATACGAAATCAAAGGGATTCCAAAGGGCGCGCCCTTTGGCGGGGTGTGGGGCAGAGCCCCACATTCGTATTCCATTCCCACACGCTCCGCGTTGTCCAGGCTGCGCTCAGCCCTCGGGGATGGTGTGCACCACGAGGGTGTTGGTGGCGCCGGATTGCCCAAGCGGTCGGCCAGAGAGGACGATGAGCTTGTCGCCAGGTCGAGCGAGCTCCTTCTCGACAGCGAGCTGCCCGGCGATGCGGAGCAAGTCGGAGGTGTGTTCTGGGGTGTCGATGCGCATGCTGTAGACGCCATAGTAGAGGCACATGCGCCGAACCGTGGAGAGCTGCGAGGAGAGGCCGAGGATGGGGCAGGCGGGGCGCGCTTTGGAGAGCATCCGCGCCGAGTCGCCACCGTTGCTGAAGACAGCGATGGCGGCGATCTTGTCGCTGGCCATGATCTGGTGCACGGCGTTGGCGAGGCCTGCGGTGGTGGGGAAGGCCTTCACGGCGAGGCCGCAGGGGTGATAGGTCTCGTCGTGATAGGCTTGGGTTTCCGAGACGATGCGGTCCATCATGCGGACGGCTTCTTCGGGGAACTGGCCAACGGCGGTCTCGCCGGAGAGCATGACCGCGTCGGTGTGGTCGAGCACTGCGTTGGCCACATCGGAGACCTCGGCGCGCGTGGGGACGGCGCACTGGGTCATACTCTCGAGCATCTGGGTGGCGACGATGCAGGGTTTACCTGCTTCGGCGGCCTTGAGCACGAGGCGCTTCTGGGTGACCGGCACAGAGGGCAGGTCCATCTCGACGCCCAGGTCACCTCTGGCGACCATGATCCCGTCGGTGACCTCGAGGATGGCGTCAATGTTGGCGACCGCTTGCGGCTTCTCAATCTTGGCGATGATGTGCTGCTTGCTGCCCTCGGCGGTGAGCAGCGCGCGCAGCTCTAGCACATCTTCGGGGCGCTGGACGAAGGAGAGCGCGACGTAGTCGATGGGGCGCGTAGCGATCCAGCGGGCATCGGCCCGGTCCTTGTCGGTGAGCGCCGAGACCTTGAGCAGCGTCTGCGGCAGGTTGATGCCTTTGCGCGGGTTGAGCAGGCCGCCGCGGCGCACGACGCAGCGGATTTCCTTCTCCGCCACCTCGACCACCTCGATGTCGAGCTTGCCGTCGTCGAGCAGCAGGTGCTCGCCCACGTCGACAGAGCTGATGATGGCGGGCAGCGTGGTCGAGAGCCTGCTGGCATTGCCCGCAATCGGCTCGGCCTGGATGTGCAGGCTGTTGCCTTCGATGAGCTCGACTGGTGCATTGGGGATCTCGCCGACTCGAATCTTGGGTCCACACAGATCGGCGAGCACCGCCAGGGGCTCGCTCAGCTCCTGCTCCGCTTGCCTGACGCCATCCAGGGTCTTCTGGTGTAGCTCGTAGCTACCGTGCGAGAAGTTCAGGCGAAACGTGTCGACGCCTGCGCGGGCAAGACGCAGGATGTTCTCTTTGTCCCAAGAAGCAGGTCCCAGAGTCGCGATGATTTTGGTTCGGATGACCATGGCGTCGAATCCTTGGCAGTGACGAGCCAGCGGCCGTCGAGGCGGCGGCGCGAACGCGGCTCGCTTGAGGAAAATCTCGGATTTTCATGCGCTTCGCGCGTCAGGTGCCCGCATGTCGCCTCGAGAGACGATTCATGCTTCATCGGCAGAAGACGTCCGAGAGATAGCCGATTGCGTTGCGAGGGTCCAGGCTGGCGCAGGTGGTGTCGTGCGAAGCTGGTGACGACACCTACTCCGCTTCTGTGGCCTCGATGCCGAGCCACGACCCAAGCCACTGCAGATGCTTGGCTTTGGTGTGCCGCTCGCCCTTGGCGCGCTCCCACACGAATCGCCCCAGATCTTCGAAAGCACTCAGCTTCTGCTCATCGAGCTGGTGCAACAGCGAGACGGCAGCCCCCAGCTCCATCGAGCCCATACGCCCTTCCAGCAGCGCCGACAGCGCAGCACGCGCCTTCTCTACGCAGCCCTCTGCTTCGAGCACGCAGAGCCCCGCCACCAGCGCGGCGCGCTCGCAGGCCTTGCGTGAACCGTCGAAAGATGCGAGCCGCGCCTCCAGCCGCTTTTGGGCCTCGATGCGGTCCGAGGCGCAGCGCGCGTAAGCGACGACGATTTTTGCCCTATCGCCATCGTCGTGGCGCCCCAAACCCTTGCTCAGTGCAGCCCACAGCCCATCGTCTACGCCCTGCAGCTTCAGCTCGCCACAGCGCTCGACCAGGCGCATCGCCAACGTCCAGTTCGCGCCAGAGAAGCTCGCCGCTGCCATGGTTTCGTTGAACAGCGCCATGCCCTCGGCATCTCCGCGCTCCAGTAGCGCGAACAAAGCCCGAGGATAGGTGTCGGTTTGCCACTCCGAAAACTGCCTGGCGAAGCGCTCTGCCTCTGTATGCAGAAATCGCTGCGCCGAATCGCCACCTGCTGCCCAGGTGGACTGCAAGAATGCATCGGCGAGCATTACCAGCTCGAGTCGTCGTCGCCGTCCGAGCTCGCCGGATTGGAAGAAAACCGTGTTCTCGACTCTCTTCATGATGGCGTCGAAGTCTTCCAGAAGGAAGCCCAAGACAAAGAGGACTCCAGGGACGCAGGCCTCGTCATCATCTCCCGCAGCAGCACCGCGCTCGAAGGCTGCCTCGGCCAACGCTAGCCAGTGTCCATGTTCTGGATGCGGGAGGCATTCCCTGAGCAAAGCGCCCATGGCCTCGAGCCAGCCCGGCAGAAACGAGATCTGGCCTCTGCGTAGGCTGAGCAGCAACTCGACCTGGGTGTTTGGGTCTTCTTCGGTATGGCGCAGCGCGTGCTCCTCGAAGGCGGCAAACTGACCAGCGGCGCTCTCGAGCAGCTTCCACAACCCGAAGGCGCGTTGGCTCGCCTCCAGGGTGCTCGCTTCGAGCGCTGCTTTGGCCGCATCCATCTTGCGCTGCGCCTCGCGCAGCGGCGCCGAGCGCGCTTCAAGTCGTTGGAGTGCGTCCGGTGAGAAGAGCTCGCGCCGCTCTGCTGCATACGCCTTGAGACGCAGCGCCTGAAGCGCGGAGCGTGAGCAGAAGGGCAGCGCCGAGTCCTTGATTCGGTCGGATGCGAGCTCGAGAAGCTCCTTGACGGCGGGATAGCGCGCGTCGCATCGGCTCCGCAGCTCGTCGAGTTCGAGGAGGTTGTCGAATACGATGTGATGAAACAGCCAGTAGGCCTGCAGGTGGGGCCAGTCGGCGATCGCATCCCGTTCTGCTTCATAGACCTCGAGCCCAGGCGCGCCGCCCAGACCATCTCCCAGCTCGATGCCCAAGAGCAGCTCGACCACCCAATGGGTGCGCGCTCCGAGCTGTTCGAGGTCCAGATACGACGGGCGTTGGTGCTGCCGCTCCAAGAGCAAGGTCGCTGCGCGTTGCCATCGTGCACGCAGCGCTTCGGGCAGCGGCAGGTCTTCGAAAGCCGAGTCGCTGAGCATGGTGGTGCAGAGCAAAGCGGCCAGAGCCCCTTCGTTGGGGTAGAAAGTCGGCTCGTCTTGGTGCTGATAGAATACGCGGCTGTTGCCGTACTCATCCGGAAACCACTCGGCCAGTAACAGCTCTTCGTCGCCGATGAGCACTGCGCTCGCCGGAAAAAAGATGCTCTGCAGGCGCGCGATCCAGGTCCCGTCTTGGGTCGCGACGGCGGCAGAGAGTGTCGATTCACACGCCGCCACGAACGCTCCGCGGTAGGGCGTTCGAAGCTCCGCACAAAGCGCGAGCCAGGCCTGCAGCTCGGGCGCGAGGCGCTCGCCCAAGACCGAGCTGATGGGCCAGGGCGCGTCGAGCTCGGCGTTGCCCTCGTCTTCGTTGTCCTCTTCCTCTTCCTCGTCCTCGTCGTCATCGGCGCGGGCGTCTGTCTGGCGGGCCTCGAGGATGGGCTCGGCGAGTTCTTGCAGGCGCGCGCCAGCGTGCCCGAGCAGCGCTGCGGCACCTTCCACGGTCATCGCTTCGGTGCTGATGCTCTGCAGCCAATCCTGAAACGCCGGCTCGGCCAGCAGAGACTCGAAACCAGGCGCCGATGGGTCATCGATCAGAATACGACGCGCCTGGGCATGGGCGTCTTCGTCGCGGCCCAGTTGGCGCAGCCTCTCGAAGCGCTGTCGCTGCAGGGCTGTATCTCTGTGCAGGCGCAGCGCTCTGTCGAGCCATCGCAAGGCGCGGTCGGCTTGGGCGGCGTCCAGGGTCTGGGCGGCCGCCGCAAGGACAGTTGCCGCGGCGCGCGCTGCCTTTCGGGTGGACGGCATGAACGGTGCGCCCAGCGCCTCGGGCGCATCGGTCCAGGCTTCGACTTGGCTCGCGAGCTCAGTGAGCGCTTCGGCCGAGGCTTGGGTCCGGGCGAGCAGCGCTGCGGCGAGCACGCGCTCGGCGTGGTGGGTGGCCTGCTGCAGGAGGGTTTGCGCGCCGCTTCGAGCGTCCTCGAGGCGGTTCTCATGCAAGGCCAAGGCGACCGCTGCCTCTTGCTCGCTGTCGTAGTGCTCGCTGCTCAGCTCCTCGCCGTGTTCGTAGATGCTGAGCTGGCAGAGCGCGCCGTCGCGCTCGAAGAAGCGCCAGGTGCCGTGTCGTTGTAGAGTGTCGTCGGTGCTTCCGCACAACCAGCGCTGGGTCTTGGCGGAAAACACTGCGTTTGCTGGGACGCGCTCTGGGCGTTCAGGCAGTGGCTCCCCGGTTTCACTGACCTGTCGGCCTTCCTGGTCGAAGCAGCGCCCCTCGATGACTGCACCGTGTTGCATCTCCAGCTCGGCGCGCCAGACCAGCTCGCTCAGCCCGCGCGGAAAGCTCTCGGTGCTTGGGGATTGGCTGCGGATGAAGGTGTCGGTGCCGTGCAGCTTCCCTTGGACGAAATGTCCCTTTCGGGAGACTTCTCCCGATTGATGGTAACGCTCGTACCAACCGTGAGGCACGCCATGCTCGAATTGGCAGCGGTTGACCAGGCTGCCGTCGGGGCGCCAGTAGGTGACCACACCGTGCTTGTTGCCCTCATCGTCGAGGGGGGCTAGCACCCACTCGTTGTCGGATGGGGACCAGGTGGCATCGGCGGGTAGACTGGGGGGGCGGCTGGGCCAGCGGACTCCTGTAGGGGCAGTCGGGTTGGGGGGCCTGAGCGCTCGAAAATCGGCTCGAGCATCGCTTTGCTTGCTCGTCGTGGGGCGCTGCCCCACACCCCGCCAAAGGGCTAGCCCTTTGGAATCCCTTCTCTTTTTCTGATTGCGCTGCGCGCTGTCGCTCAAAAGCCGCGCTCGACGAGCAGCATTTTCACGGATTGGTAGAACTCGAGGTGGTTGAAGTTGGGGCCGGTGACGCCAGCGAGCTGTCCCACTTGATCGAAGTGATCTGCAGGGATTTCGCCGAGGTATTCGCCCCAGACGGCGCTCGAGACGGGGACCACGCCGTCGTTGTCGCCCGCGAGGGCCTGCAGCAGGTGATGGGTGAACTGGATCTCGACATCGCAGAGGTCGCCGCAGCCTTCGCCGGTGGCGCAGCAGCGTCCTGCATAGGAGAGGTAGCTGACCCGAGGGTCATCGGGGTGCTGCGGGTTGAACTCTTGCTGGACCCAGGCCTCGGTGAGCGAGCCGAAGGAGGCCAAGGCATCGGACTCGGAGCCGACGGCGATGGCGCCCAGGAGATTGAGCAGAAACGACAGCGCCTCTTGGGCCTCTCCTGGGAGGATGCCCAGGGCCACGTCGCTCAGCGGGGTGCCGCGATGGGGCGTCGAGATGGTGACCAGGGCGCCAATTCGGTCGCCGTAGCCGAGGGCGCTGATGGCGCGTCGCGCGTCCAAACCGCCTTGGCTGTGGGCAATGATGTTGAGCTTTTGGGCATGCTGCTCGGCGAGCAGGGCGTCGATTTGTTGGGCGAGCTGCTCGGCGCGAACGGTGACGGAGTTGTAGGGGTCGAGGCTGGCCACGTGGGCCTCGGCGCCGCCTTCTCGCAGGTGTTCTGGGACCCGGAAGAAGTATTGGTAGGGGCCGATGCTGTCCCAGCCGGTCCAGCCGTGGACCAACAGTATGGGATAGCGGGTGGCGCTTTGCTCGCACTTGGACATGCACTCCAAGGCGAGCTCGAAGTGCACGGGAACTCTGGGTTCTAGGGCTCTCAGGGCGATGATGAACTCGCCGCCGCGGGGCGCGACCCAGTCCACGACGGTGGCTTTGCTGCTGGAGACGGAGATTTCGCTGAGCAGCGCTTGGGACCAGGGCTCATCGGTGGGATAGGCGAGGGCAAGCGCGACGCCGCGGGCGTCGGCGTCCTCGCTTGGGGCGAAGCGAAAGGCGATGCTGAGCTGTTGTCCGGCGACGGCGACGAAGCGCAGGCGCAGCTCCTCACAGCGTTCGAGGGCGTAGCGCTGGGATTGCGGGGAGAAGGAGAGCGCCTGCTCGCGTTGCGCGAGCGGGAGCTCACAGTCTGGCGGCGGGAGCTCTTGTTCCTCGTCGACCTCTTCGTCGAGTTCGGAGGGGGGGAGCTGGGTGTCGTCGTTCTCTTCGAGCTCAGGGTAGAGGTCTTGCTCGGGTGGGGGTGTGTTGGTCGCGCTTTGCTCGTCACACGCGCTCAGCGTGAGGAGCAGCATCAGGGCCAGGACCCGCATTGTATTCATCGTCGTGCTCAGCCCTCCTCCGACCACCGTCAGGAAGGTAGCCTGGAGTGGGGCGGAAAATCAAGGGCTGCACGGGCTGCGGGGTGGGCAAGATGCGCAGGCCCGTGGCGAGGGGGTGTGCAACGCGCCAGGACCGAGCTTGCCGCCGAACTGTCGGTGCATTTTTTTTCGGCCTTCGGGAACCTCCGCAGCGAAGGCATGTCGAATCTCGCTGAAGCCAGGGCGGCCTGGATAACCCGAGAGTCAGCGGATTTCTTGTAGATTCCGTGAGGGAGAGCGCCATGTTGTCTGCACACCCCAATCCTCATCCTTTCTTTGTGCCCCCCTTCACCCAAGCCGCTCCCGTGCATGTGCAGCCAGCCCGGCCTCGTCGGCGCAGCAGCGACTTCGAACATCGCTTCCTCTCCGAGCGCTATCGCGGTGGCCAAGCCCGGCTCGAATACGCCCTGCTCTACCTGGGCGAAGTCTGGGCCTGTGAGAGCGTGGACCGCCGACAGAGCCTGAGCATTGGCGCCAGCGCCCAGTCTCGGATCATGCTCGAAACCGCCGCTGTCCCTGGCTTCTTCGAGCTGGCGCGGCCCACGGCCACGGGCTGGGAGCTTCAACTGGAAGAATCCTTCGATGGCTTCGTGCTCAAAGGCGAGCAGAAGCTGCGCATCTCCGAGCTCGAGGCGGCGGGCCTGGCTCGACGCGAAGGCCGCTGGCTCGTCCTGCCCATGAACGGCGAGACCCGTCTGCGGCTGAGTTTTGGGCAGGTCACCCTGCTGTTGCACCTGGTCTCGGCGCCGTCGCTGCGGCTGCCGCTCTTTGCGATGGGGGCAAGCACGGCCCTGCTGTTGGCGGCCTTCGTGGCTTCGGCGCTGCTGCACTCGGCCTTTGGCCTGCTGACGGTGGTCAGCACCACCCGCGTCGACGAGCTGCTCATCGACCGGCTCGACTCGCGGGCACGCTACGCCGAGGCGCTGCTCACCCCGGAAGCGACGGTCGAGCCCGAGGAGGAGCCGCTCGAGACGGTGGTGGCCTCGGATGAGGGTGATTCGAGCGCTGTTGAGTCAGGAGTGAGCGATGGCGTGAGCGTGGTGGGCGACCCACGAGGCAGCGGGGAGGAGGCCCCTTCCTCTGGTCATGGCAGAGATCGGGAGCTTGCCTCGAACGCTGGCCTGCTCGCCGCGCAGCACGAGATGAGCACGCTGCTCGCCATGGGCGCGAACATGGGCGGCTTCGACGCCATGAACGATTGGGGTGAGTTCACCATGGCTTCCTCGGCGACGGCAGGTCCTGGATATGGGCTCGCCATGCATGGAGCGGGCAGGCCGGCTGGTGTGGGGAACGGCGACTTCGTGCTGGGGCGCTTTGGCGAGCGCGGCATCCGCAAGGGCAACTGTGAGCAGTGTGACGAGGTGCCCCGGCTAGGCCAGCACGAAGCCAAGGGTCCCGAGCTCAAGCTCAAGCGCCCGGTCATCGACGGCACGCTGGACAAGCGCATCATCCAGAAGGTGGTCAACCAGCACAAAGGCGAGCTCAAGGCTTGCTACGAACGAGAGCTGCAGAAGAAGCGCGAGCTCGAGGGCAAGCTGACGATGCAGTGGCTCATCGACAGCAGCGGCAACGTGGCGATGGTGGTGGTGCAGGAGTCGGAGCTCAACGACAGCGCCCTCGAGACCTGCGTGGCCAACTCCATCCGGCACTGGCGCTTCCCACCGGTGAAGGGCAGCATGATCAAGGTCTCCTACCCCTTCGACTTCTCGAACGGTGATGGTTGAACAGCGCTGCGAGGGCCTCGCGAGAGCGAGCGGAATCTTGAAAGCACCAGCCTCACAGAGCTCGCACCGGGCGCCCCTCGACATAGCCGCGGGCACCTTGGGGCGCGAGCTGAAAGCCAGTCGTGCAGCGCTGACGCGAGACCACAGAGCTCAGGGGGCAGGCACGGAGATCCGGTGCTGATTGCTCTCGCCCTGGAAGGTGGTCACGACCTCAATCGTGAAGTCCCCCGCGCCGACGGTGGTTGTGTTCTGCGATTCGATGAAGAAATCGCTCAGCGGCTGGTTGATGGCCTGGAACAGCTCGACTGGGACCGTGCCGGAGCCGGCTTCGGCGGGAAAGCGGCACTCGATCTCGTAGTACACGTCGCCACGCAGCGTGATCACGACCTCCTCACCGGCGGCGCCACCGGTCCACTCGAAGGTGTGGGCCAACGAAGGCTCGAGGTTCACCCGTTCGGTGATGGCTGGCCACGGCTGCCCATCATAGCCGGTCGCCTCCACGGGAGACGCCCCGATGATCGACGTGGAGAACGCGGGCACGCCATCGTCCTGACCCGTGGCGGTGATGCTCAGGCTCTCTCCGCCCGACCACAGCGTCTCGCTCTCGTGCACCGACGGGTACTCCACCCCCGGCCCCTCCGGGTTCGGCTGCGGGTTCATGGTGAGCTCTCTCACCCCTCCGGAGATGGTGAGGGTGCCTGCGCCGAAACGGTCGACGTACTTGGGCCAGCTCGCCGGGGGCATGGTGCAGGGCCCGTACTGTGTGCGCGCCTCTGGCGGCGCTTCGAGCTGGAAAAACGAGGCCATCACTGCATAGGATTTTATGGGGAACTCGAACTCCCCCTCGACGGCGGTCCAATCGGCGGTGTCGAGCTTGAGCAGGCCGCGGTACAGCTCGCTCTGGGCGCAGAACGTCCCCGTGAAGCCCTCCTCGCACGTGCACACCGGCGCCCCGCTGCTGTCGTCGCAGGTGCCGTGCCCGTTGCACGTGTCGACTTCACAAACAGTCGTGGATTCGCTCTGGCAGACCCCGCCGACAAGCTCATAACCGTCGGCGCAGCTCTGGCACCGCACGCCGGTGTAGCCGTCGTTGCAGGTGCACGTGGGCGTCCCGCTGCTGTCGTCGCAGGTCCCCTGCCCGCTGCAGGTGCCCTCCTCGCAGGTGTCGCCACAGAGAGCGCAAGCAGTCGCATCGGGCAGGCAGCCACACTCGCACGTCTCGATGACCTCGCCGGCGGCCATGCACGAGTCGAACCACGAGCTCACGCCGTCGACGCACATCTTGTACGCCATCGGTGTGCACACAGCGTCCGGGCCCTCATCGTCGTCGCAAGCCGTGAGGCCGAGCAGGCCGAGCAACACAAGCAGGAAAAGAAACGGTTTCGACAAGTCGATCGACATAGCTCCTCCTCAAATGGACAGGACTCCCCGAACTTCCTCGCCTCGAAGCCACCGAAATCAAGAGGAAATCACCCCGAGGAGTCCGATGCCCGAGCGACACGACGACAAGCGCACAGCAGAAACCCTAGCTGTTTGGCGCCGGGGAGTCGAGAGGAGGGGACAGGATTGACAGGTTTGAGCTTCGCTCGCTCTCGGGTACCGACCCCGCTCGATGACGCGCGGATGGAGCGCCCTTCGCTCCCTGTCGAGTGCGAACCACTGTTCTGCTTGGCCCCTCAGAGAGGTCGCACCGGGCGCCCCTCGATGTAGCCGCGGGCGCCTTGGGGCTCGAGCTGGAAGCGAGGCCCGTCCTCGTCGGCCCAGCGATAGCCGATGCTCTCGGGGCGGTACTTGCTGATGACCTCCCAGAGCGCTGCGATGGCGGTCTCGAAGTCCTTGTCGTCGTAGGGCTCACCCTGAAAGACGAGCAGCTTGCACGGCGCTAGCTCGATGCACTCGAAGCCCTCGGGAACCTTGCCTTTCCAGTCGCTGGCGAGCTCGACCCCCTGTACATAGGTGGAGCTGCCGCTTGGCCGCATGGCCTCGGGCATCCACAGCCCCATCGGTTCGTGCAGCGCCTCAGGGATGGCGACGAGCTGCTCCCACACCTCGCAACCGACCTCCTCGCAGTATTCGAAATAGTGCTTCGCTGCCTTGCCGCGCTTGAGCAACAACTTGCGCTGTGGGCGCTCCACGAGCTGCACGAACACCGTCTGCACCTTCGCACTCGATTCACCCTGGCTCATGCTTCCTCCATCTGGGGGCAATTGAAAAAAGTCGCGGGCGCTGGGGGGACAGAAGAGCTTGACGCCATGACCCGCGCGGACGTATTCCGATGGCGCCATCCCAAACTGCTTCGAGAAGGCTCGTGTGAAGCCTTCGTGAGAGTCGAAAACAAAATCGAAAGCGACGTCGATCACCCGCTGCTGCGTACCCACGAGGCGCTCTGCTGCCGCCGAGAGACGACGCGCACGCAGGTATTCGAAGGGCGTCTTCCCAGTGATCTCTTTGAACATCCGAGCCGCGTGGAAGAGTGAGTAGCCTGTGTCACGGGTCAGTCGCGCCAAAGTCAACGGCTCATGCAGATGCGCCTCGATGACCCGCTGCATGTGGTCCACCACCTTGAGTTTGTCCCAGTGCGTCGGCATTGCTGTGCCCTCCATCGCTCAGGTGCTCGGCTCTTTTCTTGGGCGGGAGCCGAAGCCCACCGTCGAAGCAGAGCATAGTCGCAGCAGCCCCAAAAGGCCTTGACCAGGATTGCGATTCCTCGTTGCAGCGCTCGGCAGAAGCAGACCCCGGTCTGCGTTGCGCTTCGCGCGCTGCAGGGAAACCGTGGTCAGCGCCTGCAACCGGCATTCGTCCTGCACAGGGCGTCGCGCAAAGGCCGTCGCGGCGAGCGTCGTCACATCAGCGCTCGCGCTTCGTCTCCTACGAACCCACAATCTGCCGAAGCCGAGTCAGCAGCTCCGAATAGACCACCGGATCGACCTGAACAGGCTCCACCGGCTCGTTTTTTCGCACGAACTCTGCCCGCAACAGCGTCGCCCGCTCATCGCGGCCCAAGGACTTCGAGCTTCGGGGCAGGAGTGAGTGCCAGACCACCAAACTGAGTCCTCCCTCGAGCGGCAGCTCATGGTTCGCGAAGACCTCCCCATGCTCCTCGTCGAGCTCCCCTCGAACGAAGCCATGCTCGCGAAAACGTCTGAGCAGGGCGAGCGCGTTGAGCGGGGCGACGCCCTCGAATACCCGCTCGAGCGGGTCGCGCTCGGCGCCGTAGGTGACGCGCCCAAGCTGCGCGACCAGTGGAGCCATGGGGCGATCAGCGAGAATACGAGAGAAGCGCTCGCGCTGCGCGAGGCTCATGCGCAGGGGATGGGCCAGACGGAGCTTGTCTTCCTGGATGAGTGTGACGACGGAGCCTTGCTCGTCGACCAGGCTGCCATCGCTGTTCAACACGAAAAACGTGCTTGCGCAGTCCTCTCTGTGGACCCGTTCGAATACCAAAGAGCGCGCTATGCGCCACATGATGGGGTGATCCAGGAAGCTCACCTGAAAGCGCCAGGCAGGCCAGCACCTGCTCGTCATCAACGCGCGCTCCAAGCGCGCTTCGGTGGCGCCAAGTTGCGCTCGAATGGCCTTGCGAAGGGCGCCCAGCTCTGCATCGGCGGTGGGATCCTTCTCGCCTTTGGGTGGACGTTTGCTCAGAGCTCCCGTCCCCAACTGAAAACCGAGCCCAAGGTCCTCGCCGAGGTGGAGGACGAGCGCGTGCTCCCCATACTGGAAGGCGCGCTTCCCATCAGGGTCGAAGCCGAGCCAGTCCAGCCGGGTCTCTTCGAGGAGGTCCCCCATCAGGCCTGCCTGCTCGGCAATCGCCGCCAAGTCGCGGAGGGCGCGGATTCGCGTCGTCGCGCTCTGCGCGCTTCGAAGCGTGGCTTCGAGGTGCTCGCGTTGAGCGAGTGTAGAGCTGGGGCTGGCTTCGTGGGCTGCTTCTCCTGGCCTTGCCATCTTCTCGAGCGCTGGCTTGATACGTTGCAGCGCCCACTCTGGAAAGCTGGGCAGGTGGGGCTCGAGGTACGCCGCGAGCCCGGCCACTCCGCGCGGCGCCGCCCAGGCGACGAGGCGCTGCGCGGCGTCGGCGGTCGGCTTGGCCTGGGTGTCTCGGGCGAGTGCGCACCAGTCCCAATCGCCACGACCGAGTGCGGGTTCCATCAAGGCGATGCAGGCGTCAGGCTGAAAGTGGCCCTCGAGAAGGACTTTCATGCACAAGCGGGCGACCAGCTCGTCGTGGGGATGTTCACGGGTGGCGCGATGCCAGAGTCGCAGCAAGCTGTGCGGGTAGTTGAAGTACATATAGGTCATGTACTTGGCGAGCAGCACCAGCGCGCGATCGGAATCGAAGGCCTGTACCATTCCCTTCCAGGGCTCGGCAGCCCATGAGAACTGCTCGACGACAGGCGAGTCGGCACCTAGGTCGAGGGGCCCAAAGTGGCGTGAATACAGATTGATGAGCTTCGTGTAGGAGAGCTCGTCGAGCTTGCGGATGGCCTTCTGCGCCGGGCTCTGGGGTTGTGAAGGCTGACGGTGGCGCCGAAGCTCGACCTTTGGCAAGGTCTCGAGCTGTTTGGGGTCCATCAGCACGGTATCCCGCTCAGGCGGGATGTCGTCTTCCACGTTGTGAAGCTCGTACCAAGAACAGAGTCTGTCGTACCAACCATCGCGTGCGAAGGTACGTAGCCGACCGCCTTGGGGGCGATGAAACCAGGTGGCGACCAGCTCGAGGCCGGCGAGACGGCCGAGCTGGAAAAAGCCCTTCTCGTCGAGTCGCACGAAGACCATCGAAGCCTTTTTCTTGTTCGCTGGCTTTGGCACCAGGCCCAGCACCTGTCCGCCCGTGTCGAAGACCGTGGCGACCTCCATGGCGGCCTCCTGCCGCCAGAGCTCCTCGAGCGAAGCGCCGCGCTTTCTGTAGTACGAGAGGCTTCGATCCACGAAGAGATAGACGTCGTCTCCAACATAGCCAGCGACCAGTGAGCCCTTTCGGCGGGTGCTGTGTAGCTTGCTGAGCTGGTAGCTGAGCAGATCGATTTCGAGCAGGTCTCGCTCGTGGACGAGCAACAGACGCTGGCCGTCGGCGCTGAAGCAATAGGGGAAGCTCTTCCCCATCAAAGGGGGCGTGAAGGTGTGCAAGCCAGCGGCATCGCCAATCGCCACTTCGTAGACGCCCTTGCGATTCAGCAGGCAGAAGGCCTTCTGTGAGGGGTTGGTCTGGCACCAGTCGCTCTTTTTGAGCTTGACCCCTTTGGGAGGGGCTTGGATGCCATGCGCAAAGGCTGGTTCTTCGACCTTCTCGAGGTAGATTCGGGTGCGCTCGTTCTCAACGGCCACGACGTCCTCCGCGCGCTCGCAAGGGTGAAGCTCAACCAGCAATAAGCCGAAACCAAAGGGATTCCAAAGGGCACAGCCCTTTGGCGGGGTGTGGGGCAGCGCCCCACAATCGTAGTCTCAGCACAAAAAACCATTCACCTAGAGCGGGTCGTCATCGGTGCTGCGCACGCAAAGGAAAGGATTCTGGTAGGCCCCCGGGGCACTCGCGCTCAACTTGCCATCACCAATATCGAAAGAGATGAGGGACGTGCTCCCCGGACCGACTGGGGAAGACGTGCGGAAGTAGCGATCGCTGCCACCGATCGAGAAATAGCTGGGGTCGAAGAGCGGACCGCCGTCGAAACGCAGGATCGAAATCAGCTCGGCGAGGTTGGGCAGTCGCCAGTCGCTCAGGCCACCGCGCTCCAGTGCCTCGCAGGCAGCGAGGGCGCTGAACCAGCCGCTACTGCCGACGACGGTGTCGGTCCAGCCGAGGGCAAAGCGTCGGTCCTCGACCCATCCGCTGTGAGCGACGAAGGCGGGCTCCAACTCGGGACCAGCAACGCAGATGGCGTGGGCGGTACCAGTGATGCTCTCGGTGCTGGCGTTGCGGAGATTCACCGTCAGGTAGCCGCTATCAAACGGGGACGAGCTAAACAAGCGACTGCGGTCGAGCTCGGCAAACAACGGCAGCGTGCGCGGCTCCGAGCTCGTTCCGAGGTCGAGCAGCGTGACGAGCTCGAAGAAGTTCGGCAAACGCCAGTCGCTGCGTCCGTCGTAGCTGAGCGCGTCGCAGTACGCCGTGGCCGCGCCGAAGCTCATCCCACCGTTTTCGTCCTCGAGCTGCCAGGTGAGACCAAGGTGATGCTCTGTCGCGGTGAGGCCGGAGACGGTGTAGATGGGCGAGAACAGCACATAGCTGCCGTCTTGACCATAGCCCTGCTCACCCTCGTCAGGACAGCCCTCGTCGCCATAGCAGTAGACCGTCGCCGTGTCCGGGATGCGGTAGGGCGAATCGCAGCGGTTTGGGCGCAACAGCGCACAGCTCTCGGGTGCCTCGCAGCTACCGCAGCTCAGCGTGCCACCACAGCCGTCCCCGAGCTCGCCGCATTCGGCACCAAGCTCGGCGCAGGTCATGGGTGTGCAGCAGTTGCCCTCGAAACAGGGCAGGCCATTGCAGCCGTTGCCACAGAAGCCACAGTGCTCGGCGTCGCTCGAGAGCTCGACGCAGCGTGGACCGTCACTGTCTTCGCAGCATCCCGAGGGGCAGCCCAGATTTTCGCAGCTTGGTGGCAGCTCGGTCTGCTCCTCGAGCTCGTCCTCGTCGGGCAGCTCCTGATCCTCGTCGGGCAGCTCCTGGTCGGGCAGGTCTTGGTCGGGTAGGTCTTGGTCGGGCAGGTCTTGGTCGGGCACGTCGAGCTCACCTTCGTCAGGAAGCTCCGCCAACAGCTCAGTGTCGAGCTCGCTCTGCTCGCCGTCGTAGGACGAGTCCGCTGGGGACAGCGGCTGTCGCTCAAAGTCGAGCGAGCAAGCGGTCAACAACGCGGCGGTGCAGGCAAAGGCGAGAAAGCGTGTCATCGGCAGCCTCCAGTATCCAAGCTACCGATGCACACGCGCAGCCGCAAGCCTTGGACGCAGCGCCGAGGAGACCGAAGAATAGCTGGACTTGTGCTTTCGGGGGAAGTGTGCATAGCTCTCGAGTGTTCTCGTCCAGCTCGGCTCGAGTTGCCGCAGCCACAGGATGCACGCCTATGTTGCGCTCTGAGACTTCCCCCGGCAAGCACGCGAGCGAGCTCGAGCTCCTCGCTGAGCTTGCCAATGCGGTAGCAGACGCCGCCACGGAGGAAGAGCTCTACGCGCTGCTTGGCGACAGCCTCTTTCGCCTCTTGGGCAACGACGTCATCATCAACATCAGCAGCTTCGAGCCGGAAGGCGGTTTGCCGCGTTCTCGGGTCCTGCTCGGGCTGGGACCTTGGGTCGTGAAGCTGCGCGCGCTCCTCGGCAGTGACCCTCAACGCCTCGAAGGCTCCTATCCGCCCACCGCACAACGGATCCTCAACACTGGCCGGCTCAGCAGGCTGGAAGGCGGTGTCGCCGAGCTCGCGGGGAAGGTCATTCCCACATCATTGATCTCCGCCGCGACGCGTCTGATTGGACTCCGCGACTGCTACTTGATTGGCTTCAACAAAGGCGTCCACTGCGGCGGCGTCACCTTCGTCACCCGTCGTGCAGGTATGGTGTTGCCGAGCGCCTTCATCGAGGCCTGCGTCAGGCTGACTGTCGGTGCCCTCGAGCGACGCCAAGCTGAAGAGTGCTTGCGACGCACCCGCGCGACCTTGGAGCGAAGCAGTCGCCTTGCCCGCGTCTGCGGCTGGGAAAAGGACCTGCTCTCCGGCAAGCAGGAATGGACTGAAACGAGCGCAGAGCTGCTTGGCCTCGATCGAGCCGAAAATGCCTCTCTGGAGACACTGCGGACGCGATGCTGCTTGCCCGAGCATCGCCTGGCACTCGGCGAGGCGCTCGCTGCCGCGGAAAAGGGCCGCCCCTTCGACCTCGAGCTCTTGTTGAAAGCGAGCGAAGCGAGGCACGAGCCAGCGTCTGTCGGGGGCACATTCGATGCGCACGCGCAGCGCTGCGAGGGGCTCGCGAGAGCGAGCGGAACCTTGATGTTGACTGACCCCACAGGCAGCCGCTGGGTACGCTTGCTTGGGAATGGCGAGTACAGCCAAGGTCACTGCGTCCGCCTCGTCGGCGCCCTCCAGGACATCGACGCACACAAGCCTAGCGAGCAGACGGTGCGTGAGGCAGAGAGCCGCTTTCGCGCCCTGGTCGAATACTCTCAGAGCATCATTTACACCCTCACCGCCGACGGCCGCTTGAGCTACGTCTCTCCGAGCTGGACCGCGCAGCTCGGGCATGCCTCTACGAAGGTCGTCGGAAAGCCCCTGGCCGAGTTCCTCCTCCCAGACGACCGCGCCGAGCTCCTCTCAGCCCTCCAAGACCCCGAGAGAGGGCGTGGGGGCGTGGAGTACCGCGTGCTTCATCTCGACGGCACCATACGAACCCATCGTTCGGTGCTCGCCCGGGTCGAGGCCCCCGCACCGTATTTCGTCGGTAACGCGGTCGATCTCAGCGACCGCAAGCAGCCCTCGAGCGGCGCATCCTTGCGCTCGTTCAGCCCCTCGACAGCCCTGAGGCGATCCGCCTCGACGAGCTCTTCGAGCTCGCCGCGCTACAACGCATCCAGGACGAGTTCGCCGCCGCCACTGGCGTTGGCTCTCTCATCACGCTGCCCGATGGCACCCCCGTCACGCGACCGAGCCGCTTCTGCGAACTGTGCGAGAAGCTCGTCCGCCGCACCGAATTGGGCAAGCAGCGCTGCGCCGCCTCGGATACCCACATCGGGCGGCGCTGCGTCGACGGACCCACGGTGCAGCGCTGCCTCAGCGCCGGTTTGTGGGACGCCGGCGCAGCGATTACGGTCGGCGGTCACCACGTCGCCAATTGGCTCGTCGGTCAAGTGCGTGACAGCGAACACAGCGAGGACAGCATTCGCGCCTATGCCCGCGAAATCGGCGCCGACGAGGAGGCCTGCGTCGCCGCCTTTCGCAAGGTCCCCGTCATGGCCCGCGAGCAGTTCGACCGCGTCGCGCGCGCCCTCTTCACCCTCGCCGAACAGCTCTCCACCACCGCCTACCAGAACATGCAGCAGGCACGCATCATCGCTGCCCTCGAGCGCGCCGAGGGGGAGCGCGACAGGCTGCACGCGCAGCTAGCCCACGCCCAGAAAATGGAGGCTGTTGGCCGCCTCGCAGGTGGAGTGGCCCACGACTTCAACAACATGCTCGGCATCATCCTCGCCAACACCGAGTTCGCCCTCCGCGCCGTCGCGCCCGACTCACAGACCGCCCTTGACCTTGCCGAGGTTCGCAAGGCCGCACAGCACTCGGCCGGGCTCACCAAACAGTTGCTCGCCTTTGCCCGCAAACAGCCCGTCAACCCGCGTCGCCTCGTTCTGGACGATGCTGTCGCTGCGGCCTTGCAGATGCTGCGCCGCCTCCTCAACAAGAGCATCGAGCTGAGTTGGCGGCCTGGCGCCGCAGACGGCTTCGTCCAACTCGACCCCCATCAGCTCGAACAGGTCCTCGCCAATCTGTGCGTCAATGCGCGCGATGCCATCGACCTCGCTCGCGTGCAGAGCGAGGGCCCGAGGCAAGGCCACATCGTCATCTCCTCGTCGGCGATCCGTATTCCTTCGCAATGGCGTGAGGATGCGTGTCCTTCGCTCACGGTGGAATGCCTCGACCAAAGCGAGCTTGGCAGCGAAGCCAAGCCAGGCGAGTACCTCGTGCTCAGCGTCGCTGACGACGGCTGCGGGATGGATCAACCCACCCTCAGTCGCCTCTTCGAGCCGTTCTTCACCACCAAGGAGCTTGGACGCGGCACCGGGCTCGGCCTGTCGGCCGTCGAAGGCATCGTCCGCCAGAATGGTGGCCACATCCGGGTGGTGAGTGAGCCTAGTCGTGGCACCTGCATCTCGCTCTACCTCCCTCGGGCCGAGGCAGTCCCGCCCCAGGAGCGCTTGCCCGAGGCACCCTCCACGCAACCCGCGTCCCCACTGAGCCAACGCACCCTGCTCGTCGTCGAAGACGAGGAGGCGATTCGCAAAGCCCTGCGGCGCATGCTCGTCGGACTCGACTACGAGGTGCTCTGCGCTGACTCTCCGCTCCACGCTCTGCAGCTCTCCGCCGAGCACCCAGGCAACATCGACCTGCTCGTGACCGATGTGGTCATGCCCGAGCTCAACGGGCAAGAGCTCGCCCATCGCCTGCGCGCCCATCGCCCAGGTCTAGGCTGCCTCTTCGTGTCAGGCTACACCGCCGACCTCATCGCTCAGCACGGTGTCCTTGAAGAAGGTGCCCGCTTCCTCGCCAAGCCGTTCACCCAAGAGGAGCTGGCCGCAAAGGTCGAGCTCTGCTTGAAGCGCTGAGAGGTCCAGCTACTCACTCATCGTCGTCTTCGTCGTCTTCGTCTTCTTCGTCGAAGTCATCTTCGTCGTCATCATCGTCGTCATCATCGAAGTCGTCATCGAATTCGTCATCATCGAAGTCGTCATCGAATTCGTCATCATCGAAGTCGTCATCGAATTCGTCGTCTTCGTCTTCGTCTTCTTCGAGGCCGTCTTCGCCGTCGTCGTCAACATCGCCGTCGTCGTCGGGAAGCTCGAAAACACCGTGGTAGGCGAGGCCGAGCTCGCTCAGCAGTTCGAGCACTTCGTCTCTCACGCGCTGGGCGGTTTTTGCTGACCAGGTGGGGGGAAAGGCCAAGTTGGGAAGGGCGAGCAACTCAGCAACGGTGGAGACACCCAGTTGCTGAATGAAATGGCTTGCTCGGACACTGATTTCGAGCTCGTCGACCGAGCGTTCGAGCCATTCGCTCGACATGTGGCTTCTCCAGGCAGGGAGCGGACCTATCCGCTTGCAGACCCCACGATAGGTCAAAAGTGATGCGGCGGGAACGGTGGGAAGAGCGCGTCCTTCTTTTTCGAGAAAGAATGCGTCTGCGCTGAATCTGGCGGAAACGTCCGGAAAACACTGGGGAAACGACAATTCCATCATCAAGGACCGTGACCTTCGGCCTGCGTCTCAGTCTCCCTTCTGAGCTTGCTGTTCGCCCTCCACCAAGTACTTTCGGAGCGGGGCTCGTTTGCCCTCTCCAGTTCCCCGAGGGCTCTGTTGGAAGACGACGAGCCGATGGCTTCCCGACACCCAACCGGTACCAGGGGCTAGGAGCTTCGAATGAGCCTCTCACTGCCCATACTCGCCGCCAGCCTGCTCTTTGCCTTCGCCGTCGTCTATCGAAGCCGCGGCGCGACGGGGCATGCGCTGGCCTTGCTCGCCGCCCTCGGCTTGGGGGTCGGCGTCGCCATGCCGCTCTCACGCGCACGCATCGTCCTCGACGCACAGCTATCCCTCGAGCTCGGCTATGGCATCGCCACGGTCTTCATCGCGCTCCTCTTGAGCCTCGCGGCGCTGCTCTGGCCCTCGAAGCCGAGCCGCAAAGAAAAGAGCGACGAGAGCGCATCACAAGCAAGAGCCGCTCGCTCGCGTCCCTGGCGATTGCCTTTGCTGAGGGGAGTGGCAGTGCTGCTCGTCCTGCTGCTGTGCCACTGGGCAGACCCCTTCCTCCAACGCGAGGAGCTACGCACCACCTATCTGCTCGTCAACATGTACAGGCTAGCCCGGCTGATTCCCGAGGATTCAGAGTCAACGCCTCCAAAGCGAGCCGAGGCCTGCCCGCCTTGCAGTTGCAGCCACCCTCGCCCTCGCCCTGCCTGTCCTCCGCCCCGAGCCTGTCCAGCGCCTTCGCCGCTACCTTTGCCGGCGGTCGACCTCGACGGTATCTTGCAAGGCAAGGTGAGTTCGCGAAACGTGCTCCAGGGAGGACATTCGACACAAAGCCGAACGCTCCAGATATGGAACCTGAGCGAGCCCGATCGGCATGGGGTGCGGGTTGGCTGTGCGCAAGCCCAGCAAAGCCCAGCACCTGCGAGGGTCAACAGCTTCTTCCCTGAGGCCCTCAGCGACGACGCCATCTATCTGTTGATCATGAGGAGCTGGCTGGACAACGCGCGCTGCCAGCAGGGAAGCTGCACCGTCCTGACACCGCAAGGCTTCCACCTGAAGCTCGACTACGATAGGAATCGGAACCTCATCCACACAGCCGCTCCGCTCATGGAGTCCGCCCCGCCACTGCGTTGTCTCGACGCCAATTGAGGCGTTCTTGGGGTTCTCACGGACGCGGGGGATGCGTCGGCTCGAGCCAATCGAGCAAGAGCAGCGCAATGTCTCGGGCCTGTGCCGGAGCTTGCTCACGCAGCTTCGACAAGGCAGCGTCGAGGCGGGCGTGGGCGCAGGCGAGCTGCTTTCCTTCGGCGTGCTCGAGGGCGAGCAACCACTCCTGCGTGGCGCTGCGCTCGAGGTAGGAGAGCGCCACAGGCAAGCTGTGCTCCGCAGGCTCAGCCCGTCGCAAGCGTTCTTCCACCAACGCAGCGGCGCGAGCTGGACTTGGCGCTTGCTCGATGAGCTCGGCGAGCTCCTCGAGCAGGATGGCAAATCGCTGGTGCTGCGCAGACACCACCGCTCCCTCGGGCGCTGCTGAGGTGTGGGCGCATCCCAGCAGCGTCGCCAAGACCATCAACAGCAAAGCCCGCTTCACGGCAGCTCTTGGCCGATGAGCAGGTCGGTGACCAGCCCGTCCTGGCCGCGCAGCCCATCGCTGAAGCCGCCAGGGCCGCCCACGCCAAGCCGCAAATCATTGCCAACGAGCGATGTCAGCGGCTCCATGGAGAAAATGGCTGCAGACACGCCGCCGCCGCCGCCCCCCCCAGGTCCACCTCGACCGCCCTGGCCCCCATCTCCTCCCGGTCCGCCTGCGCCAGAATCGTCCTCACCGCGGCCACCATCTCCGCCTTCGCCGCCTTTGCCGCCGGGTCCGCCTGCGCCGCCCAGGCCACCTTGTCCGCCTTTGCCCGCCAGAATGAGCGTGGAAGAGATGCTTGGCGGCGTGCCCAAAATGTAGATGCCAAAGGAACCACCGCCGCCGCCACCACCGCTGCCGCCGGGCCCTCCGCAGCCACCAGAGCCACCACCGCCGCCGCCGCCCCCCCAGCTGTCGCAGTAGCTCTCGCCGCCGCCACCGCCACCGCCGCCGCCGCCTGCCGTGCCGGCGCCGCCGACACCACCAGGGAGCCCATCGGAGCCATGCCAGGCGCCGTCGAGCTCGAGCCAGCCGGTGCCATCTCCGCCCTCTCCGTGCGCCCCATCAACGCCGCGGGAGCCATTTCCGCCCTTGTCGCCGACGTCGCCAGTGCCTGTCGCTGCCGCACCTCCAGCGCCTCCACCCGAAGCGGCAGCGCCTCGTTCGGCGGAGTCTTGCTCTGGGTGGCCAGGACGACCCCCAGTGCCGCCGGTACCGCCACCACAGCTGCTGTTCGCCCCGTTTCCACCAGAAGGTCGAGAGCAGGTCAAACAGAGCGCCGAGCTGTCCTCACAGCCATTGCTGCCGTTGCTGCCACGGTTGCCTACGGTGCCAACGCCAGCGGGGTTGGCGTTGGCACCTTGAGCGCCATCGCCACTCATGATCAAACAGTCACGAATAGCCAAGGCAGGGCTGTTGCGAACGAAGATACCGACGGAGTTGGTGCCAGTCTGCACAGCAGACGCGGCCTGGACCTCGATGCTCGAGAGCACCACGCCGAGCGTAAGCTCCTCTGCGATGATGGCCGGCGAGCCGCCGTAGATGGCGTTCTGGGCGGGGTCGTTTTGCACCGCGATGATGACCGCGGCGTCTTCGCTTCGCACCCAGTTGAAGCCAAAGCCACCGTAGACATCGACGCCGTCGATCAGAGAGATGGGGCCATCGTAGATGCCCTCGTTGACATAGACGTCCTTGCCCTGGGCCTGAGCGAGCTCGAGGCCCTTGGAGATGCTGCGCACTGGTCGCCCTCGCGAGCCCTCATTGGCATCGAAACCATAGCTCGCCACGAAGATGGCGCCCTCCCTCATGCCATCGATGCCGTCACAGTTGGCGTCGAAGAAGCTGGGATCGGGGTCGTCGATGGCCAAGGGATCACAGGGCTCGAGCTCCTCCTCCTCGGGGATTTCCTGATCGACGGTGACCACCACCTCTTCAGGGATTTCCTCTTCTTCATCAGGAAGATCCTGCTCGACCTCGAGCTCGACTTCTTCCTCGTCGAACTCGTTGAGCTCCTCATCCGTCTCAGCGGGCTTGGGCGGTGGATCATCACTACAACTCAGCAAAAAGAGCGCAGAGAGCAGAAAGACCAGTGTACGTGCTGACATGCTTGGGTCCGAGGATGGCGTTCGACAGTGAGCGAAGGGCACGCATCCTCTCGACCTTCCAAAGGAAGTGCCGCTGTCGAGAGGTCGGTGCCCGAGAGCGAACGAATGCGTTCGACAGTGAGCGGAAGGCACGCATCCTCGCGCCATTTCTTAGGAATGATCGCTGGCGCGAGGTGGCTGACCGAGAGCGAACGAAGGCGCGCTCAGCAGGCTCTTCGAGTCTGGCAGGATGCCCTGGGAGGGTCAACATTGATGAGCGTGAGCTTGCTTCTGCAGCCTTCTCGAAGCATTCCACTCTCGCGCTCGACGGCGAGCTGCGGCATAGTCGAGCGACGGATGGAAGGAGAAGATGCAACCATGACTACCATTGAACACCTGCTCATCGCTTTTGCCCGGGCCACTCAAAACCGCTGCCTCTACGATTTCTACGCAGCGGCCGCCAAGAAGGAAGGCCACAATGGCCTGTTTACCCTCTTCGAGCAGACCGCAACCCACGAGAAGGCGCACGCCAAGCGTATTCTCAGACTTCTTGTTGACGCCGAAATGCCGTCGCTGGCGCCAGTAATGCCCATCCCTGCACGTCTGGGCACGAGCATCGAAAACCTGCGGGCAGCCGTCGCCATTGAGCAGGAGGAGCACGCCTCACTGTATCCAACATGGGCGCGTCGAGCTCGCGACGAAGGGCAAGACATGGTGGGCAAGGCGCTCGAGTCCATCGCCATCTCACACGCCCAACACGCGCTCGCTTTTGCCGAAGCGCTACAGCGTCTCGAGACCGGCACGCTCTACAAACGCGAAGAAGCCGTGGTCTGGGTGTGCCGAAAGTGTGGCTACGTGCACACTTCGCTCGAGGCCCCCGTCATTTGCCCGGCCTGTCTGCATCCACAAGGACACTTCGAGATTTTTTGTTGATTGGACGCTTGACCTGTTCCCCCAGGTTTTTGTCGATTGGACGCTTGGCTGAATTGTTTGCGCTGTTTCCGCAAGAGTCAGCGCACCATTGTGTTGGCAACAGGCCGTCGCTTTACTCATCCATGAACCATGACCAAGCGCTGCGCAGTCGCGCGTGTGCAGCTGGGTCAGCACAGAGGTGTCACGTGAAACAGACCTGGAACAGTATCGACGAGGTGCTCGCCTTTGCCATCGAGAAAGAGCAAGAAGCGGCCGACTTCTATCTCGCCCTCAGCCGACAGAGCAACCGTGAGAGTCTGCGTGAGCTGCTCGTCAGCTTTGCGCAAGAGGAGCTCGGCCACAAGGCCAAGCTCGAAGCCATTCGCGCGGGGGAGCTTCGCTTGGCGTTCAGCAGCACGGCCATCTCAGATTTGGGGCTCACCGAGAGTCTACGCTCAACTCCGCCCGAGGACTTCGAACAGCTCGACTACGCCTCAGCCCTGATCCTCGCCATGAACGCCGAGAAAGCTGCCTTCAAGATGTATTCTGAACTGGCCCGAGTAGCCAGTGACGATGGCCTTCGGCAGAGCTTCCTGGGACTCGCCCAAGAGGAGGCCAAGCACAAGCTACGCTTCGAGCTCGAGTATGACGAGTTCGTGTTGACCGAGAACTGAGACCGACCGACTCGGCTCGCGCCAGTGCGTCTAGCCTCTCGATATCGTGTGGAAAGTGGCGTTGACCTCAGGTGACCGAGAACGCGCCTACGCTCACTGCGCGGCGAGCCACTCGAGCTCATGGGCGAGCATTTCACCAAAGCGTCGCATGCCTTCTTCAATCTGCTCGGGGCTCACCATGCTGAAACTCGCACGCATGGCATTTCGACAGCCGCCTCGGGTCGAGAAGGCGCTGCCTGGAACCAGGATGACCTTCAGGCTTTGGGCATCCCTGTCGAGCATGCGCTTGCTGTCACAGCCCTCAGGCAACTCGAACCACATGAACATCCCTGCACGAGGCAGGTTGTAGCGCACCGAACTGGGGAGGTGTCGACGGGCTGCCTGATGCATCGCGTCCCGATTGCCCCGATACAGCTCCACATTGGAGGCGATGCGCCGCATCATCCCGTCGTTGCCCAGCCGCTCCATGGTGCCCGCCAAGATCGCCTGCGCGAAGCTGCTCGTGTGCAGGTTGCTCGCTTGTTTGTGCAGAACCATGGCGCGCACCAGCCAAGAGGGGCCAGAGAGGTAGCCCAATCGCAGACCGGGGGCGAGGATCTTGGAGAAGGAGTCCAGGCGCACGACCCGCTCGGGCGCGAGACTCTGCAGCGTCTGGACGCGCTCCCCTGGGTCCAGGCTCAAGAGCTGGTAGGGATCGTCATCGGCGATGATGAAGTTGAAGCGGCGCGCCAGGTCGACCAGAGCCTTGCGTCGTTCGAGACTACTGCTGACGCCGCTGGGGTTGTGGCCCGTGGGAATGCTGTAGAGCAGCTTGGGCATGCGCTCACCTCGCGCTTGTCGCGCGCTCAGCAGCGCTTCCAAAACGTCGACCCGTTCTCCCTCCCCATCCATGGGGATGGCCAAAAGGTTCTCGGTGAAGCTGCGAAAACAGGCGATGGCGCCAGGGTAGGTCGGTTCAGAGACCATGACCGCGTCTTCCTCATCGAGGAGCACGTCGGCCAGCATGTAGAGCCCCTCTTGGCTGCCATTGAGCACGAGCAGGCCATTCTCTTCGAGCTCGACCCCGTCTTTGAAACGGTGCCAAGAGCGCAGCGCCCCATCCAAAGGCCCGAAGGCCTCACTCGGTCCATACTGCGTGGCCTTGAGGAGCGCATCGCCTTCGAGGCTGATGGGTTCTCCTCCCACATCCAGCTCCAAGCTCAACTTCGAATACGCGAAAGTGGCCGGGTTGGGGTATCCTCCACCCAGCGAAATCATGCCTTCAACGGAAAGCAGGGGCGCGAGCTCACGGATGGGTGAAGGGGCTCGACGGCGAGCCCGACGAGAGAGTTCGAGAAACGGTGTTGGAGGGGTCGTCTTGCTCATCTGCTCACCTCGCCTCACGCCAGCATTTCAGGATGGCCTCGCAGCCCTGCTCATCCGCGCACTGCGTGGCACGCGGGCGCTTCTTGCAGGACTCGAGCAACTTGGCTTTGTCCAAGTTCTCGCTCGTACACCACTGCGCCGCTTCGTAGAGCCGCTCACAATCGCTCTTGCAGGCGGACAGCCCGAGGGCCGTGCTCAGCGCCAGCAGTATCCAAACCCAGTGCACAGACCTCGGCATCTCAACCTCCTGCAATCGCTCATGCTGCGAAACAAGTGATGGGAACGGGCCAAGCGCCCAATCGACAAAAACTTGGGGGAACAGGCCAAGCGCCCAATCGACAAAAACTTGGGGGAACAGGCCAAGCGCCCAATCGACAAAAACTTGGGGGAACAGGCCAAGCGCCCAATCGACAAAAACTTGGGGGAACAGGCCAAGCGCCCAATCGACAAAAACTTGG
>JAVFAO010000003.1:60428-61830 GCA_034002465.1 Myxococcota bacterium
CCAATCGACAAAAACTTGGGGGAACAGGCCAAGCGCCCAATCGACAAAAACTTGGGGGAACAGGCCAAGCGCCCAATCGACAAAAACTTGGGGGAACAGGCCAAGCGCCCAATCGACAAAAACTTGGAATCGTCTCAGTTCCCCGAGAAGCTCATGCTCAGATGACGACCCTCAGAGACCACGGCCTTCTTGGTTTCGCTGAACTTCCTCAGATCGACGTAATAGACCCGGACGCTGTGATTGCCCGCAGAGACCTTGTGCTTGACCAGAGGCGTTCGCGACGACACGATCTTGCCGTCGATGTAGACTTGGCCCGGTGGCTCAGCGTTGACCGTGATGAAGCCCTCGTTGGGGCCTGCACCCTCAGCAGGCTCCTCGCTCTGCGCGTCACTCGTGGCGGCTGCGGGCTGACTCGGTACCGCCTGGCTCGCCACCGCACCCGTCGTCGAAGAGCCCGAGATGTCCACAATCAACACGCGGCTCTCACCTTTCTTCAGCTTCAACCGATAGCGCTTGCTGCTCTTGCTCGTGTTGTGGGTGACCACCACCTCGTGCACCTTGTTGGGTGCCACCGCCGCCCCAATTTTGCTGCTCCGGGGGTAGGCTTTGTCGTTGATCGTAACTGTATACTGATCGTGCTTGGCGTTGACGACGATAAAGGCAGCATCGCGGGGGTCGAGCTTCTCCTCATCCTTCGGAGGATCGGAATACACATTGAAGGATGAAAAGGTGAAGAAGAAGAGGCTCAGCAGCCCCAGCACGCGCGCGTTTCCCAGCCAGCGCCGTGCGCCACCATCGCGGCGACAAGACTCCACCCGAGCAAAAATCCGCCTCGTCATAGTCAGCTCTCTCGATGCCGAGCGGCGCTCGACATCTGGTTGCGCAGCTCCGTCATGCGTCGCGACAATCGTCGCACCGTCGCGTGCTGCCCCAGCCCCTCGTGCTGGGCACGAGACGCTTCCATCGCCGTCATCGCTTCTTCCCAATGGGCGCGCAGCAGCAGCTCCTCCCCCAATCGCTCGAAAGCAGCGCCGAGCTCTGCATTCGCCAGCTCATCTTGCGCAATTGCGCTCGCAAAGCAAGTCATCGCAGCCTCGAATTGCTCGAGCCTCAGATGCAAGAGCGCCAAATAGGCATCGGCCAGGCTGCTCATCACCACATCCACCCGAAAAGCGCTCTCATCATCGCCTGCTTCGGGCTGCTTCGACAACGCGGACACCGTCTCCAGCAGCCTCTGCGCTTGCGCGAGCCTCTCGCCAAGCTGCGCCTGGGCATCGCCTCCGCACGCTTCGCTCGCCTCGCTCGCAGCGCGACCATCACCCCAGGACGCCTGTAGGTAAGCATGCCCAAGGTTGAGTTGCGCCAAGCGTACGCCATAGCGGTCGTCGATGCGCTCAATGTG
>JAVFAO010000004.1:0-57743 GCA_034002465.1 Myxococcota bacterium
CCGACCAAAGCGCCCTTCCCACCGTCGTCGGCGCAGAAAGCGGTGCAGGCGTGGCCTTCGCGAGCCGACAGAACGAGGAGCAGCAACAAGGCCGTCAGGACCAAGCAGATACGCTGAAGCAATCGAAAGTGAGGGAAGGGCACGCATCCTCGCGCCAATCCGAAGGATTTGCCGCTGGCGCGAGGTCGGTGCCCGAGAGCGAACAAATACATGAAGGCTCCTGATTCGGGAGTGGAGCTGCACTTCGTCATGAAGGGCCGAGGAGCATACAGTTCGCGGGCTCGAGGCGACAATGCCCATCTTGCCGCCCAGCCCACATTTGATGCACCATGCAGCCGTCTCGTGCAAGGAGCGCCCGATGAGCGAGCTCGCTTTTCTGCCCCCCGCCACTCCCCCGTGCACTCGAAGCATCACGCTGGCCGAAGGGAGCTTGGAGCTCTCGCCACAGGGTTTGGCGTGGCGCTTCTCGGAGTCAGACGAGCAGGGTTCGAACTCTGGCGTTCTCAGCTTCGACAGGCCCTTCGCCCTCACCTTGGCGCGTCGCTACTTGGGGACGGACACGACGCTCTTTGCCACAGGACCAGCACAGGACGTGGGCAAGGCAGGCTCATCGCCGAGCGAAAGCATCCTGCTCATCGAGCTTCGGCAGCAGAACGAAGACGGTGTCTGGCTGCGGCTGCGACTGCAGACGCGGGCCGAAGGGGAGGCGCGCCTCGAGGTGGCGGAGCTGCCTGGTCTAGACCTTCGCGCCCCCGAGCTGAGTTGGGCCAACGCGCTGGAACTACTGGCGGCGTTGCGCCACGCGATGCAGGTCAACGGCAATGAACGCTGGGAGCTGGCCCTGGAGAGCGAGGGCGGGCTCGCCCAGGCCTTGGAGCGCATCGCAGAACACCCCTTCGAGGGTGTGGCGCTCAGCATGCGAGACGATGCGCTGTGCCTAGAAGCCAGCCTGAGCAGATGGTGGATGCGCTTGTTGGCGTGGAGCTCGAACAGAGCGGTGCTCATTGGCGCGGCGCTGCTCTTGCTCGGCCTCCACTTCCTACAGTTGCCCTCGGTCGTCATGGAGCTCGCTGTGCTCGCCTTCATCGTCTATTTCCTGCTGGGGTTCTTTGGGTACCCCCGCTTGGCGTCTCAGGCGGCCAAAGCAACATTGAAGCTGGGCCCAGAGAAGCTCGTTTGCGAGGGCCAGGGGCTTTCCCTGGCTTGGCCTCGGGCGAGCATGGGAATGGTGGTGCAGCGCTGGTCTCAGGTGAATCTGGAGTCCCTGCAGCTCCAGGAGCTACACGGCAAGAGCAGAGGCCGCGGGGTCGTCGTGCTGCGCCGCGGCGAAGGGGAGCTGCTGGAGCCCATCGTGGCGCTACGTGACGCAGCACGCGCCGATTGGACGGCGCAGGTGGTGGCCACGCGCTATGGCATTCCGTTGTCGAAAGTGCAGCTCGTGGATCCCAACCGGGCCTGGTTGAATCCGCGACGTGCGGATGAAAGCGAGCCGAGCGAGCAGAACTGGCGCTTCACCGAGCGCAACGGCCAGCGCCTCGAGATCGACCCGACGAGCTGGTCACAGCCCAAGCGAGCGCTACGTCCTGGAGTGCTGCAGTTTTCGATTGGGACGGAGCGGGGCCCCGTATGCTACGTCGGCCCACGAGATGAATCGAGCATCTCGGAGATAGCCGCGATTTCCGCAGAAAGGAGAGAGCGCGAGAAGGGGAAGGTCTATGGACTGAAAGTATTCGAGATGAAGCGCTTGTGGCACGCCGTGCAGCCCTGGGCGGACAAGCAGCGCCTGGAGCAGATGCACTCGCGAGCAGATCTGCGGCGCAAGCAGCAGGTCCTGGCCCGCTTTCCTGGGGACTGGACGATATTCATCCAGGGACGCTTGCTGCGTCTGAGCGCACCCGCGTCCTATCGAAATGTGGTGCTGGGCTCGATGCTGCTGTGGGGTGTCCCTCTCGCCTTGTTTGTACTTGGAAGGGCCTTTGAGCTCTGGGAGCTGAGCCAAGGGATGCAGGCACTGGTCGGCACGTTGGCCACCTTCCTGCTGCTCGGCTTGGGCACGGTCTTCTACCTGCGCTACGAGCCACGCCGTCGCTACCTCATCGCCCCGGATTTCATCCACATCCAGCGATTGGGGCGAATGCATCGCCCAGAGCAGGTCGATTCCATGGGCGCTTGGGTGAGGCTGGAGAACCTCGACGGCCGCTGGAGCTGGAAGATGGAGGACGCAGAGCAAGCGCAGCTCATGGCCTCGACCATCGCCGCCTGGTGCGGCCTGGAAGAGCCCGCGGCCTGAGATTGGCTTGCTTTGATTGGCGTGAGTTGACCTAGCTTTCGTTCGCTGGCGCTCACTCCGGCTACGCAGGCAGACTGGGACCGAGAGCGCACCGCATCGCGGGCGGGCGCCATGAATGGCGCCCCTACGTTCACCCTGTCCGCCCCACCCAGGCACCTCTCGCATTCGCCAAGTCGCTCCTCATTACTCTCATTACTACTCGTTCCTCATTGCAACATCCACCGAGACATGATAAGTGGCCCGGACTCGCGCGAGGCTCGTGGTGAGCTGCGCGCGAAATTCACACGCCGCAAAGCATCCGCTCTCAACGGGTCCCAATCGGGTGTCGAGAGCAAGCGGCGGAGGCAAAACCCAAGGAGCTCTTCATGTCGCACATCCCTATGCGCCGTCTTCTGGAAGCGGGCGTCCACTTCGGCCACCAGACCAAGCGTTGGAACCCCAAGATGAAGCAGTTCATCTTCGGTTCGCGCAACGGCATCCACATCATCGACCTCGGCCAGACCGTGAAGCTCTTCGACGCCGCCTACGACTACGTCACCAACGTGGTCGCGCGCGGTGATTGCGTGCTCTTCGTCGGCACCAAGCGCCAAGCCCAGGACGTGATCGCCGAAGAGGCCAAGCGGGCCAACCAGCACTTCGTCACCCAGCGTTGGCTCGGTGGCACCCTGACCAACTGGCGCACCATCAAGTCCTCCATCGAGAAGCTGCGCGAGCTCGATCGCATGGCCACCGATGGCACCTACGCCAAGCTCTCCAAGAAGGAAGTGCGCCGCCTCGAGCGTGCCCGCGAGAAGCTCGAGCGTTACCTCGGCGGCATCAAGGACATGAGCGGCGTGCCCGGCGCCATCTTCATCGTCGACCCCAACAAGGAGTCGATCGCCGTCAAGGAAGCCCACACCCTCAAGATCCCCGTGATCGCCGTGGTCGACACCAACTGCGATCCCGACGACATCGACTTCCTCATCCCTGGCAACGATGACGCCATCCGCTCCATCCGCCTGTTCTCCGGTGCCATCGCCGACGCCTGCCTCGAGGGTGCCAAGCGACGCGTCTCCGAAGGCCTCGCGCAGCCCGGCGAGAATCGCTACGCCGCCGCCGAATCCGAGCATCCCGCCGAGGTGCAGCGACGCGGCCAGCCCGTAGACCGCACGGAAGAGAGCGGCGAAGCCGTCGAATAGATTTGGCTTAACACGTGACGGCACCGTCCTCAGCGAACCGACTGGGGACCTGCGCTGACACAACCCCGACCCTCTGACGTTGCCTGCGAGGCCCAGCGAAGCGTTGGCCTTCGTCAGGCGCGAGAACAGCATATTAGGAGAGAAACATGGCCGAAATCACTGCCCAAATGGTCAAAGAGCTGCGAGAGCGCACCGCCGCTGGTATGATGGACTGCAAAAAGGCCCTGGTCGAGACCGACGGCGACATGAAAGCCGCCATCGAGTTCTTGCAGGTCAAGGGTCTGGCCGCCGCCGCCAAGCGCGCTGGCCGCTCCACCAAGGAAGGCTTCATCGGCAGCTACATCCATCACGACGGCAAGACGGGCGTGCTCATCGAGGTCAACTGCGAAACCGACTTCGTCGCGCGTAACGAGAAGTTCCGCGAATTTGCGAAGCAGATCGCGATGCACATCGCCGCCGCCAAGCCCGAGGTGGTCTCCTCTGCCGACGTCGACGCCGAGATGCTCGCCTCCCAGCGCCGCATCTTCGAGGCCCAGGCCGCCGAGTCTGGCAAGCCCGAAGCGATCGTCGCCAAGATGGTCGACGGCAAGGTCGCCAAGTGGCTCAAGGAGATCTCCCTCTTGGATCAGCCTTTTGTCATGGACCCCGACAAGACCATCGAGCAGTATCGCGCCGAGACCTCTGGCTTCATCGGCGAGAACATCGTCATTGGCCGCTTCACGCGCATCGCCATCGCCGAGAAGTCCGAGTAATCAGAGGACCTCGCCATGCTTGCTCCCATGCGACGGGTGCTCATCAAGCTCAGCGGCGAGGCCCTCGCCGGTGAGCGTGGCCACGGACTCGATGAGCAGGTCCTGGCCTTCGTGGGCCGCCAACTCGTACCGCTGCGCGAGCGCGGCGTGCAACTGGGCATCGTCGTCGGAGGTGGAAACTTCATGCGCGGCGTCAGCAGCGCCGCCAGCGGCGTCGATCGCGTCCGCGCAGACCACGCTGGCATGCTCGCTACCGTCATCAACGCCCTCATGCTCGCCGATGCGCTGTCGCGCGCCGGCTTGCCTGCAACGGTGTTCTCCGCAGTGGCCATGTCCACGGTCGCAGAGACCTTCACCACCCGTGCAGCCGACGCCCGCTTGTGCGCAGGTGATATCTGCATTTTCGGTGGGGGAACGGGGCACCCCTTCTTCTCGACCGACACCGCCGCCGCCCTGCGTGCGGCGGAAATCGGCGCTGACCTGCTGATCAAAGCGACCCAGGTCGACGGCGTCTACAGCGCCGACCCCAAGAAAGACCCGGACGCCCAGCGTTTCTCCCGCATCAGCTTCGACGAAGTGCTCGCGCGCCGACTCGGGGTCATGGATATGACCGCCTTCTCACTGTGCCGGGAACGAAAACTGCCCGTCGTGGTCCTCGCCTTCGACGAGGTCGACGTGCTGCGACGCCTGCTCGATGGTGAAGACGTCGGCACCTGGGTTCACCCCTGAGTGTGAGCGACTCGCTCAGAACACCATGGCATAGCCCACCCCTCTGACGGCGATGATCCGCTCGCCGCCGTCGGTACGTGGCCCCAGTTTCTTGCGCAGGTTACTGACGTGCACATCAATACTTCGATCGAGAGGTGAATACGCCCTCTCGAGCGCACCTCGAGACAAGACATCACGTGTGACCGGCTCTGGAGCCGACCGCAGCAGTAACTCGAGCAAGGAAAATTCCACCCCAGTCAAGCTCAGTTCTCGCTCTCCACAGCGCGCGCTACGACGCCCGCGATTGAGCTCGAGGTCTCCGATGTGCAAGCTCTCATGGGCGCTGCTGGACAGCGCCGCAGTCGCCCGTCTCTGCACCGCGCGAATACGTGCAAGAAGCTCTCGTGGGTTGAAAGGCTTGGCCAGATAGTCGTCTGCCCCCATCTCCAAACCCACGATCCGGTCCACATCGTCTCCACGCGCCGTCAACATCAACACCGGAACGAAAGACTGCTGACGCAGCAAACGCAAGACCTCCAGACCGTTCATCCCAGGCAGCATGACATCCAGCACCACGAGCGAATAGGAGCCCTGGATGGCCCGCTCCAAACCACCGGGGCCGTCATGCACAGTCTCGACACAAAAGCCATCGTTCGACAGATAGTTCCTCAACAGCTCGCAGAGATCGACGTCATCGTCGATCAGCAAAATATCCTGCTTGGCCATCGCGACCTCCCAGCCACAGTATACCGCATTGCTTCGCGCTCGGGCACGGACGCCAAGCAAAGAGCGCCTCGATGACCCTTCGCTCAGCTTGTGTAAAGATTCGCGCGGCGAGCTTCACCAATCATCGCCCAACTCGACACAGACAGCAGCTCGATTTCTCGCTATCCTCTGGAACGGCGTCCTATGGAGAAGCCAAGTGTCTCGACGAAACTGGAAAAGATGGCTCACTCGCTTGCTACTGCTGAGCGGCGCTGTGGCGCTCACGGTGCTTGCCTTACGCCACTACGCCGAGCGCATCGACGCGGAGATTGTTTTTGAAAGCACTGCAGTGCGTCGCGGCGACGTACTCAGCACGGTGAGCGCCTCCGGCGTGCTCTCGCCGCTGGTGACGGTGCAGATCGGCAGTCAGGTCTCTGGGCGAATCTCCGAGCTGCTCGTCGATTTCAACAGCGTCGTCAAGAAGGGAGACGTGCTCGCCCGCATCGACCCCGAGCCTTTGCAAGCCGATTTGGAGCGAGCCGAGGCCGACGTCGACGCCGCCCGCGCCGCGCTCACCGAGGCCAAGGCCCTCGCCACCGAGGCAGAGCGTAGCGCAAAGCGCAGCACGCAACTCGCCGAGCGCAGCCTCATCGCCATCGCCGAGGCAGAGAGCGCCCAAGCCAGCGCTGAGGTGGCCCGCGCGCGTGTCGAGTCGGCTCGGGCGCGACTCAAACAATCGCAAGCCGCACGCGACAAGGCCCAAGCGAGCCTAGACTACACCACGATTCTCTCGCCCATCGACGGCGTGGTCATCTCGCGAAGCGTAGACGCTGGCCAGACCGTGGCTGCATCACTGCAGGCCCCCACCCTCTTTCTCATCGCAGAGGATCTGCGGCGAATGCAGGTCGATGCTGCCATCTCCGAATCCGATGTCGGCAAGCTGCGCGACGGCATGAAGGCCAGCTTCAGCGTCGACGCCTTTCCGCAGGAGACCTACGAAGGCACGCTGCGCCAGATTCGAAACTCGCCCGTCACCGTGCAGAACGTGGTCACCTACAGCGCCATCATCGACGTCGACAACCCCAAGCTGCAGCTTCGACCCGGCATGACCGCCAACGTCAGCTTCATCGTCGATGCCCGACGCGACGTCCTCGTCGTCAGTAATGCAGCGCTACGTTTCAAGCCCGTCGAGGGGATGCAGTGCGAGAGCAATCCCGAGAAAGGCGAAGCAGCAGGCACGCGGAAAGGCAAAGGGGAGCGAGGGGCAAAGCAAGGACGCCGCACCGGCAAACGACCAGCGGAGCAAAACGCCTCCAAGTCACGCATCGTCTGGCGTCTGCAAGACGGGAAAGCAGAATGCCTGAGCGTGCAGGTTGGCCTCAGTGACGGCTCGGTGACCGAGCTCATCGGGCCAGTGCAGGAGGGCGACGCCCTCGTAACGGCGGCAGAGAACCCGCAGGCCACCGCCGCACCGCGCAACACACGCTCTGGTCGGATGTTCTGAGCACGATGATGGACCCCACGGCACTCATTCGGGTGGAGAAGCTACGCAAGCGCTACGACATGGGCGATTTCGTGGTCAACGCACTGGATGGCGTCGACCTAGAGGTCCAGGAAGGCGAGTTCGTGGCCATCATGGGCTCATCCGGCTCGGGCAAATCGACGTTGATGAACCTGCTCGGCTGCCTGGCCCAAGCGAGCGAAGGTCGCTACTGGCTGAATGCTCAAGAGGTGTCGCGGCTCAGCAGCAGCGCGCTGGCTCAGGTGCGCAATCAGACCATCGGCTTCGTCTTCCAGAGCTTCAACCTGCTGCGCCGTACCAGCGCCCTCGAAAATGTCGAATTGCCGCTCCTGTACGCGGGAGTGGGAGGACGCGAGCGCCGTCGACGCGCCAAGCAAGCCCTCGACCGAGTGGGACTCGCCGAACGCACCAAGCATGCCCCCAACGAGCTCTCTGGCGGCCAGCAGCAGCGCGTGGCCATCGCGCGCGCCCTGGTCACCCGCCCCAAGCTGCTGCTCGCCGACGAGCCCACGGGCAACCTCGACTCACGCACCACCGAGGAGGTGTTGCTCCTGTTGCAGGAGCTGAGTGAGTCGGGGATGAGCATCGTCATGGTCACCCACGAGCTCGACGTCGCAGAACAAGCCCGCCGCATCGTCACGATGAAGGACGGCCGCATCGCCGACGATCGCCCAAGCCCGCGCGGAGGTGGCAGATGAGCCTCCTGCAGGTGCTCCGGGTCGCCGTGCTCGCCATTCTGCGCAACGCGATGCGCTCGTTCCTGACTGTGCTGGGCATCATCATCGGCGTGGCCGCGGTGATCACGATGGTGGCGCTGGGTGAAGGGGCGCAGGCACAGGTGTCGGCGCGCTTTTCGGCGATGGGCGCGGATCTGCTGGTGCTGCGCTCGGGCTCGACCCGACAGGGAGGCGTGCGCGGCGGTGCAGGGAGCTCACTGAGCCTGAGCTGGGACGATCTCGAGGCCATTCGGACGCAGGTGCCGAGCGCCCAGTATGTGGCCCCCTTGCTTCGTCTCAACGCGCAGGTGCTCAGCGAGGAGCAGAACTGGGCCTGCAGCATCAATGGAACTTCACCAGAGTACTTCGACATTCAAGAGTGGAAACTGGGCGCCGGCGAGCCATTCAGTGAAGTCCATCTGAGCGCAGGGGCACAGGTGGCAGTGCTGGGCGCCACCGTCGCCGACCAGCTCTTCGGCTACCAGGTCGACCCAGTGCAGCAGAGCATCCGCATCCGAAACGTCCCCTTCACGGTGCTCGGTGTGCTCCAAGAGAAGGGACAGTCGGCGATGGGGCAAAACGCGGACGACGTGGTGTTGATCCCCTACACCACCTTCAACAAGCGCCTCGAGCGTCGCAGCCAGCAGTTCGTGGCGGGTGAAATCTACGTCAAGGCCGTCGCAGGAAAGAGCAGCGAGTGTTCTCGAGCCATCACGATGCTGCTGCGCGAGCGACACCAGCTCCAGCCGGGCGAAGAAGATGACTTCAGCGTGCGAGACCTCGCCGAAATCGCCTCGGCGCGGCAGGAAGGGGTGCAGACCTTCTCCCTGCTCTTGGCCAGCATTGCTGCGGTATCTTTGCTGGTGGGTGGAATCGGCATCATGAACATCATGCTGGTCAGCGTCACCGAGCGGACGCGAGAGATTGGCTTGCGCATGGCCGTCGGCGCGCGCCCGGTCGATATCCTGTCACAGTTTCTCATCGAATCGATGGTGCTCTCGCTCACGGGTGGTATCTTGGGCGTGGGCTTGGGTTTTTTCGCATCGCAGCGACTCGCTGAACAATTCCAGTGGGCGATGCCGATCAACCCCGATATCATTGGTGTCGCGATGGGGTTCAGCGCCTTGGTGGGCATCGTTTTTGGCATCTATCCCGCGTGGAAAGCCTCGCGCCTCGATCCCATCGAGGCCTTACGACACGAGTGAGACCATGTCATCCCTGAACCGGGCCGTGCTCGCCCTGCTCTGCCTCCTGCTGCCCCTCTCCTCGGCGATGGGGGAAGAAGCGCCTCGAGCGCTGAGCCTCGAGCAGGCGTTGCTCTTGGCCGACTCGCATTTCGAACAGCGCCTCGGTGAGCTCGACCTTCAGTCCACCCAGACCCGCATTGCCTCGAGCGAAGCGGGGCTCTATCCACAACTCTCGGTGTCTGCAGACTTTTCGGCGGGCGTTCGAGGGAACACCGGCGAGGGCTATCCGGACCCAAGTCTTCAGCACGGCTTCGATCTGGGGCTCGGGATACGCCAGCTCGTCTATGACTTTGGGCGCATCGACACCCGTGTGCGCAGCTTGGAAGCGTCCATCGAAGCGCAGCAAAGCCAACTCGAACGCATGCGTGCGCAGCGGCGGCTGCTCATCGAGCTGCTCTACTGGCAGACCCTGGCGGCAGAGGCGCTGCTCGAGGTCGCTGAGGAGAGCGTCGCGAATCGCCAGAAGCATCTCGAGCGCATTGCTGCTTTCGTGGAGCTCGACACCCGCCCGCCCATCGACTTGGTGCAAGCGCAGGTGGACCTAGCGACGGCCTCGACAGAGCTCGAAGCGGCGCGTATCGACGTCAGCTTGGCAAAGCTGCAGCTCAGCGAGAGCATGGGCGTCGACTGGGGCGCTGATTTCGAGCTGCTACCTGCAAGTAGCCAGCAGACCTCTATCGAAAACGAGAGCAGTGAAGCGCTGCTCTCACGGGCTCTCGAGTCGCGCGTGGAGTTTCGGGCGCAAGCGGCGCGCCGCCAACAGCTCGAGCTCGAACTGGAGGCGGCCGAACTCAGCAACGCTCCGGTGATCTCGGCTTCAGCAGGGCTCCAGGAGGGTTTTTCGGTCGATGAAATCGACGCCCATGGATGGAGTGTGAGCGCCGCCATTGGAATACAATGGTCGTTTTATGACGGCGGCGCGACGCAGGCTGCGGTCGATGAGGCGAGCATCGCCATCCTCAGCCTCGAGCTCGAAGAGCAAATGTTGAAGCTGCAGGTCATGCAAGAGCTCGAGGCAGCACGGCTCGAAATCCTCTCCAATCAGACCCAGCTACAGTCGACCCAAGCCGCCGTCCTGGGCGCGCAAGAGCGCCTCGCCCTGGCGGAGGGGCGCTATGAGAATGGTGTGGGCAGCATCATCGAGCTCAGCGATGCGGCCCTCTCCCTGAGCAGCGCGCGCAGTCAGCAGGTCCGCGCCGAACTGAGCTTGGCCGCAGCGCGGGCCAAGCTCAAGACGGCGGTGGGTGATGAAAGCGAGTGAAGCGAGGCACGAGTCAGCGTCTGACGCGCGCGCATCCGATGCGCGCGAGCAGCGCTGCGAGGACCTCGCGAGAGCGAGCGAAAACTAAACAGCGAGTGAAGTCTAGAGTACCTTTGTGGGGCTCTGCCCCACGCCCCGCCAAAGGGCGGTGCCCTTTGGAATCCCTTTGATTTTAGGCTGTTGCGGACAAGTCGTGATGTCACTGGGTTTTCGCAGCAAGCACGAAGCAGGGCTCGCGCTACCGCTCTCGATGCTCTTTCTGCTCCTGCTTTTGGGCTGCCAAGAGCCTGGGCGAGCAGCTCCGGCGAGCGGGCGCTTCGAGTCGGTGCGCGAGCCGGTCTTTGCAGGGACCTGGTACCATGGCGATGGTGCGAGCCTGTACCGCGGCATCCGCGCCTTCATCGAGGCGGTCCCGAAGCGCCCCATCCCCTCCCTGCGCATGCTGATCTGTCCGCACGCAGGCATCGGCCTCTCCGGAGCGACTGCAGGACATTGCTACCAACAGCTCGATGGCCTCGTCTTTGACCGCGTCTGGCTCCTCGCGCCCAACCACCACCAAGCTCTGACAGGCATCGCTGTACCTAGCGTGGAGGCCTTTGCCACGCCGCTTGGCGAGCTCCCCTTGGACACGGAGCGCATCGCCGGGCTGGTGGTTGCAGGGCTCGCCCGCTTCGATGATGATGCCCATCGTCCAGAGCATACGATTGAGCTCCAGCTCCCTTTCCTTCAGGCTAGTCTCTTGGGAGGTTTCCGGCTGATTCCCCTCCTCGTTGGAGATATCTCGCCCGAGCAGATCCTGCATACTGGGCATACGATCGGCGCGCAGCTCGGCGAGCGCGATCTGGTCATAATCAGCAGCGACTTCACGCACTTTGGCAGTGTCTTCGGGCATCGGCCCTTCGATGGACCACTGCCCGAACGCATCGAGCAGCTCGACCGCGCCGCGTTTGCGTCGCTCGCGACCTTGGATACTGAGCGCTGGACCGAGGAGGTGCTCGCAACAGAGGTCAATCCCTGTGGTTGGCGGAGTATTGGCATCGGACTGGCGATGTTCGAATCGGGCCAAGCGCGGCTGCTCGAGCACGTCGTCTCGGGCACCCTCGACAACAACTATGAGCAGTGCGTAAGCTATCTGGCCATTGCCCTCAGCGGCACGTGGTATTCCGCATCGAAGCACAGGGACTGACACATGGCGCAGCGCTACGCTCCACTGCACAGCAAGGAACTCGAGGATATCGCCCTCGAACTCGCGCGCAAGAGCATCGTGCACTTCTTGTCGATCGGGCGCTTGTCCAGCGGGCATCGACCGCACACCGCCGAGGAGCTCGGGCTTCGCTGCCCTGAGCCCTTCCAGTCGAGGCTCGGAGTGTTTGTCAGTCTGTATGTGAACGGGGTGCTGCGCGGCTGCATTGGCGACCTGCAGGCAGAGCGCCCACTCGAGCGCGCCATCATTGCGAGGGCGGTGGATGCTGCCAGTGAGGACTGGAGGTTCGAGCCGTTGCGTCAAACGGAGCTGAGCGCCCTGCGGCTCGAGCTGTCGATCCTCTCTGTGCTGCACGAGGGCACCGTGGATGAGCTCGAACTTGGCCGCCACGGCGTGCTCCTGAGCAAAGAGGGCTTAGCTGCGGTGTTCTTACCGCAGGTGGCGGTGGAGCAAGGGTGGTCCAAGCCGCAGATGCTGAGCGCGCTCTGCCGCAAAGCGGGACTGCGCGCGGATGATTGGCGAGAGGGCGCGAGTTTCGGCCTCTTCGAGGCGCAGGTGCTTTCGGAGTAGCGCGCTGACCGTGGCAACGGTGAGGCTGGGCTCTGATTCCGCGACAAGAATGCAGTCATTTTCTCCCGCGGCATGATCGGAATGTCAGCGATTCCGACTCCGCTTGCTTTGAAGATTCCGCTCGCTCCTGCGAGACCCTCGCGGCGCTGCTCGTGCGCGTCGGATGCGCACGCGGCGGACGCTGGCTCGTGCCTCGCTGCGCTCGCCTTCCCAACGCGTCTTCGGGCCGCAGGAGAAGGCCCAGGTCGAGCTGGCACTGGTGTTGCTAGACCCAGCAGCGGAGGTCGAAAATGAGCCAGGCATTGCTGCTCCTTGCTACTCAACTCGAAACGCTGGTTGGTCCCAAGGCGCTGCTGCTGCTCTTGTTGGTCTTTCTGCTCATTGCCCTCAAGACCCTCCTGAGTTGGTCCCCCTCGAGCACCAGGAGCCAGGACTTGCTGGTCCCCGTCCCTGCGAAACCGGATGCCAAGCGCGAGCGCCCTCAGCCTCCGAGCGGCCTGGATTGAGTCATTGCGCTTGCTCTTTACGGAACGGACGGGGCTGTGCATACAATGAGGCGCTGGCTGCCTCCCCGAGGCGAGGTGCACGAGCACCTTGGGGGCCTGGGCACAGCAGGGAGGCCCGAGTGACTGAAAGCCAAGCCACCACCGTCAGCGAGGGGCACGCATCCTCTCGACATTCCAAAGGGCTGACTGCTGTCGAGAGCTCGGTGCCCGAGCGCCCGCAAAGCACCGCGCTGGTCCTCACGGGTGGTGGCGCCCGCGGTGCCTATGAAGCGGGCGTGCTGCAATACATCTATGAGAGCATGCCGCGGCATTGCCCACGCAGCCCGCTCTTCGACCTGTACTGCGGAACCAGTGCAGGCGCGCTCAACGCCTGCACCGTCGCCGCCTTGGCCCACAACCCAGAGTCGGCCTGCTACAACCTCTCGAACTACTGGCGCTCCATCACGATGGACCGGCTGCTGGCCTTTGGCTACAAGGAGCTTCGCCGCGCACCCGAACTGATGTTGGGCAGCACCTTGTTCAACAACGCAGAGCGCAAGCAACGACGCCCCAAAGCGCCTGCCAACGCACCTCACCCACCAGTGGCCGGGCTCTTCGACACCTCGCCGCTGTTTCACGACATGTCGACGCTGATTCCCTGGCAGCAGCTCCAGGCCAACCTCGTGGGTGGGCTCATTCGAGGGGTGGCCGTCTGTGCCACCGAGGTCTGTACCAGCCGCCCCGTCATCTTCTATCAGATGCATGCACCCTTCGACTTCGCCCACGGACCTGGCCGAACCAGAGAAGCGCGTTCGGTTCGGCTCAACGTCGAACATGCCATGGCGTCCTCCGCCATCCCCTTTCTGTTTCCCGCGATCCAGGTCGATGGAGTCTGTTACGTTGACGGCGCACTCCGTCAGAATACTCCGATCTACCCGGCGTTGCGCATGGGGGCTGACCGCATGTTGATGATTGGGCTCAGCCGCGATCCAGGCGTTCGCTACCGCTCTGCGCGCATGGGTTGCCGGCGAAACCCATTCCCCGGTTCGCTCTTCCTGCTGGGGCGAACGGTCAACGCACTCGTCGACGGCGTACTCGACGAAGAACTTCACCAGATCGAGATGTTCAACCGCATCCTCGAGAATGGGCGCAAAAAGTACGGCGAAGCCTTCCTCGAGCACTTCAACGACGCCGCAGAAGCGAACCGCAACGCCCGCTTCCGCCCCATCCGCAGCCTACTCATTCGCCCGTCCAAGAGCCTCAACAAGCTCGCCTTCGACGCCATTCGCAAGGCCCCCGAGGAGACGCGTTTGGCAGGCGCCCCAGGCCGACTGGTGAGCAGAGCCTTGATGTCCGAAGCGCTGCTCGACTCGGAGTTGTCGTCCTTTTTGCTCTTCACGCCCACCTATGTCCGTTCCCTGCTGGAGCTTGGCTACCAAGACGCAAAGGCTCGCCACGACGAGCTCGTCTCGTTCTTTTCGCTTTCGTAATGCCACGCGAGGTGAAACGAGGAGCGCGAAGCAGCTCGGCATCACCGAGCGAAGCCAAGCGCTGCTCGTAAGCCGCCCCGCAAATGCCACTCCCGGAATATGACGCTTGACCTCGCGACCCACGCGCGCACAATAGGGGCAGCCGAAGCTGGGTATCGGCGTAGCGATGTGAGAAGTGAGCAATGCTCCCAACCCCAGGATCGAATGCGACTGGGGTAGTTGGTTCACGTGACGGAACGGACGCGTTCAGGAGATGACAGATGCCTCTGTACGAGTACCACTGTGATTCTTGTGGAAAGAAGTTCGAGAAGCTGCGCGATCGCAAGCAAAGCGAGAGCGCTCCTTGTCCAGATTGCGGAACAGCGGCGAGCAAGGTCTTGTCGGCATTTGCTGTTTCGATTTCTGGGGGGAGCGGCTGCAGTGTAAGTCCCTCGAGCCCGGCCTGCGGTACGGGTGGTTGACGCATCAACTGACCGTCCGTGAGACGGCCTGCTCTCGAGCCCTGCCGAGGACGGCTGCGCCGGCAGGGTGGAATGCCCGATTGCGCTCGAGCACGCGCCCACCGAAGCTTCACTGAGGATGTTCTGGTCTTTTGTGGCTTTTGCGCGCGCCCTTGACAAGTCGAAGGATATGGCTAAAGTACAACGCTTTGCGGAGCTGGCGCAAGCGCCTGCTTGGCGAAAGCCCGCTCTGCATTCGACGACCAGCATCTCGTTCGTTGCGGCTCCTCGCGTTGCACGGGCGCTGCCTCTTCGCATGGATGCGAGGCGCTATCGGCCGCCTGCTTGGTGTCACCATGATTCCTGCCGACATCGTCCGCGAAGTCCTGCTTCGGGCTGATATCGTTCAGGTCATTGGTGACTACGTTTCGCTCAAGCGCGCGGGCCATAGTCTCAAAGGCTTGTGCCCCTTCCACGGCGAAAAAACGCCCAGCTTCCACGTTACTCCCGCCAAGAACATGTATTACTGCTTCGGCTGCGGACAGGGGGGAAACGCCATCGATTTCCTCATGCGCATCGAGGGCTTGTCTTTTCCTGAGGCAGTCGAGCGTGTGGGGGCTCGCTTCGGCATCGAGGTGCACCACGAGCACCAGACTGGAGAGCAGGTCGATCAGGCGCGGGCACATCGCAGCCAATTGTTGGAGCTGATGCGCATCGCCGAGAACTTCTTTTGTCAGCAGCTCGACGGTCCAGGGGGCAGCGAAGCCCGCAAATACCTCGACGAACGCTCGATCGACCCCAACATGAGGCAGCAGTTTCGCCTCGGCTACGCGCCTGCGCAATGGGATGCTCTGACCCAACTGCTCCGAGCCAAGCGCATCGAGCCAGCCCTCGCCATCGACGCGGGCCTGATCGCTGCCCGCTCCGAGGATGAGCAGCGCGGCCACTACGATCGCTTCAGACACCGCATCATCTTTCCCATCATCGACGCTTTCGGCAACACCATCGCCTTCGGTGGCCGAGCCCTCGACCCCAGCGCCACCGCCAAGTACCTGAACAGCCCAGAGACCAGCCTCTTCGTCAAGAGCCGTGCACTCTACGGCATCCACCACGCCAAGGAAGCGGCTCGGCGCGAGCGCCGCCTCTTCCTCGTCGAGGGCAACTTCGACGTCATCACCATGGCCCGCGCCGGCTTCACGGCGACGGTCGCCCCCATGGGCACCGCACTCGGTGAGGATCAGGTCAAGCTCGCGACCCGCTACGCTGAGCGCTTGTACCTGCTCTTCGATGGCGATAACGCCGGACGCAAGGCGGCTTTGCGCGCCATTGCCCCTCTACAGAGTACAGAGGTCGACGCCAGGGTCGTCGTCCTGCCCGATGCAGAAGACCCCGACAGCTTCTTGCGTCAATACGGCTCAGCGGCCCTCGCCGAGCTCATTGAGGCAGCGCCTCCTCTGGTGCAATGGGCGCTCTCGAACGCCTGTGAGGATATCTTGGCCCAAGCCGTCGAGTCCCGGGGTCCTGGCCTCGACGCGCTCGGTGAGCTGCTGCGAGGGCTCAAACAGAGCCACGTTCGCCAGCATTATCTCCTAGAGGCCGCCAGGAAGCTGGGATATCCGCCACAGGAGCTGGCGAAGCGAACACGCCTCAGCCAGGCTCAGAGCGGGCGCGACGCAAGCGCCGTGAGCTCACCCGTTGGCGAGCGGGCGCTGCGCATCGACCCCACCGAGCGAGAGCTGTTGCGGCTGCTGCTCGAGTCGCGCCTGCGACGCGAAGAGTTCCTCGCCTCCGATGGCAAGCTACTGCTCGAAGATCCCCGCATCCGGGCCACCATCGAAGCCATCGAGCAAGTCCCCGATGAAGATGACATCGGCCTGCTCCTCGGCCAAATCGGCAACGCCGATGCACGCAGCCTCGCGCTCGAGACCCTGGCCCTACCCACCGCCGTCCCCGAGGGACAGCGGGATGATTGGTATCGGGGCGTCGTCGCACGCCTCACTGAGCGCTGGATTGACAAGCGCAGCCGCGAGCTCGGCGAGCGCCTTGTCGATGCCCTGAGCCGCGCTGACATCGAAGAACAGGAACGATTGGCTCGGCTGCACCAACAACTCGTCGAGCTCCGCAATAAAGCCAAAGAGGATCGCAAGATCAACTGGTTGACGCTGCAATCAGAAGCGTGATCGTGAGCAAGAATCAGGAGACGTGGATGTCCAATAACATGGACCGCAAAGAAGTCAAGCGCCTCATCGAGGTCGGCAAAGAGAAGGGCTTTCTGACCTACGAGGAGTTCAACGATGCACTCCCTGAGGAGTTGGTCAGCGGCGATGCCATCGATGAGATGCTGGAGCTCTTCAACGAGATGGACATCGAGATCGTCGACAGCCCAGCCTCATCGACCAAGCGTGCCCCACGACGTACGCCAGTCCGCGCGGCCGCAGCGGACAGCGACGAAGAGCCAAGCTACAGCAAGACCAACGATCCCGTGCGCATGTACCTGCGCAAGATGGGCTCGGTAAGCCTGCTCACCCGAGACGGCGAGGTCCAAATCGCCAAGCGCATCGAGGATGGTGAGCAGAAGATCCTCGACGTCCTGCTCGAGAGCCCTTTCGGCGTCCGGGAAATGATCGCCATCGGCGAGCGCATCAAACGCCAGAAATTGCGAATGAAAGATGTCCTGCGGGACTATGAAACGGACTTCGCAGATCGACGCGAAGAAGAGGTCAGCAGCGAGCTACTCGAACAGAACAACCGAGTTCGACAGCTCAACCGAAAGATCCGCCGGGTCAACGCCAAGCTCTCACGCTCTCGCGCCATGAGCGAAACCCACCGCCGCCGGCTCCGAAGCATCCTCGGTCTTTGCCGCAGCGAAATGTACGAAGAAAACCGGCAAGTTAGACTGAGCAAGAAACTCACCGAGCGGCTGGTCAACAAGCTCAAGGCCATGATTGAGCGCCTCGATGCGGCCCACCGCGAAATCCGGCGCATCGAACGGGACGCAGGCTGCCGCTACGACGAGCTCGGCGAGCTCTGCCGCAACCTCGATGCCCGCCCCAAGCACGCCAAGGAAATCCTCGAAGGTCGCCGCTTCGATGAGAACAGGGCGCGGGACATGCTCCACGCCATCAGAGCTCATCGCGCTGCCATCGAGTCGGTGGAGCGGGAAGCCCGCTCCTCAGCCGACGCCCTCAGCATCACCTACACCAAGCTGCAATCGGGGCAGCGCATGGCCGAGCGCGCCAAGAGCGAGCTCATCGAAGCCAACTTGCGCCTGGTCGTCTCCATCGCAAAAAAGTACACCAACCGCGGTCTGCAGTTTCTCGATCTGATCCAAGAGGGCAACATCGGCTTGATGAAGGCCGTTGACAAGTTCGAATACAAACGTGGCTACAAGTTCTCCACCTACGCCACCTGGTGGATTCGTCAGGCCATCACCCGAGCCATCGCCGATCAGGCCCGCACCATCCGCATCCCGGTGCACATGATCGAGACCATCAACAAACTCATCCGGACAAGCCGATACCTCGTTCAGGAATACGGCCGAGAGCCCACTCCCGAGGAAATCGCAGAGAAGATGGAGCTGCCCGTCGAGAAGGTCCGAAAGGTCCTCAAAATCGGAAAAGAGCCCATCTCACTCGAAACCCCCATCGGCGAGGAAGAGGACAGCCACCTCGGAGACTTCATCGAGGACAAGTCCATTGTCAGCCCCTCGGATGCAGTCATCTCCATGAACCTCGCCGAGCAAACACGCAGAGTCCTCTCTACGCTCACCCCACGCGAAGAAAAGGTGTTGCGCATGCGTTTCGGCATCGGAGAGAAGAGCGATCACACCCTCGAGGAGGTCGGTCAAGACTTCGATGTCACCCGCGAGCGCATCCGGCAAATCGAGGCCAAAGCGTTGCGAAAACTCAGGCACCCCTCGCGCTGCAAACAACTCAAACCCTTCGCGGAGACCTGAGCAGTGGGCGCCGCATCGAAAAGGGCGCCGTTCTCAGCGCGCTTCGCGTTGGTGCTGTTGCTCGCTGCCGTCGTCCCCGCGAGCATCGTGATCGCCCTACGTTCCAGTGGGCCCGCTGCAGTTGTACCGCCAACGCAGCTCGGTGGGCAGTTCGACCAACAGCTCTTCGTCGCCCTCGGCACTGAGGTGCGCGCCATCGAAGTGCGCCCCCTCGCCAATGACGACGCCCGCTTCCTGCTGCGTAGAAGCCGCGACGTCAGCGCCGCGCTCATCGCCATGCTGCCAGAGAACGTGAGCTACACCATCATCAACGGCGGAACCCTGCGCCAAGCCTCCAACATGTTCGGCATCTACCACCACGAGATCGCCAAGCTCAACCCCACTCTCGAGCTCGACCAGCCCCTCGCCCCAGGGACCAAGATCGTCGTTCATCGTCGGGTCCCTGGCCTGCTCAGTCGCTCCATCGGCTCTGCATCGGCGGGAAGCCTGGAGAACGCCGTCCCCATGCTCGAGGGTCCTGGACGAATTCTCCGCACCAACCGATACAAGTCCTGGGCCACCGACACCACCATCGCTCACCTGGATTGGGTGTTCAACGAGTGGGCTCGTCGCTTCTCTGAATACCCGCCGCTGCTCGTTGGCAACCTCTCGATTCGCAAAGGTGGACGCAACCCGCCCCACCAATCGCATCAATCAGGCCGTGATGTCGACCTCTGCTACGTAGAGCTCAACCCTCCGCCAGGCCCTCCCTCGTGGAAAGTTTTCGACGCGTCGAACTTCGATCCCAAGGGCAATTGGGCGATGCTGCGCTTACTCGAAGAAACCAAGGCCGTGCAGGTCATGCTCGTCGATTACGAGCTCCAGAAGCTTCTCTATGACTACGCCCTCGCCAACCAAGTGATGTCGAACAAGGAGCTCGCACACTGGTTGCAGTATCCAGATGGGCCCAAAGTCAGCGACCGACTCGTACGCCATGGACCAGGACATGCCGACCACATCCATGTGCGCTTCCTTTGCACCGCCCATGACACGGCCTGCGTCCACTAGGCCTCTCGCGTTCATTTGCGCCCTCTCGCAGCGCTTCAAGCACACATCGCTTGGGCCTGCGACACGGACTGCTGCTGCATTCGCTCCCGAGACCGTGCCTCGCTTCGCTCGCTAGGGCTTTTCGTTCCTGCGAAGATGAATCTTCTACCGCAGCTTGCGTCAGTAGGCAGACTCTCGCCGGTAGCATTGTCCAGGTGGACATGCACGTTGACACTTGGCCGAGTTTTCCATTAGGATGCGCGAGGCCGAAAGAAAAGGATCTTGCGACCTCGCATTTCGACTTCGGAGGAAACCATGTCTCGTTTGCGTCTGATTCTGAGTCTCTTCGTTGCACTTGCCGTTTTGAGTCCGTCGGTCATCTTCGCCCAGGAGGAGCCCCCACCCGAGGAGACCAAGAAGGAAGAAGTCAAAGAGGAGACCAAAACCGAGGAGACCAAAACCGAGGAGACCAAGACCGAAGAGGTCAAGCTCAGCGACGAACAGCTCGACTACATCGCCATCTCTTCGACCGTAGCCTGCTACAACAAGCGCGTCACCGATGCCGCCAAGGCCACCAAGGCCATCGAGGCTTTCCTCGAGGTCGAAGGCATCACTCTCGACGAGTACAAGGCCCTCGAGAAGAAATTCCGTGGCGACACCGCCGTCCAGGAAGGCATCAAGGCCGAAATGGATCTGTGCGACACCAAGGTCTTGGCGATGCCCGAGGACGAACCCGAGCTGACCGATGACGAGAAGAAAGAGCTCGCCGAGGCCGAGAAGAAGAAGGAGTGGAGCTACGCCAAGAAGACCTACAAAACCAGCATCAGCAAGTCTGGTGTGAGCAATGGCCGCATCTCTGTCGCCTTCAAGGGCAACGGCAAGAGCGCCTCTGGTAACTTCGGCGGGCGTCTCGATGGTCAGAACTTCTCCATCGGTTTCTCCGGCACCCGCAGCAAGAACTCGCTGAGCATGTCTGGCTCCTCCGGCAAGACCAACTCCGGCAAGCTCTCCATCACCTTCAAGAAGAAGACCGCCAAGGACAAGGACGGCAACGAGTACGATCACTACCGTGAAGCCGAGGGCTCCTTCAGTGGCAAGATCCACGGCAAGAGCGTCAGCTTCAGCTTCACCATGAGCTCCAAGAAGTAATCCATCGTCTGGGCTGCCCGCAGAGGCAGTCCGTCGCTGGCCGCCAGCTCGACGTGCTTCGCGCTTGGTCTTGCGCACGACACCTGAGCGTCTCCATCAGCGCGCGAGGGCACCTTCTCTGTGCCTCGTGCCTTGGTCGGCCTCTGCACTCGGTTCCAGCCAAGCCGCAAAGTGATGCGCATCACCTTGCGGCTCCAACTCATCGTGCCTGGCATCGTCGGCGAGACAAACAGCGTCTGAGCTTCAGACGGTGAACGCGGTCGGAAGGCGAAGACTCGCGGCGACGCATGCCCAAAGGTTGGCGGCGCGTAGAGAGCTCAGTAGTAGTCGTCCGAGTCTTTCTTGGGCGGATCCCACTCACCGGGCTCCCACTTCTCGAACGAGCCATCGTATTCGAAGATGTAATCGTCCGTACCGACGTCTGCCTCACCGCTGTCGAGGTGATCATCCATCAGCGCATAGAGTTCTTCGTACTCTGTCTGTTCTTCGAAGCTGAGCTCCTCACCGCGGCCTCGTTTGGCGGTGAGCTCACCGAGACGCAGCAGGCGTTCGCGATTCTGGATCTCGTTCTCGTTCATCTCTTCACGGGAGGCCCCCTCGGCGGTGGCAGAGGTAGCTCCCACATAGCTCTGGTTGAGCTGATCGAGGAGATGAAAAGGATGGTAGGTGTAGAGCATGGGTTGTTCGGGCAGCTTGATGTGCCCGAGCACCTCCTCGGTCATCCAGCGGAAAGGCACCCAGGTCATCAACCAGCGACTGAAAGCCTCCTGCGTCTCCCACTGCCACCCGACGGCGCTGGTCGCAGTCTTGGTCCAGTCGAGCGAAGGATCCCACTCCGAACGATGCAGACAGATCATCTTGCGGAAGAGCTGGCGCTCGGTATCCTGTGAGCCGTCAACGAAAAATCCTTGAATTTCAGAGGTTCGGATAACGTATTTGGTCCCTGAGCGCTTCGCACCCGTGGCCTTGGCGATAGGCTCGTACACCGACGAGATGTCGACCAGGCTGTTGTCGTCGAGGTCGCCTTCGACGAGGAACCAGTCGCTGCGGCCACCGGTCTTCTTCTCGAAGATGTTGCTCACGCTGAAGCACTCGACGTGAACCTGGGGTTCGAGGTTCCACTCGTTCGAACCGAAGACACCAGAGTAGCCGATGACCTCACCCGCTTTCACGGGTATGGCGGTGAGAATGATGTCCCCATCGAAGAAAGGCATGCCCTGTGCTTCGATGAGGAACTTGGGGCTGGTGCCATCGGCGACCTTGGGTGGCCGCTTGTTTCTCGGGATCTTCTCGTTGAGGAGGGCGTACTCGTCCTGCTCCTCAGGCGGCTCGAAGATGTTGCCCAGCAGCGCCCTCACCCAGTCCACGCCGCTGAGCTCATCGTTTGTCATGCGTCTCAGGTGCATGTACAACGAGAACCAGACCACAGGCTCGGCTTCTTCACCTTCAGGAACGGCGGTATCTGGCTGCATCTCATGTTTGATGAGCACGAAGCTGGGATCGCCCAGGTCGACCCGCGCCACGTTGCGCACGGCGACGATGGTGCCCTTTGACAGAGCCAGGACGGGTGAGCCTTCAGGGACCTGCAGGTGGACACCAGAGTGCCAGGACTGGTTGGCGCCGATGGGGTACCATCCACCGGTTTCGTTGCCCTCGATGAGCGAGTAGTAGGCCTCGAGCTGCTGCTTGAGGGCATCTCCATTGAGATCTGCGAGGTTACGTCCCTCGGGCAGCAAAACGGGGAAACTGTTCCGCTCGCCGTGGATACCGGCGAGGACCATGAGCCAATCGAATGCTGGCCCAGGATCCCATTTGTTGGAAGAGCAGTGGTAGTGGCCCAAGAAGCCGACGTAGTTGATGGAGTCCTTGAGCAGGCGGTCGATGACCTGCCCGCTCTCGTTGATGGGAGGGAAGCAGCGTGCAGCGAGCTGTGGGAAGGGGGTCCAGTAGGCGTCTCCGATTTTGATGGGTGTGATCAGGGCACGCAGCAGCGCGATCATGGTCGCGAACTGCTTGTCGGTGTACCCCAGCATCATCTTCATCGAGCCGTTGATCTTGCCCTTGACCACCTGCCGAGGCGGATTGGCGGGATCCATGCCCGCCAGCTCGAGGAGCACCGGGTTGTTCATGTCGACGGCGATGGAGTGGTTGTTGTTGTCACCGGTGGCCCACGCGACGTGGTAGACATCCATGAACTGGAAGAGCGTACCGTCGTGGTTGATGCAGAAGTGCGTCGAGAGGCCGCGGTTACAGAGGACGCTGAAGGTTTTGAGGGCGTCGAGGGTGACGTCGTGATGGATGCACACCTGCCAGACGTTGTTGCGCAGGTGTTCGAAGTCCTCGGCGGGAATGCTGTTGAGCTGGTTCCACTCGGCGTTGAGCCAGTGGTTCCCGAGGCATCGGCGGGAGCTGTAGACCTTCATGTTGGGCCGACGCATGGCCATCTGCTGCACGTCAGTCTGGCTGAGTGTCGCCGCGGGATTATAGAAGCTGGGCGCAGCACCGTCAGCGAAGAGCTTGACCGGCGCGTCGCAGTTGATGGGGATCTGTCGATTCGCCATCAGGATGAATTTGTTGGCCATGCTGACTTACCGTTCAGCCTCGCAGAAGAGGCAGATGTCCCAGTGCTCCTTCATGGGCCGCTTGCACTTGGGACAGATTCGCAAGCCCTTGGCATCGGCCTTCGCGGCCGCTGCTGCAGGCTTGGCGGCGGCCGCGCCCCCACCGGCGGCAGCAGCCCCTGCTCCACCGATGCCCGCCTTACAGAAGAGACACTCTTTCCAACCTGGCATCATGGTGCGCCCACAGGATTTGCACACCACTTCTTCTTCCTTTTTGTTCTTCTCGGCCTTGGCATCGCCCTTAGCATCGGCTTTCTGTGCGCCTGCTTTGGCAGCGCCGCCAGCGGCGGCGGGTTTGGCAGCACCCGCCTCGGCGTCTCGAGCACAGAACATACAGCTCTCCCACTCGGGGAGCATGCTGCGATTGCACTTCGGACAGACGCTGGGCTTGGGTTGCGCCGCCTCAGCCGCCTTCTTCTTGCGGCGGCGTCGCTTCACGAGCACGACGATCACAATCACGATGATCAGGAGCAGCAGGAGGACGATCCCCGCGATGATCGCGAAGCGAATCCAGTTGAACTGAATCTCCTCGAACTCGACGGCGCTGAAGGCGCGTGTCGAGACCTGCGCTCCAAACTCCCTTTCGAGCAGCAGAGAATACGAGCAGGCATCCCCCTTCTCGACATCGGGCTGCTCGAACTCGATCACCAGCTGCCCATAGACCTCACCCCAGGCAAACTTGACCATGCGCAAGATCCCGGACGGGGAGCTGGTTTCACGATACGTTCCGCCTGTCTTGCGGCTCATCCCCTCGAAGAAGGGGATGAGGTCGCTGATGATGGGTTTGTACATGATGATCTGGACCGCGATACCTTCATCCTTGGCCTCACGGTAGAGCGTCATGATCTGGGAGCGCACGTCTTTGGGGGTGATGATCTCGGTGTCGAAGCCATCGGTGGCGACGATGATGACCCGACGCGCATCACTGCGTCCGTCCTGTTTCAGCGTGTCGATCGCGTGGCGCAACCCGGAATACAGAAACGCCCCCCCACCCAGCGGCTTCGTGCTCGACACCAAGGCAGCGGCGTCTGCGGCAGCCACCAAACCGCTGCGGGCAATACCGCGCCCATCATCAACGAAAGCAGCGACCCGATCGATGTCTCGGGTCTGCTCGATGATCGCGCCCAAGCCCTCTTGCAGCTGCTTGATCTCCTCTTGCCGAAAGCGCGCGGAGATGGGCACCACCAGCGCGATGTCCATGGGCAGCGCCATGTCTGCAAAGGTCTTGATTTCGGTCTTGACCTCGAGCTCCTTCTCGTTGCAGGCCACATAGGCGGCCTTGATCTTGTCGGGACTCACCGGCAAGCTCTTGGCATCGAGGAAGGTCGCGAAGATCCGCACCACAGGCGCATCGCTCACATCGACCCAGTCGATCTTCGCACGAGAGCGCTTGGGCATGAACTCACCGGCGGCCAAGCTCAGGCTCGCCCACACCAGCAAGAAGGCGATCGCGCTCAGACCAGCAAGAACGCGGAGGTACTGCGACGCACAAGCCCTCGACTGAAGCAGCCCTCCATCACTCTTCCGCATGCCTGGCCTCAGTCAGTTCACAGCCCAAATACAAAGGGGTCGATCACGAGCTCGAGTGGTGCCGACAGCAGCAAACCGTCTACCCCAAGCGCCGCCGCACGAAGGAACAGAGAGCGGCCCCCAGGCAAACCGCCGACCACCGGAAGCCGAAGCTCTGCCTGGGTACCATCGGCGCTCAACGGATAGGCCTTGCTCGAATACACCTCTGCAGAAGCCCCCAGCAGCGCCAAGGCGAGCTCGCCGAGACCGGTGGTCGACCCTTCGAGGGACAACAGCACCGTCTCCCCTGGTCGTGCTCGGGTTTGGGCAAAAGCAAGCCCCGTCAGCCGCGCACCACTGTCGAACTCGAACAGCAACTGCTGGACCGGTGCCAACGCCGCCAGCGATGCCCCAAGCAGCGCCTGCGTGGCAAGAAAGCTACGCCGGTTCATCGGTAGCGCTGAGCTGATCTTTCGGTCGAGCAACACTCCCCCAGGATGACCGCCCTCTGCCCTCGAGCCATCAGCCGCCAGGGCGCGCCATCAAGTCCAGAATAACCACCGCTCAGGCGCAGTGTCAACCGAGCGCAAAGAAGGCGTAGATGCGGTACATGCCAAAGAGCATCATCGCCCCAGCCACGCTCCCCAGCACCACGGTCCGCACCTTCTCCCACGGGGGCAAATGCAGGCGCCGCCTGGAAAACACCTCGAACGACAGGAAGACTGACTTGAAGATCGCCAAGCCAAAGAGCACCGGGCCAAAGGGGTTGAACGCGATGGCACCGTCCCAGTCACCATCCACCAGCGCGCACCACGAACGGGTCATCCCGCAGCCAGCACACTCGATTCCCGTGAACAGCCGAAAGGGACAGAGAATGATACCGTTGGCAGGCGACGACTCGAAGATGTAGGAAGAGGCCATCACCAAGACCAGAAACACCAGCGCCTGGCGCTTCATCCTCAACGTGCGAGGAGCAAGCGGCTCTTGCACATACGCCCAACGCCACCCAGAACGCGGCGCTTGAAGCTCGTCGCCTTCCTGCACCTCGTCGCCTTCCTGCGCCTCGTCGCCTTCCTGCGCCTCGTCGCCTTCCTGCGCTTTGTTGCGTGCGCCTCTGACGCTGACTTCTTCTGACATCTTTCCGTCCTGTGCCCTTCGACTCAGACAAGCACGCCATGTGCGACCGCCGGAGGCAATCTCTACGCGAGTCGTCTCGGGACAATGCCTTTTCTCGTGGCCCGCACAACGCACGGCGATGTCAGCCTCGGCATCAATACTCTCACTCGCCCTTCGCAACGAAGCAGGGCCCGAAGGGTAGGCAAGAAGCCAAGAAACGACAAAAGACACCCACCCTATAGGGCGAGTGTCTCTTGTGGAGAGAGGATTGCCCAGCTCCTCACGAAGCTGAACAGCAAAGCCTCATCAGTAGGTTGTCGCTGCCCAAATCTTGTTCAGCTCGGTCTGATACATGAACACACCGACGGGCGAGAAGACGATGAAGAGAATGAAGATCATCATCTGGTTGCCGGGAGGCTGAATGCCGCGCTGCTGCTGCAACTCGGGAAGCACCTGGGTCATCTTCCACGCCCAGAAGAAGGCGGCAGGGAAGCAGAGCAAGCTGCTGATCAACACGATCATCGGGTTGAACTCTTCGCGGTTCAGCGCCTTGTTCAGATCCGTCACGGTTTGGAACATCCAAATCATGACGAAGATGGTGCAGATCAGGGAGATCACGAGCATCATGACCGGGTTTTTCTCTTCGCCTTTGTACACAACGCACTCCTTGGTGGACAGGGTGGAACACACTCTCGGATCACGGCCCCGAGCCGTTGCCTCGAAGAGCTGAGCAGCTTGTCGCAGTGTATTGCTTTCGCTTCGTTTGTCAAACCTGACAACGCAGGAATTCTCAATCCATCAGGTGAAGTGCTGCACTTTCCCGAATCGCTCGGCAGTTCCTGCATTGTCCATAGGTTAGACAGCCTATCGAGACTGCCCAGGGATTACCAAGACGTGGGCCGAAACACGTGCGCTCGCGTCCAGACAAACTCTCCCCAAGCGTCCGCCACGGCCACCTCGCCCCATCACCAAAACCTCGGCATTGAGCTCTGAACACAGTTCTCCCAGTTCGATTGCCGGATCACCGCGCCGAACGTGGAGCTGCAGCTTCATCTCCGCCGCCTCCGGCTCCAGGGCAAAGGGAACCGTGATCCCATCCAGAATCGCTTGCACCCGCTCACGCAGCACTCGCTCTGCTTCCTGCAGCAGGGGCGCGCTGCGCTCGTTCTCGAGTATTGCCCGCGCCCAATGTTCCGGGCTCGTCGCCAGTACCGAGACCAGCTCCACATCTGCATGCAACCAACACGCAAAGCTCAGGCCCCACTGCAGAACCTCGGCGGTGTCGTCTCCGCCGCCAAGGGCAATCAACACCCGCTTCACCTGCGTTGCAACCCCTCGCTTCACCAACAACACGGGACAATGCAGGCGACGAAGCAGACGCTCTGCCGTCGGCCCCAGGGTCTCACCCGTGTCTTTTCGACGCCCCCCACAGAGCAGGAGCTCACTGCCCTGCTTGAGCGCATAGGCAGCGAGCTCTTCCACCACATCCCCGCGCCGAAGCTCGAAGGAAGGTGGCGCTTGCTCCGAATCTGCCTGCAACGACCGCAGCTCGCCCAACAACTGCTCCCGCGCCACATCCAGGATCTCTGACCAAATCGCGTCCTCATCCAGCCCCATCGCCGCGTACGGAAACAACACCTGCTCCATAGAAGCCGGCATCGCGGAGAGCACGTGCAGGAGCTTCGCTTGCGCACCTTTCTCCTGTAAGACCTGTGACACCTGCAACACATTCGCCAAGTCCCCGCCCGGAGCAAAGGCCAGCACAAAGCTCTCCGGGGAATACAGCATCTCCGCCATCCTCTTGTCTGCCTCGATGGTGATGGGCGCCGCGCGAGAGCGCGCGCAACACGCCCTTGTCCAGTTGTTGCTCGCATCCTGCTCGCAACCCTTCGGGTTTACACGACTCTTCGCCATCCATGGCTTCGAGTTCTCGCTCTTCACTCGATGACACTTGCTTGCGCAAGCTCAGAGCTGACGGTCCGGTTGACCATCGCCGTTGGTATCCACCTCGACCCGCGTCGGGGAGCTCGCACCGGGCGCATAGTGCTCCCAAGTGTCGACCGTTCCGTCCTCATCGCTGTCTCGCTCGATTCGCACCAACGCTCCGTCCGCATCGTAATAGCGAGACACGGTCATCCGAGAGCGAAAGCCAATGCAATACCGCTTCGCCTCGAGTCGACCATTCGCATATTCCTCGACCACGTCGATTGCGCCATCCATGTCGAGGTCGAGCTCGATTTCGACGAGTTGCCCATTGCTGAAATGCTCGTAGAGATCGAAACGCTCATCGAAATTGAGATCCCGTGCAACGTGGGTGAGCGCGCCAGCCACCGAGTAGTGCAGCTGGTCCGCACGTCCATCCCCATTGAGGTCGAAGCTGCGTTGCTCTCCCTGCAGCGGCCCGAAACGAGCACGGTCTGGCTTGGCCTCGGCACCCGCCTGCGACGCGTCCTCCTTCACCTGCGCATCATCCCCACAGCCTGCGACGAAGAAACACAACAGCACAGCCTTGCACCACACCACGACACGCCGCACTGCTCTCATCCTTGCTGTCATCACTGACCCCCGGCGCTCTGCGCCTGCTCGTTCTCAGTCCCGTCGCTTGCGCGAGTAGACGCGCTTCGTTGGCTCATTATTAGCCAAGCCCTCGGCTGCGGTCAATCCGAGCATCCCCTCATCGACACCAGAGCGCAGAGTGCCTGCATCGATGGCACGCGATAGTCCCCGCTCCTTCCTATCCATTCGGCGCTCCTTAGACCTGCCCAGCGCAACGCTTGACAATCACGGCGAAGGGAAAGACAAGCAGCTGGCGAGTGTCGCTTTCCTTCGCTCGCCAGCCGCCCCGGAATGCTTGGAACGCGCGCGCATGCACGCAGCATGCTCGCCAAACCTTCGCCCCCTTGACCAGCCAGGAGAGCTCATCAGGATGTATACGCCCGCACAGCACATCCGCAATGCTCCTCAGCCACTCGAGGCGCGCCGTCCCTGGCACGCTCCCTCCGGACTTGCTTCGCAGCGCGTTTCCGCCACATGGCTGCGCGTTCTCGCGATGCTCGCTGCTCTGCTCACGCCCTTCACGGCCTCCGCAGAGAACTTGGGGAACCAGGCCAAGTGCCCAATCGACAAGAGCTCCATGGAGGCTTCACGCCTCGACGCCCTCGCCGAAAGCATGAGGCAGGCCGAGCCGCCCATCCTCGCCTACCCCATCTTCCTCTCTCTGGATGGCTTCCAAGAACGCCTCTCGGCGCCACAGCTCGAAGCCTGGCTCGAAGCGCTCGATAGCGACCCTTTGCATCCCCTCGTCCGCCTCGCTATCGCAAAGAAACGCTGTGACCTCCTCCTCCAAAGCCAAGGCCAGGCTGCCGACTGCTACGACGCGCTTGGATACCTCTCGCGAGGCCACATCATCGGCCCCTTCCCCAATGATGGCGGCGCCGGCTTCGACTCGGCCTACCCTCCCGAGGACTTCATCGACCTCGAGCTTCCCGTCGATGGACGTTTCGATGGGCTGCGCTGGCTGCCCTATTCCAGCAGCGCCGCTCGAATCTCCTTCATCGACAACATCTCACCCAGCCACGACGCGGTCGTCTACTTCGCCACCATCGTCGAATCGCCTCGAGCACGCTCCGCATTGCTCTGGCTCGCCGCGGATGGGGCGTATTCCGCCTGGCTCAATGGACAACTGCTCGGCACGCGCAGTGAGGATCTCGGCGCCGTCCTCGACCGCGACCCCTACCAGCTCGAGCTCCAGAGCGGGCACAACCTCCTCTTGGTCAAAGTCGCCAGCGGGTCGCACTCGGCGTCGCTGTTGGCCCGCCTCAGTGAGCTCGATGGCAGCCCCTTGCTCCTGCCCCACGGCATCCAACGCCCCGAGAGCGCCATCGCCCTCAACAACGACGAGAGCTTGCTTCGTCCCGCCGACAGCGTGCACGACCAGCTCGCCCTCTGCACCACCGCTGATTGCAGCTTCTGGAATGCCTATCTGCTCCACCGACTCTGCCCCAACGACGCCAGCGAAAGTGCCAGCAGCGCCTTGCTCGAAGCCCTCGAGCTCGGTGCCAATGGACCACTGCAGTCGCTGCTCGCTCTCGATATCGTCCAGGAAGACTGGAGGCGACAGCTCATCTTGGATACCGCCATCGAAGCCGCCCCCAATGATCCCTGGCTTCGCGCTGCGAAACTCGAACAATGGTTACGAGGCTCCTCCTACGAACGTGCCGACGAGCTCAAACAAGGGCTGGACGCACTCCTCGGCTCACACGCCAGCTCCCTCACCCCAGCTTTGCTGCGCTTCCAACAACTGTATTCCGACGGACTCTATTGGGCCGCGCAGGACCTCGCCCAGAAGCTCGACCAAGAGCACCCCTGCGTGCCTGCGGTGCTGCAAGCACTGCATGACGCCGCCCTCGCCCTCGACGAGCCTGAAGCACAACGACAAGCCGCGCGCGCACTGCTCGAAATCGACCAACGCGCGGAGCACTGGCGCCTGCGTCTCGTGCGCAGCGAGCTGAGACGGGGAGCCACCGATGACGCCTTAGCCCTGCTCGAACAGGGCCTGCTTCTGCTCCCACATTCCTGGGCCTTGCGAGAGAGCCAACTCGACCTCCTCGAGCTCCTCGACAGAAAGCAAGAGCTCCACAACGCACTCGAGCTCGCCATCCTAACTTGCCCTACCTGTGTCCAATGGCACCAACGCCGAGCCGAGATGGCCCTCGAAAACGGAGAGCAAGAGGAAGCCCTCGACGCGCTGCGCCTCGTCTCCAGCCTCGAGCTGCACAACCAGACCGTTCGTCAGCTCCTGCGCTACCTCGATCCCGAGAGCGAGAGCTTCGAGCAGCCCTTCCTCATCCATGAGGTAAGCAACGTCCCTGCGGCAGGGTACCCAGACGACTACCTCGTCCTGCTCGATCAAAAGATCACCCTCCTTCATCCCAATGGGCTCTCCAGCACCTTCGTGCAAACCGTCTATCAGCCCCTCACCGAAGCAGGCGTCGCCTCGCTGCGCCATCTCCCCGTCTACTACACCCCAGACGACGAACTGCTCGAGATTGAGATGATGCGCGTTCTGCGCGCCGATGGCTCTCAATTCGACACCTACGACCGCTACGAACAATCCGTCTCCGACGAAAGCATCCGCATGTACTACGACTACCGCCAGGTCGTCCTCAGCCTGCCCGAGCTCGCCGTCGGCGACCGCGTCGAACTACGTTACCGAAAAAGCCAAGTGGCACAGAGCAATTTCCTCGAGCAGCAGTTTGGAGACGTCTGGTACATGCAAGATCTCGTCCCCAAGCTCCACCAACGCTACGTCCTCATCGCACCAGCGCAACGCGAGCTCGTGCTGCGCTTGCCCGAGAGCTTTCAAACAGCAGCTCAAAACGGCCTCGCAAGTTACCAAGAGTCTGAAATCGACAACCGCCGCATCTACCAAGTCGAGCGCTTCGATGCGCCGCGCATCGTCACCGAGAGGATGATGCCGGGCTGGGGTGAAGTAGCCGATTACCTTCTGGTTTCTACCTTCTCGACGTGGTCGGAGGTCGCCCGAGTCTACTGGAACCTCGCCAAGGAACAGTGGATCGTCGATAAAGACATCAGAGACACTGTGCAGAAGCTCATCGAAGGCATCTCGGACCGACGAGAGCGGGTTCGACGGATCCATAACTACGTGGTCAAGAACACCCGTTATGTCGCCCTCGAATTCGGAATCCATGGCTATAAGCCATACCGTACCACCGTCAGCTTCCGCCGTCGCTTTGGTGACTGCAAAGACAAAGCCAGCCTCATGAAGGTGATGCTCGAGGAGGCGGGTATCCCCGCCCATATCGTGCTCATCCGCACCAACCAAAGCGGCCGCATCGCCACCGAGCCCCCAAGCCTCTCCATCTTCGATCACGCGATTGCCTACGTCCCCGAGTTCGATCTCTTCCTCGACGGCACAGCAGAGTTTTCAGGGACCTCCGAACTACCCTCCATGGACGAAGGCGCGCAACTGCTGATCGTCAAAGAGAACGGAGAGTTCGAGCTGCGAGATGCCCCTGTCTCCAGCGCCGAAGACAACCTCATGAGCAACGACTACCGCTTCGACCTCAGAGTCGACGGTGCCCAATTGCGAGGCAGCGCCAAGATCCAGGGCCTCTTTGCCGCAGGTTATCGACAGCGCCTCGAGTCGCTCGAGAAACGCAACGACGCCTTCGAGCGCGAAATTGCCAGCGATTTTCCTGGAGCCTCCCTGGTCGAAGTGAGCTTCAGCAATGTCGATGACCTCGAAGAGCCCGTCGCCTTCGACTTCGTCGCCGAGCTCCCTTCGCTCCTCGTTCGCTCGGGTAACGCCTATCTGCTCACTCCCTTGGCCAAAAACAGCATGCTCACCCAAGCACTTGCCCCCTCGGCGAGCCGCGAGCACGAGCTGATGCTACCCTTTAGCCTCGGCTTCGATGACACCATCGTCTTCGAGCTTCCGGACGAGCTCCAGCTCGAAGAGCTCCCAAGCTCCGAGCAGCTCGTCTCCGATTTTGGCAAACTCTCGCTGAACTTCGACGCCCAAGACCGCCGCATCGAGGTGCGCGCCTCACTCCGCCTCGAGCGGCGACGAGTCGCTGCAGCAGAATACAAAGACTTTCAACGCTTCATCATGAGCGTCGACCGAGCCATCAACCATCCTATCCGCCTCATCGCGAAGGAGGCATCCCGATGACTGCCTTCCGCTCAACTATCCGCCCCCTGCTCGCTTTCATCCTCGTGCTCTTCCTCGCTGGCTGCGGCGCGAGCAACTCGCTGCATGCTGGCTTTCTCAACGATAGTCGCCCCCTCGACTACGGACCTGAGCAGCCCTCTCCTGCAAGCTCAGCCGTCCAGGATTGGCTCGAGGGCCACTACGAATCCTTGCAGCTCCCCGAGGACCCAGCTTCGCCGCTCGCGCTCTTTGCCCAAGCCGAGCTCGCCATGCAGCGAGGCCAATACTCGACAGCAGCAGCCACCTTCGTCAGCCTCTTCAGCACGCACTCGGGCCACCCACTCGCGGCTGTCGCGCTGCTCCGTCTCAAGTATGCCATTGGACTGGTCAACGATGAGATGCTGCTGCAGCCTCTGCTCTCGTATTCCATCGCCGCGCTGAACCCCGAGGCGCGCCTCGACTACGCGCTCATCGCCACTCAGCTTGCCATCGTGCAGGCCGACAGAGAGATGCGCGCCCCAGGCTCCCTCGCCGCCTGGGGAACACCCTCCAAGTGGCGCTGGATGGGGCCGCTGAGCCCCCATCAATTCGCGGATTTCGACACCGATTTCGAGCCCCTGCACAAGGCCCAGCTGGACTCGACCGAGCGTGTCGACAGCCGTACCCTACAGCGACGAGAAGAGAACAGTCGGCTGCGCTTCTCCCCAAGCTGGCCTAGCGATGGGCTGTACCTGGCCGAAACCTTCATCACAGCGGATGGCCAGGACTTTGCCATCTCTGTGTCCACAGCGAGCTCCATCAAGGTCTGGGTTGACGACAGCCTCGTCTTGCGAAAACACATCGTCGAGAACCACGGTCCCCGACAACTCGCCAGGCTCATCAAACTCTCCTCTGGTCCCCACCGCATCCGCGTCGCCTACGCCGCCAGCGTTGGCGACGAGGGCTTTGGCCTCAGCTTGGTCCCCATCCAAGGAGATGCGCCTTTTGCCATCTCTGAGACAGAGCCAAGCGACGCGCTCGGCAAGGTCGAGCCCGGTCACTACCTCAGACTACGCGGAGGGCTCCCTGATGAGCTCGCCGCCTTCGCCTCACACCCCTTCTACCTCTGGCTCGCAGCACTGTACGCCAACGATCGCGGTGATTTTGCCCGCGCACACCTCGCCCTCTCTCTCGCACTCTCGCTGCAAGACAAATTCATCCCACTGCTGATCGCTGAAGCCGAGATGCTGCGCACCAACAACGCGCTCGATCCCAGCGCCGCCACCAACCTCGCCATCGAGCGCTTTCGACGAGTGTTGAGCATCGATCCCGAGGCGGCCTACGCAAAACTCTTCCTGGCCTTTCTCGAGTTCCATCAAGAACAATCGGTCGCCGCTTTGCGCAAACTCGACGACGTGTGCGCACAGACTCCGAACGAATACAGAGCCCACTACTACCGCTATCAGGTCCTCGATCGACTCGAGTGGACACCGCTCGCCAAAGAGGCGCTGAACAGAGCTCAGGCATTGCGCCCAATGGCCTGCGACCTCGCCAGCGATGCACTGTACCGCGCAATGGATGAAGAATACATGCCCGAGCCCCAGACACTGCGCTCCGAGAGCCTGCACTGCCCGGCCATTCGCGAGTCCTTGATCGACCATTACTGGCTCCCTCGCGGTGACATCGATGAGGCCATTCGTGAGCTCGAAGGGCTCAGCGCCCAGTTTCCCGACCGGGCACGCTTCGTGGCACGCCAAGCCGAGCTCTATGCCGAACGTGGGGACCCAGAGCGCGCGCTCGAGCTCTTTGAGCGTGCCCAGTCCATCGAGCCCGAGCGCAGCAGCCCTTGGATTCGAGCGCGTGTCGATATCCTTCTCAGCTTGGGCCGCAGCGACGAGGCAGAGAGCTTGCTCTCCTCAGCGATCGAGGCAGAGCCCACCAACCTCGAACTCATCGGATTGCTTCGACAATTCGGGGGTCTGCGGGTGCTCGAAGAGCTGCGCAAACCGGGCCTCCAGCTCGTGCAGGAGTACCTCCAAAAGCCTCGAGTCGAGGAGCACTCCGCTTACTACCTGCTGGACTACGGCGCGTTCCGCTATTACCCCGATGGCAAGAGCCTCTCGGTCACCCACCAAATTGCTCGTGTCTTGAGCAAGGACGGCAAGAATCGTCTCGGCGAGGTGTGGCTTCCCCCCAACGCCATCGTCACCCAGCTACGTACGATCAAAGCAGATGGCGTGACCACTATCGAACCTGAGCTCATCCCCAACAAGTCCACCATCTCCATGCCCAACCTCGAGGTCGGTGACTTCATCGAGGTAGAGTACCTCACTGCCGATCCACCCCGAAAACCGGGAACCTCTTCGTTCATCATGCCACGCTGGTACTTCCAGATCTTCGACTCGCCACTCATGTATTCCGAGATCGTCATTGAGATCCCCGAGTCGATGCAGCCCACCATCGACACCATTGGCAGTGTCCCAGCTCCCAGCATCGAGACCCGCGAGGGCTTTCGCCGATACACTTACCTCATGACCGACATGATTGATCCGCGCCGCGAACCCTCTTCTCCCGACCTCGTCGAGATCGCTCCTTCTGTGCAGTTTGCCTACGATATCCGCGCAGAAGACCGGCGAAAGGGCATCTACAACGTCGTCCTCTGGTCTTGCTCCCCTTCCCCCGAACTCGAGGACGCTGCCCTCCTGGGCGGCGCTGGAGCAGGCGATCCCGAGGAAATCGCTCGGCGCCTCTTCTCCTTCGTCAAAACGGAGATCGCTGAGTCCTCGGACTCCTACTTTGGCAGCAGCGCCGCGTGGACCTGGAACACCCGCAAAGGCAGCCGACTCGGCCTCCTCAAAGCCCTGCTCGACATCTCGAAGGTCAAGGCGGACGTGGTCATCGTCAAGCCCTGGTTTGCACCCACCCACCAGAGCCTCGTCGACAACTTCAGCGACTACACCCATGTCGTACTCCGCGTCGAAGACGGCCGCGGCGGCTGGCTGTGGCTCGATCCCACCACCACCTACGCCAAGTTCGATTACCTCCCCAGCTACCTCCAAGGCCAGCCCGGACTCGTCATCGGGATGGAACAAGAGGAGCTCGTCGTCGACAGCTTCGATCCCGAGCTCGAGCGTCAACACATCGAATATCAAATCGAAATCGATGCCAACGGAGACGCCACCGGAACCGGCATCGAAAGCAACGATGGCCTGCAAGGCACCAACCTGCGCAACTTCCTCGCGGCCTTGCGCAATGATCCAGACCGCCTCAGACAGCGCATCGCTGACCAGCTCGTGCGCTTCTTTGGCGATGTTGCCGTCACCGAACATGAAATCCAAGGCCTCGACGACGAGACCGCCATCTCCATTCGCTACGACTTTCAAGCCCAGAGCTTCGCCACTGTTCAAGGCGCCATGCTTCAGCTCAGCACCCAGCTCCTCAACGACAACCTCGCTGCCCGCTTTGCTTCGCTTCCCTCCCGCAGCCAGCAACTCGTCCTCGCCGAGCTGCTCCGCCAGCAAGTCGCGCTCGGCCTCAGCTTGCCATCAGGCAGCGAATGGATTGAAATCCCTGAGTCGCAGCGCATCGAGTCTGACTTTGGAAGCTTCGAGCGAGAAGTCACCGACAATGGCAACGTGCTTCGCATCCAAGATAGGCTCGAGCTGAAAATGCAGCGCATTGAGCCCGAGCACTACGCGGCCTTCTCCGCGTTCTGCTCAGCCGTCGACAAGGCTCAAGCCCTCAGCCTTCGTGCCCAGCTCGAGCTCGTCGAATAACGCCATCGGCACCACGCACACGCTCTGCGCTTCTCCACTCGAGGGAAGGGGAAGCTGCAAGCGCTCACTACCCACGCCGTGACAAGCGCGCCAAAAATCATAGAGGTCGAAGCTCAGCGTCGGCCGACGCCAGGGCCCAGCGCCAGCAGTCGAGAAAGCATACTCCCCTTCCACCACGACGCGCCGACGGCCACCATCGAGCCACCAACGACGCGCACCCTTGACCACGATGAGCTCATCGCTCTTTTGCAGGAGCTCCTCGACACTCCATCGACCTGCCGCCAAGACGAGGTTGGTCACCATCGGGCGCACCGGCTGGGACAAAGGCACCGCACGAAAGTGCCCCTCGGGGGCCTCCAAGAGGGTCGCGCGCAGATAGCCCTCGCTGACCAGCTCACGACGAGAGCCTGGGTAACCGGCATCATCGAAAGCCCGACTCATCAACCAGGACGCAGTCTCAGTGTCCACACTGAGGCTGAGCTGCCCCGACGCCAGCCTGCTCTCGGCTGCCGGCAATCGCTCCGGGTCCACTGGAAAGCTGAGCATTCCCAATGTTTCATAGCTAATCACAGCCATCAACTCGTGATCGAGAACCACTGTAGAGCGCATCCTGGGCATGCGACCAGCCGTGGCCAACGCGCGCGCCTCCTCGGCGACGCTCCTCGCCTCGACCAACAAGCGCTCAGCCCCGAGTTCAGGCTGCTGGGCCCGACAGGCGTAGCGCCAGCTTCGTTCGGCATCACGGTCTCCACTGCTCGCGTGGAGCTCTAGGTGGAACTCGTACCATTGCTCGATGGACTCCCCACCCGCGAGGCTCAAAAGCGAACGCTGACAGCGCTCGATACGCAGCGCAACCGAGCGTGAGGCGAGCGCTCCCGATTCGCACATCGCTGCATCCAGGGCCTCGACCAGCGCAGAGGCATCCCGCAAACACTCGCCCTCGGGCATCCCCTCCAGCTCGCTACGATGAGCGAAGACCTCACTCGCACGCAGCGCGAGCTGCTCGGGCGCAATGCCCAAGGCCGCGCTTCGCTCGGCGAGCTCCAGCGAAGCCTGCGCGCATCGCTCCGCCGCCGCAAAGCTGCTGCTCGAAGCCAAGCCGACCGCCGTCGCAATGCGCGTCTCGAGCTGCAGCGCTTGTGTTGCGATGGAACGCTGGGCGAAGGTTCCATCAACCCTGGAGAGCAGCCATCTCTCGCGCTGCTCTGCGCGCAGCCAGGCATCATCGACCTCGGCACTCTCGGCTTTTCGAAAGGCTGCACGCAAGTCCACGCTTTCTCCTCAGCGTCGTCGACATCCTTGGCTATCTTGACCAACTTTCAGTATTGCTCGTCTTGGAGACAGTCCAACAGGCTCAGCTCAGACTTCTTGTCGATTGGGCGCTTGGCCTGTTCCCCCAACTTGTTGCTCGCATCGTGCTCGCAACCCTCCGGGTTTGCACGACTCTTCGCCATCCATGGCTGCGAGTTCTCGTCGCTCGCCATCGCTGTCGAGCAAGCTCGTGTTTCACAGCGTCTGGCCTCATGGCTGCGCAAGCGTTTCCGGACGAGGCGAGCGCTCAAGGTGCTGGCGGATCGAAGTAGAGTGGGAAGACGGCCTTTGCGCCCTCTCCACCAGCCAGTGCATCGAAGCTGAGCATCGGCATCCCATCCTCGACACAAGCCTGCAGCAGCTCGCTGCCTGTTGCGTTGGACAGGACCTTCACGCCCACCACCGACCCAGGGGCGTCAATGTCGAGTTCAACCGAAATGATGCCGCTCAGCCCTGGACGCTCCAAGGCCTCCCGATCATAGCAGTTTTGCAGGGGTCCCCTCAGCGTCTCGAGCTTCTCCAAAACCTTGTCGACGCTGAGCGAACCACTGATCGCCACCTCAAAGGCCAGGGGCAAGCCGACGCCTACCCGTTCACGCTGCGGTCCCAAAGGCAGGGCACGCGCCCGGAACTCCGTGAGGTACACCGTCTCAATGCGCTTCTCATCGGGCGTCACCGTCGGGGCTGCGAGCAGCTCCTCGGCTTTGCTGATCTTGAGGCGACGGGGGTAATCGATAACGGTCACCAGCTCGAGCAGCTCCGAAATACTCAGGCTATCCTCGGGATCGAGGAGGAGCTTGTGTACGGGTGTGGCTGCCAGCGCATCGTGCACGACGGGCAGGGTTTCTCGGAAGGCATCGAGGAACTGCAAGCGCGTCAGCTGCCCCGGCCACTGACTCGTCTCAGCCGGCAGGGTATCGATTGCGGCCTCGCTCACCGCTCCAGCGTTGGCCCAGACACTGACCAAGTTCGCACTCTGCTGAATCAAGACATCAGCGACGGCGGTGGGATTCGACTCCACCGAGAGCCACCACAGCGCGCCTTGCTCGTTAGATACAGCGAGGTAGCGCTCTTCTATCCCAATGCTGCGCAGCGCCTTCAACACGGCACGCAGTTCAGAGACAGGCGTCTCGGGAGGGAGAAGGATCCCCACGGTGCTCTCGAGCTCAGGCATCAGTACCGGCCGAAGAGAAGTGGGCACGCCGATCTCCACTGCCCGCGAGTGTTCCACCAGCTTGCTCAGTTTGCCATCCTTGATGCTCAGCATCGGCCACTGCGAGAATACATATCCATCAGGGCCGAGACTGAGCAGATAGCTGAGCTGTTTGCTCTGTCCGCTGAGGTAGGGATAGCTTGCTAGCGTCACGCTGGGAACGAAATCGGCTTTGAGCTTGGCACCTTGGATCATGCTGTCCAGCGCAGCCAGCGCAGCATCAGGCAAATCCTTGGCAATCACCCAACGCACCTCGGCGACCCGTTGCCGTGCATCGAGCAATTCACCGACAGAGAGGGCATTGAGCAAGGCGATGGAAGATGCAATCTCAGCGGTAGGACGAGGAAGATGAATACGCTTGCAGGATGACAAGGCCACCAACAGCGAGGAGAAATCCTGCGCCTCCGAAACCCCGGAACAGTAGCCCAAGCACTCCTTCAGCTCTGCCATCACATCGATATCTTTAGGGAACCTCGCGTTCGTCTGAATGGCAACGGCAAGCGAGGGTTCGAGCCACGCCGCGCTGGGGCAGCTCAGCGCATTCGACACACCATGAGCGGCGCTGCCTTTGAACCCAAGTCCGCTCTGCACGGCCTTGGCGCTATGGGCGAGCTCGAGCAGAGCGCCGATGTGCGCGAGCTGTGACATCGGCCGCAGGGACCGCGCGGCCTTCCCCAAACTGCTCTTGTCAGACTCCCCGAGCTGCGCAGCCAGGACCAGCTCGAGCTGCTGCGTCGCCGCCCCCATCGCAGTGCCCTCGTACTGTTTCAGGTCATTGCGCATCGCCGTCAGCAAAGACTTGGTGAACTCCTGGTCGCTGGTCGTGCTCAGCCCCATGGCCTTGGCAATGCTTTGCCGTTGGTTCTTGAGCGCTGAGGAGTCGGCTTGAGAGGACGCCTCCAGGACCAGAAACGCCGCCCCGGTCTCGAGTAAACGCAAGGTGTCCTGCCACTTCAGCTCGTCCACACCACCGTTCTCCGGTGCAGCCACATCGGCGGCGACAGCAGGCGCAGCGGCAGCAGGTTCCTCGGCCTTCTTGGGCTCGCTCGTCGATTCACTTTTTCGATCCGAGCACGCCAAGAAAGCGCTCATCACACCCAATGAGGTCAAGATCAGGAGCCAGCGCTGCAAGCCCTGGCGCTTCCAAACTGCTGCCTCGCCCTTGTACTGCCCCACTTTCATGTCCGAACCTCTGATCGCTGGAGGAGGAGCCGCCGCACCGAGCATGGCGCAGACGTCTACTTGCTGGCAAGGTACCCTAGGCGGCCACAAGGCTCAAGTCGCGAAGCTCGAGCTGACGGATTCGCGACGCTCACTTGAAGTATCAAACAATGCTTGCCTACTTTGCCCTCGGCGCAAACCTCGGTGACCGCCTCGCCTCGCTCCAAGCCGCCTTTCAAGGGTTGAGCTCGCTTGGCCACCAGCCTCGCGCCAGCTCAGTCTACCTCAGCCAGGCGTGGCCCAATCCCGCTGAGCCCAGCTATCTCAACGCGGTCGTCAGCCTGCACTGCGAGCTGGAGCCGCTCGCGCTGCTCGACGCAGTCCTCGAGCTCGAACATGCGCTCGGGCGTCGCCGCGGCCCTCAACGCTTTGCCCCTCGCCTCATCGATATCGATATCTTGCTCTACGATGCGCTCTGTATCCAAGCTCCGCGGCTCGAGCTCCCCCACCCCCGTATGACGGAGCGCGCCTTCGTACTGCGCCCTCTGAACGATCTCGCCTCGGACTTGCTTCATCCTCGCTTGAAGGTCTCCTTTGCCGAGCTCCTCGCCGCCTGTACTAACAAAGCCGAGCTCGCCTATCCATCAACGGTCTTCGTTCCATGAACCAGCCCCCGCAAGCCTCGTCCACGCCGCCACGCACGAGCACACTCATCTGGGCGCTCGCCTTGCTCCCGTTGCTGCTCAGCGCTTGGCTGCCAGCTCGCGCGACACACCCGCAACCCCTCGTCTCCGAAACCAAGGCTTGGAGTGCAGCCGGCGCAGCTCAGCTCGACCCTGACTCAGCGCGCCTCATCGAGCGCTTCGAGGCCCTGAGCTTAAGCCAACGCAACGCGCTCCCCGAAGCCGATGCGCGTCGCTTCCTCGACGAACTGGCCAATACCTACCATCGCTCGGGACGAGCGCTACAATGGCTCGAGGTCCTTGAAACGCAGAGACGCGCAAGCTCAGTGAGCGCCATGCTCGCGCGCAGCTGGCCACGCTCCATGGCCCAGCGCTTTGCCCAAATCCACGATGCGACGCTGCCCTACCTGGCGAGCCTGATCCTCGAGCTGCTCTGGAGCGGCGAAGAGAACGCTGCACAGGAGCTCTTCGAAACACACACCCACTGGCACGCTCACCCAGACATGCTCGCGGTCTGTGTGGTCCTGTATGGTGATTCGCCGCGAGCTTCCCCATGCCTCCAGCGACTGCTGCAGAGTGCACCGGACTACCACGGCCTGGGTCTCGACGCTCGCCAACTCGCCCCAACACCCACAGCGCTTGACAAACAATGAGAAGCCGAGCTTAGCAGCTCGACGCCTCATCGGAGGCGCGCATCATCTGCTTGCCTCCAACGAGCTACGGGGGCGAACGCCAAGCTGGCGAAAGCGGCCTCATGCCCACTTTCAGAACCGCGGGCATCAGCCCAGGGGCCCACAATAGCCCAGTTCGAGTTCGCAGCAGTAGTCAGGGTAGAGGCCATCGTTGGGAGCACGGCATTGACCACTCTCATCGCGCCACGCCCCCCAGCACTCGCTCGGAGCCGGGCAGTCGCAAGCGCCGTCGTCGTCACACATGCAGGGCAGCTCTTCGGCTTCGAACCAACCACATCCCGGGTTCTGGGTGCAGGACTGGGCATCGGCAAAGTCAAAGCAGCCATCGCCGGGGTACTGACAGAAGCCCTCCACAGACCACTCGCAGCCTTGGCTCAAGCAGCCCTCGAGATCGAAAAAGTCGTAGCAACCACGCTGCTCTGCAGGCATGCAATAGCCGCCGATCCAGTCGCACTCACAGGGCTGGCCTTCCGGACACTCGCAGGGCATCCCTAAACCATCGTTGATCCAGACACAGGCAGGGTCGCTCATGCAGCTGTACTCGTCATACTGATCCCAGCAGCTGGGCGCTTGCACCGTGTAGCAGTAGCCGTAGGGCGCAGGAACGGGCTCGTCACAGAAGCACATGCCGTTCGGGTCGCACCAGCACTCGGGCGGCACCTCTTCGACATAGGCCCAAGCGCAGCCAGGGGTGCTCGCACACTGACCCTCCTCGTAGAGAGACTCGCAGCCCTTGATCGCGATGGTCTGGCAGTAGCCCTCAGTGGGAGGCATCAGACCCGCGCAGCCACAATCGGGCATCGAAGGATCGCAATCACAGGGATAGGGCTCGCCCCAAAACTCCACCCACTCACACTCTGGAGAAGAACTGCAGCTGTAAGGGTCGTAGAGGTCCTCACATCGCAGCGTCTGGACGGGCTGGCACCAACCCCAGCGAATCTCGTCGGCACAGTAGCACTCACCCCCAGGCTCACATTCGCAGATCGGCTCGCTTATCTCCTCGGTCCACTCACAGCCAGGGATCGACCAGCAGCTTTCGGGGTAATAGGCGTCGTAGCAGCTACGCTCCTGAACGGGCTGGCAATAGCCTGCAGGGTATGGCATCACCTCGTCCCAGCAGATGCAATCGCCAGAGTCGTCGCAGTCGCAGTTGGGCTCGGGCATTGCTCCCCCTTCGCCAATCCACTCGCAACCGGGCATCGTCCAACAGCTGCCCTCATCGTAGAGGTCATAGCAGCTCCGGGGCTGCTGCGGTTGGCAGTAGCCTGGGTCGTAGGGTACGGGCGCAATGCAGTTGCAAACGTCACCTTCGCACTCACAGAAGGGGTCTGGCATCGGGGTCGGCATCGGGGCCATCTCACCTACCCATTCACAGCCTGGCGTCGACCAGCAGCTTCCTGCATCGTACAGGTCATAGCAGGACTGGATGATGGGCTCGCAATAGCCACCCATGGGCTCGGGCTCCATGCAGCGACAATCGAAGCCGTCGCACCAGCACGGCTCCGGTCCCATGGTCTCCACCCACTGACAAGCTGGGTCGATGCTGCAGGCGTACGGATCTGCGTGGTCGTAGCAATTCGTTGGGCCATGCTCGAAGCAACCCAAGTAGGTCCAGCTCGATGGCGGCATGCAGTCCTCGGCCATACAGGGCGCGCCAGCGTCGAAATCCTCGCGCAAGCCATCACTCCAGCCATACTCCGGCTCACAACCAGGCGTCCTCATGCAGCTGGCTTCGTCCAAGCCCTCACAAACCGTGAGGGGCTTCTCCTGACACACGACGGCATTCGTGCAATCACAGAACTCGCCGCCACTGTCACCAATGCACAGACAGGGTGCCACCACCAGCTCGCACGCGGGATTGAGCTCACATTGGTCCGCTGAGAGACTCGAACACTCGCCCACTGGGCAAGGCGTCCAGTCGCCGTCACAAGGACTCACCCAGGCACAGCTTCCACTGTCCAGATTCAACGCCCACACCGCGTCGGCTTGACAGGGAGGTGGGGGCTCCGGAACCTCGATACACGCCATCAAGCTGGTGCTGGCGACGACAAGCGCATAGAGCATCCATCGCATACGTTTCATGGTCAATTCTCCGCTGGCTGGATTCCTGGAAGGGGTGGAGTCGGTGGCAGGTCCTCGACTCGAAGTCTGTTCCCGCGACGAATAGCCTTGTTCGCAAGACCCCTGCCAAGCTCCTACGAAACACTCAATCTCAATACCTTCAACAACTTAGAGGCCCATGGCCGGTGTTTCGGAGCCTCATCTTCCTGATGCCCTCAAAAAACTGTGGCCTCGCAGCGACAAGAGAAGCTTGCAGCCGCACTGCTCGCGCGTTGACGCAGCGAGTGGCCCTTGGCAAGCTCCTCTGGAGCAGCACGTGATGGCGCGCCTGTGCACGCTCAAACACCGAGCTCGCGGCAGTTGCATGTGCTCCAGACTGTCGCGCGGCTGTGAGGCTTCGTTCACTTCGCGCAGAAGCAGTAGGAAAATCCATGGAACTCATTACACTTGCCATCGAGAAGCCGGCCGAGGTCAACATCATCTTCGGTCAGTCCCATTTCATTCGAACCGTCGAGGATCTGCACGAGGCCGTCGCCAGCTCCGCTCCCAACGCTCAGTTTGGCGTCGCGTTCTGCGAGGCCAGCGGCCCCAGGCTGGTTCGTCACAGTGGAACCGACCCCGAGATGGAAGCGCTCGCCGCACGCAACATGTTGGCCATCGGCGCAGGGCACTGCTTCCTCATCACACTGGCAAACCTCTTCCCGATCCACGTCTTGCGCGCAGTGCGAGAGGTCCCAGAGCTGTGCCGGATCTTCTGCGCCACTGCCAATCCCGTGCAGGTCATCCTCGCCCAAACCGAACAAGGACGCGGGGTATTGGGGGTCATCGACGGCGGCGCATCACTCGGCATCGAAACCGAAGAGGACATTGAGCAGCGCAAGCGCTTCCTGCGCAACATCGGCCTCAAGGCCTAAGGGGCTCTTAGAAAGGAGCCGCTGCTCAAGGCGTCGCTGAAGGAGCTGGCGCAGGCGGTAGCGCGGGCTTGAGCTGTAGGTCTGGCGCGTTGCTTGGGCGCTCCATGCGCAACACGCCGGCCTTGTTCGGACGGTCGAAGGTGTTGGCGCGCGGGTCGCGGCGCGCGGGTGCCTCCGCGATGGTGAACTGCACCACCGACTCAGGCTCGTCGGCGTTATCCGTCTTGACAATGAACTTGTCGCGAACGGCCTGCGCATAGCTGCGGCTTGGATCGACGAGCTCGACCTTGATGACCGCGCGCGTGCCTTCAGCCTCGCTAATGGTGAAGCGCAGGTGCTCTGCAGCGCCCTCGACCCCCAGGATTTTCACCGAATTGCCCGCTCGATGCGTAAAAACCAGGTCTTGCGAGGCAAAGGTGCCGTCTCGCTTGATGAAGGACAGGTTCTTGGCATAGCGCAGGTCACTGACGATGGAGGCGCGAACGATCGCCTCGAGTCGCTCTTCCCCCGTAGGATTTTCGGCAGTTGGGGGTGCTTTGTAGGTGATCACCAGCTTGCTGTTGATCGCCCCAAGCTCACTGGCACCTGAAAAGGCGAGCTGATAGCTGCCGATACCATCGGTTGCCGTCTCGGGAACCATCTTGAAGCGTTCGTCGTCGAGCATGATCGAGGTGATTTTGAACTTGGCAGGATCGGCGACGTTGACCGTCAGCGGGCGCTGAGCCTGCTCGCCCTTCCCAAGCTGACCAAAGGAAATGGCGCGAGGTTCGACCCAGACATCGACGACGATCTCACCGCTCAAATCGAGATTCAGTTCTGGCGTCACCGGATCGTTCGACTTCACCGTCACCCGCTTGCTCAATTTTCCACTGCGACCTGCGGTGTGCAATGTCGCTTTCACTTCTCCTTCCCCACCCGGGGGAATGGCCGCTGTCGTCACGACAGCAGCTGTGCAGCCTCAAGAGCTGCGCGCCGAGAGCAGAGTGAGGTCCCCCTTGCCCTCGTTGCGAATCTTGAACACATGGCTGACTTCTTCGCCCTGCTTCACTTTGCCAAAATCATAGGCAGCCTGAACCGCTACGATCTTGGGAGCCTGAGCGGGATCCACAGCCGGGGTTGGGGCGAGTTCGTTGGGTGCGGGCGCTTGGGCCTGCGTGTCAACGGGACGATCCACCGATGGATACAAGACCTCTTGAGGAGGCTCGGCTTGCACCTCGGGCGCCTCTTTGGGCGGCCGATGGCAAGCGAAGAAGCTCGCACTCAGCAAGAGCAGGAGCAGAACAAATCGAGTTTTCCCACGCATTGCATTCCCTGTTCGAAAGGGCAGGTTCATCGGGAGGGGCCATCGTATCCAGGCCTGGCCCCCATCGCGTTCACAGGAAGAGAGCGGTGGCGCGCTTCAATGCGAGTGCTTGTTGCATGCCATCCCTGGCACGCACCCTTCGGGCTTGCTTCGCAGCGAGTCTCCGCCTCCAGGCTACGACTTCTTGGCATTCGTTCGCTCTCGCGAGACCCTCGCAGCGCTGCGCAGGCGCATCGGATGCGCCCGCGACAGACGCTGACTCGTGCCTCGCTTCGCTCACTTCTTGCCATTCGTTCGCTCTCGCGAGAACCTCGCAGCGCTGCGCAGGCGCATCGGATGCGCCCGCGACAGACGCTGACTCGTGCCTCGCTTCGCTCACTTCTTGTATTGCATCTGGAAGCCGAACTCCACGCCCGTCTCGCTCACGCCGACGCGCATGGTGGTCATGCCGAAGCCGCCAAAGTACTGACCCATTTGGGCCATCATGGGGTCGGCATCGGGAAGGGCAGAGACCAGGGTCATGAGGCGGCCATAGTCGAAGGCCATCAACATCAAGGGAGCGTTCTCGCCGCTGGCTGCGCTCGCGAAGGCCGGCAGTTGCTCAGCGAGGCCAGCACCAACGGAGACCGCGATGGCGTTGTCGGCGACGAGCAGACTCGGCTCCTGGATGAAGGGAGGCATCTGCGGCGGCAGCACGGTGACGGGAACGACCTTGCCCAGCTCGGTCTGCTGCCCTGCGAACTCTGGTGCCATGCCGGAGACGGTCTTCCACAGCTCTTCACCGGAGCCAGCGACGAGCGCCATGACCTCGAGCTTGCTGGGCATGCCACCCTCGATGGCAATGTCCTTGAGCAACACGAAGGCGCCCTTGAGCGACATGAAAGGAGGAGGAACCTGGGCACCCAGACCGCTGAGCTCACCGCCAGCTTCGTTCATGCCAGCGAGAAACTCACACTTGAAGGGGCTCTCCTGCAGCGCAGCGCCCTTCGCAGTCAGCCAATCGAGGCCAGCCTTGAGGTCAACCGCCAAACCCAGCGCAGCCAGATTGGAGGCATCGATCGTCGCGCCCATTCCAGGCACTGCAGCGCGCAGGCCTTGTAGCTCGCTCAGCAGCGTAGCGTCGGTGACTTGCAACGTCAGCGCCATGTCGGCATAGCCTTCGAACTCCTGGGCGATCACCATCAGGCGCGGGAACTTCGCTGCCAGCGCATCGACCTCGGTCTTGCAGTCGCCAGCGAGCAGAGGCAGGGGAGCGCCCATCGCCACCAGGCTCTCGCTCACCAGGTTGGTGGCGTCGCCAGAGAGCACCTTCTCGATGCCCAGCAAATCGACCATACCCGCGCTCAGCCCCTTGGCCGAGGCATGGGCGGTCATGATGGTCTCGAAGACACCAGAGTCAGCCATGCTCTTGTCGAGCTTGGTTTGACCAAAGACATAACCGAAGAGCCACTCGAGCTGCGCTTCGGGGGCCAGGGCGAGCACCACCTGATTGGGCAGCACCACCGCGGTGAGGACGATGCCATCCTCGATGGGGAACACACGGTAGGGCACATCACCCAGCTTCTTGAGCTCCGCCTTGGCGCCGATGGCCGTCTCGATTCGCTGAACGAAGGCCTCGAACGCCGCACCATCCTTGAGCTGCATGCGCAGCACCGGCCACACGCCGACGCCGTAAATGGCCATGTGCCCTTGGGTCGCAACGCCCAGCGACTCGAGCCCTTCCTTGGTCATCTTGTCCTTGAGCTCACCCACGACGGCCTTGAAGCCCGCGCCGAAGCTGGGGACGTCCTTGGCGAGCTGCTCAGCAAGACCCTCGTAGAAGGGCATCCACTTGCTGATGTCGAAGGGCATCTCTTCGAATGGCACCGTCTTCAAGCTCACCCACGCATAGGGCGCATCAGCGGGAATCATCGATAGGAAGGGGTTGGTGCCACCAGCGGCGTAGGCCGCTACGTCGAGCGCCGCCAGCTCAGCGGGCACTGCCGGGGCTGCCGGATCGACCACCGCAGGCTCCGTGGGCGCATCCGCAACGGGCTCAGCAGGCTTGTCCGTGGCCCCCTGCTCGGCAGGCTTGGCGCTCGGATCCACCTTGTCCTCGACCGGCTTGGCTTCATCGCCAGGCTTCTCGGGGTCAGCAGGCTTCTCGGTCTTCGTCTCCTCACCCTTGGCAGGGGCCGGGTCCTGTGGCTTGCAGCCCACCAGGACCACCAGCAACAAAATCATGCTCAACAAAAAGGACTTTTTCATGTTTCCCTCTCGAAAAAAATGCCGCTCACGGCATCCTGTGTAGACGGAGACAGCCATCGTAGGCCCTTCCCCGAAACGCACGGACACCGAGCCTATCGCAGTCCCCGAACACTGTCGAGAGAAGACGAAAGCCAGGAAGGCAAGGAGGCGAGGACGCGGAGACAAACCCGCATGACGAGGGCGAGTCGCTCGTGGCAGGCAACAAGCTGCGCTGACGCCCTCGGAAAGCGAAGGCAATCCAGCGAGCCGGCAGTCGCTGTGAGGAGGCGAAGAGGATTGGACGCGAAGGTCCGTGCAAGAGAACCTCAGCAGCAAAGCTCCGCTCGCAACGTCACTCCACCGTGACAGCAATCGGCTCGGCCTCGGCGCTCACCGCGGGGTCGTAGTACAAGTATGCCTGGCTCGGCGGTGTCTGCGCCTCCAAGGGCATGCGCGCTTGCAGTTGATAGGAGAAGCTCAACGACGCTCCCGCATCGAGCCCATACAGATAGACAATGATCTGCCGCCCTGTCAGCTCCACCTTGCTCAAGCGACCATCTGCAACCGCCGCCTCGAGCTCGCCACTGAGCACATCAAAACCAGGCGGCACGCCAAGGTCGACCACGATCATGTCCAGGCGATGCGCACCCCGGTTGTGCACCGTCGCCGTGGCGGTGATGATGTCGTCCACCTCGAGGTGCTGCCGATCGTATTCCACTTCAATCGCAAGCAACTCATCCTGAGAGGGGCCGTGGCCATCCCACGGCAGGTAGTAGCGTCCTGCGATCTGATACATCATCGCGCCACTTCCTGTAAACTTGATGGTCACTAGGTTGTCCCCCTCCATCGTATATGGAGAGAGGTCTACGAGCCGCATCAAGTCCGAGTTCGACGCATCCACGTGAAGGGTCTGCACCTGCTGCCCTGCAATCGACACCACCAGCTCGGCGTCCACTGGCTGCGTCCTGCTCTCGAGCATCGCCAGGAACACACGCAGGCTCAAGATCGTCGCCTGCGTGCTTGACCAGTTTCCAAAAGCATCCTTGTTCTCCAACAGGTACGACACCCCCTGCTCCACCAGCTCGGCATGACTCCCCGACGCGATCAGCGCGAGCAGCGCCATCGCCGTCGTCTCCATGTTCATCGTCTCACCCGAACTGTAGTACAAGGACTGCGTTCCGCTCTGCCAGTACGCCAAGCTCCCACTCCGACCAGGCTCGAGCTTGGCCTGTGAGACCAGAGCCTCGATCGCTGCCGCTGCCGAAGATGAGGACGGCGCAGCGAGCAGCAATGCATTCGCAATCAGCGCCAAGGTATAGGCGTCCTGGGCAGATGACAGGTTCTGCTGCAAATAGCTGATGGCCTTGTCGCTCGCCGGACCACGATAGCCCGAGTAGAGCAAGGCATAGGTCACATAGGCAGTCGCCCGCAGATCACTGTCGGTAAAGTGATTGGTCGCCCCCTCGTGAATCCCCTCGGCCGCCGCCCGGAATCGACCATCGGACTCCTGAGTCGACAGCAGCCACGCCTGCGTGCGCTGGATCAACGCCGGCTCCACCGCAAAGACCTCCGCCATGTCCGTGAACTCCAACAGACCATAGGCCGTGAGGATCCGGTGCGCAGGATCGTTCCCAAACCACTCGAAACCACCTGTGCTGCACTCATAGGAAAGCAGACGTTGATAGCCAAGCGCGATGTACTCGCTCGCCTTGAGCTCAATCTCTGGTGTCACCTGCTCACTCGCCCGCATGTAGCGCAACGCCAAGACATTGGGATAGGTGGTCGAGCTGGTCTGCTCGAAACAACCGCTCGGGAGCTGCAGCAAGCTATCCAAGCCCTCAACCACCTGCGCAAACATCCCCGGATAGAGCTTCACGAAGAGGGCCGACGACGCCGGCACCGCGTCCGTAGGAATCGACACCAATTGCGACACATCCGCATCAAGCCTACCGCTGATGGAAATCGGGATGCGCTCGCCGTCGGGCAGCACCTCAATGCTTCGCTCGATGGCGTCGCTCATGCTGCTGCCCATCGCGAAGACCCGAAACGGATGCACCCCGACCCGCTCCACCCGAACCCGGAAATGCGTCGCCGTCACAGCCCCAGGCGACACCACCAAGACCTGCTCAGCACCATCGAGCAGGCTGAACCAGTCTCCCACGCTCTGATCCACACGCAGACTCACGCTCTGGCTCGTCTCCAAGTAGTTGTACACCACGACCGGAACCGAGAGCTCGTCGCCCTGCGTCAGGGTGACCGGAAAATCGATATCAATGAAGAAAGGCTGGAATACGCGAATGGGGTGGCTCCCCGAGGCGAGACGACCGCTCACCGTCGACGCCATGGTGCTCATCCGCCAGGTCGTGATCGAATCGGCGAGCGCCACGTCGAGGCTCGCCCTTCCATCGGCATCGGTGATCAGCGCTGGCTCGAAGAGCAGAGTCTCGGGAAAATGCTTGCGAACCCGCACCGATGCCTCCGCTCCCTCCGCCCGCGCTTCATCATTCTCCTCGGCGACCGCGTTGGGTTCGGCCCAATCCCCATCGCCCGCGCCCATTACTAACCCGTCCCCATCAGGAGACTGCAGTCGACGAATGCTCCACACAGAAGCGCGCAGCTCGACATCGTCCTCACTGCCAAACGCCTCATCCGGACCAGCACTGCTGAGCACAATGACCTCGCCATCCACCGCCCGCACTCGGTAGCCCTGGCCCCAAGGATCAGCCATGCTCCCATCGACCGCCGCCGCAAGCCTCAATGCATCGTCCTCGCCGTAGAGCCCAGAATCCAACAACTGGCCCATCTTCTCGAACACGGCGCCAGCCTGAATCTTCACCGCATCCTCTACGATACGCTTGGACATCGTCTTCGCATCAGCAAGCGTATTCACCTCGATGGCATACGGAGAGAGGTCATCCGCCGAGGCCATCAGCAGCTGTGCAGCCCGCTCTCGCTGCTCGGCGTCACCGCTCGTATCGGTGAGCACTTCGCTCGCCGAAAAGCCGTGCAACTCGAAACGAGGCTCGAGCAGCGCCTGCTCGATGGCAAAAAAGAGTTTCGCCAAACCAGGTTGCATCTCTTGCAAGGCAAATACGGCCTCATCGACGATCGAGATGCCCAGCGCCGCTTGCACACCCGCACCCTGTGCGTCCTTGACCTCGAAGAACACCCTGGCCGATTCTCCCGGCCTGTATTCTTCGGCATCCATCGAAGCGCTGATCTGCAGCTCGTCCGCAGGCTCCACCAGCACCCGCTTGCTCGACCGAACGATGCGCCCAGACGCGCTGGCGTAATACACCTCGAAACGCAAGCTGCCTGTCGAAGAGGCGTCCAAATCGTAGCTGAAGGTGGTGTTCGATCCTTGCACATCGATGGTCTTGGTGAGCAAGGTCTGAGCGTCCCGGAGCACATCCAGGAACACGCGCTCCGTCTCCCCATAGGTCAAGAGCTGAAGCTCAACCTTCTCCCCTACCCGATAGATGGCCTTGTCGCTCAACAGCGCAATCGCCCCTTGGTCGGTGCTCTCACGAAGGTCGATCGCCAAATTCAAGCTGCTCTGCTGACCCAAGGATGTGCTCGCGTTTAGGTTCAAGTCGAATACAGACTCGGAAGGACAAGTGAAGCTCAGCTCCGCGATCCCCGCTGAATCCGTCTCTGCGGTGAGCGAGAAATCAGGCCCACTGAGGGAGAGCTGGGCCTGCTTCGGCATGCCCGTTGGATCCGTAGCCACCACATAGTACGTCGCCGGCTGTCCAGGAAGCAGTTTGCTGCGCGGAATCGCGTTGAGCACCAAGCCACTCTGCGCCACCGTCAGCTGCCGGCTCAAACTCTGCGTCTGCCCTGCAGAATCGGTGACATTCAAGTCGAGCTGGACGAAGGCTGCTCCCGATTCGAGCTGCCCACCCACGAGATAACTCGGAAGCTCGAGGCTAAAGGCAGCCTGGCCCTGCTCGTCCAGGACCCCACTTTGCTGCGCAAAGGTCTGGAATCCAACGTCAAAGCTCTTCGCCTCGAGGGTATAGCTGGCGCCAGCGACGGCCTTTCCAAACAGGTACGATGCCTCCACGCTCGCTTGCACGGTCTCACCCGGATGGTACCAGCCCCGGTCGGTGCTCAAGCCCAGCTTGAACTTGGGCAAGACATAGCGATCGACGAGCACCGTCTTGCAGCTCTGCGCCTCCCCCACGCTGACGCACAACGCAAAATCACCCATATTCAGTTCGCGAGCCAAGCGCAGCTCTGCCGCTGCAACCCCAAACGCATCGGATTCACGCTCGACCTTGAAGATCTTGTTCCCCTTCCCATCACGCGCCTCGAATCGCAAGGGCACGTCAGCGGCGGCATTCAGCTCCGGTCTGCGCAACGCGAGCGCACGCATGTGAATGGTCTGACCTGGCTGATAGATGGGCTTGTCCGTGCTGAACAGGATCTTCTCAGCCTGCACCACCTTCACCGGCCGAGCAATCACCTCGCTGCCGGCCTCAGTCTCCAGCTCGAGCAACAGGGTGCCCTGCAACGCTTCCGCCGGCATGTCCATGCGCGCCGCCAAAACCCCATGCTCATCGGTGCGCTGCTCGAACAGAGGAATGGAGCGCAACACACCATCATCGCCCTCGAGCTCGAGCCGACCCCGAACGCGCGCGTCGGCGAGCCCCGTGCCACTCACTGGATCTCTGGCAACGATGCGGACGCTACCAACGCTCCCTGCAACGAACTCATCCGCTGACAACACGTGCACTTCGCGCTGCTGCATCGCCGCGAAGAGGCTGCGCCGTCCCCAGAGGTGCGCACGAGAAGAGAGCGCCTCATAGTGGATCACATACTTGGCCAGCGCCCCACTCTCCTCATCTGCCCCCACGCCTTCGAGCGAGGCCTCAACCAGGGCGCTCCCCTGCTCAATCGAGAACGGAATTCTGACAGCATCTATCAGTTTTCCGTCGAGCGTTCGCAGAGACAGCGCAAGCTCACCGGAGCTCTCGAGCCCCTGGACTTGCTCGATGGGTATTCGAAGGTCCACCCGCGAACCATCCCGAGATGCGGCTATCGCCGACTCGTTGATGCGTAAGCCTGCGTGCTCCTGTCGATCGTGACCGTCGACAATGCTCACCGTGGATTCTTCTTGGCACCCAAGTCCTACACTCAACAACACCAACAGAGCCGCGAACACGATGCGATTCGATCTCATGTCACCCTCCTGCCCAGCGCCGAAACAGCAAGGGCTAGGCCACACAGACCGTCACGCGCGCCAGACCAGAGTCGCAGCGCCTATTCTTCGAAGCGATTCGCTTCTTCCTTGAACTTCGCCTTGGGGTCTAGGCACAGAGAACGAGCACGAGGACCGAGGCGAGAATGCCGAAGCTGTAGCTGTGCGCCGCTGCCAAGCTCGAGCGCCACTCCATCACTGTTCTCGAACGAACAGCCTTCGACCAGCACTCGGGCACGCGCAAGCGCACGCAGCGCGGTCTCGGTGTCCGTCCAAACACAAGCTTCGAAACGGGAACGGCCATCGCTCAGCTCAACAGCCGCTCTTCCTTCGCCGACGAAACGACAAGCGACGACCTGGAGCTCGGCCTTTCGCTGCGCCAGCAGCGAGCGCTGGTTGCACTCGAATACGCAATCCCGGAGCTCGAGCAGGGCGCCCAAGTCCGCACTCACAGCAAGCTCAGAATCACTCAAACGACAACCGCGCAACTGAGCCTGAGCGCGCTCTAGCACCGACAACCCGACTCCCCTGAGCTCACAGGCTTCTGCCTCCAGGCTCGCGCCTCGAGCGCGCAGAGTGACCCCAAAATCGCCATCACCGAGAATACGACATCGGTCAATGATGGCAGCCGCTTCCTCCAGCAGCAAGGCGCTTCGCTCGAAGTCACAGTCCCTCAACAACACCTGGCTCAGCGAGGAGAGCGTCAGCGCCTGCTCATCGAGCTGCCGCCAAGTACATGACGACGCTTGCAAATCGGCACCGGAATTCAACGAGAAGCCTCGACGAGCGGGTCCAAATTGGCAGCGACGCAGCATGGCTCTCGAGGGCGCAGCGCTCAGTTGCAGCAGTCCTCCACCAGAATTCTGAGCTTCACAGTCCGCCATCAACAGCGACGCCCCGCCAGACACCTCGAGCAGCTCAGCCCGCGCCGCCGCGAAGAGCCCACAACCCCAGAATTCCACGCGCGCATCGCTACCGCGAGCCACGACCATCGTCGAGCTCGCTTCGAGCCTGCAATCCTCGAAGAGCAACACCCCAGCGCTCACATTCCAAGGCACCGACGTGCTGATTTCCAGCCCCCGCAACGAGACCGCCAAGCCCTCGAGGTTCGGCTTCGAGCCAGGCTCGAGCTCGAGCCGCACCGCTCCCACTCCCTCGATGCTCACCGGACGCTCGAAACGCAGACGCTCCCGATAGACCCCTTCAGCCAGTCGAATCAGCGCTCCACTCGGAGCGAGGCGCAGCGCATCCCTGAGGCTCGAAACGGGACCGCTAGGCTCGACGAACACGTCAGGGGCTCGTTGCTTTCGCTCGGCGAGCAACGCGCTCGGCTCCCGACGCTGCCATGCCTCGGAGAGCGCCCGAAGACGCTGCTGGGTAAGCGCTGCGAGCGTTGCCCGAGCACCGTTCATCTAGCCTCCTGTGAGCAAAGCTCGTCTCCGGCGCCGTTGGCCTGGGTTCGCACTCAGGCCCCACTGCAGAGCCCGCACGCATTCTGCATCGGCCGTCCCACTGGATGCAAGGCATCTTCCCGCGGCTGCAGCCACCCGAGCTGTGACGACGATCCATTGTGGGTTGCACAGCGTAGGTGTAGACGTCGAGGTCCTCTCGCCCGTTTCATCGCGGGCCCCAGCAAGCGGAGCAAACATGACGCAGGCGTATTCCGAGGTTGAGCTGGTTGACATTGCAAAGCAGATCGAGCGCTGCGGTGAAGCCTTTTACGAGCAGGCCATCAAACACAGCAAAAATCCGAAGATCAAAGCGCTTTTCGAATTCCTCCTGAAGGAGGAAGGCGAGCATGCCAAGGCTTTCGAGGAGATGCTCGCCAGCGTTCGATATGCGGGCGAGTGGCGAACCGATCCGAACTATCAGGCCTACCTACGCACCGTTGTCGAAACGCGCGTGTTCCCTACACCCGAGGCAGCGCGAAAACTCGTCGACGACTTGGGTAACGAGATCGACGCCATCCGCTTCGCCATCTCCTTCGAGAAAGACACGGTGCTCTTCTTCCATGACCTGCGGCGCATGGTTCGTGAGGAAGACGTGCCAGTGATCGAGCGCTTGATCGCGGAGGAACAAAACCACTTGCGAGTGCTCGGCGAAATGCTCCACGAGCTACGAGCGAGCTGAATCGAAAGCCGCGAGCTGCGGTGGGCAAATCCAATGCAGTTCGAGGAAGCGGCTCAGTTGAAGGTCTCGACCTTGGTGGGATCGATACGCCACTGGAAGTCATCGATGATGACGAGCGAATCGAGCCACTGGTCGGAGGTATCCCAGATGTAGAATTCCAAGTAGAATTCCTCACCTGGAACGACAGGCGCGGTGGTGGTCAGCCAAGATGTTGCACCTGCCATGTCATAGAGGTTTTCGAAGGCCGCAAGGTCGGCCGCGCCGTCGGGGCAAGCACCATGGACGGTCGCGCAGTAGCCTGCCCGGCACTCCAGGGAGTCGGGGCAGCCGTCGTCGTCAAGGTCCACACCATCATGCAAATAGCCACAGAATTTGGGGAGGCAGGTGGTGAAGAAGGCGTTGTTTACCGAGACCGGGCTGCCGTTGGCATCGAAGGAGATGTTGTGATCGGCTGGGATTTCGCTGTGGGCGCCGTGCATGAGGACCAGGAAGAAGTCGTTGTAGCTCGAACACAGGTACTCTGGGTACTCGGCAGAGAAGAAACGGAACTTGAACTGAAAGCCGTTGGCGTTGGTGGGAGCACGCAGTCGCAAGCGCAGCTGCACCGAGTCTCGCACACTGGTCTCGCCTGAAGGACATCCAGCGACAGTCTGCAACATACCGCCGTGCGCGCTGGTGTAGGCGGTCGGCGCCGTCGAGAGGGTGTCCGCATCGAAACCAGGGTCGTAGGGGTTGACGTAGGCGGCATCACCCACCCCGCGTCCCGTCCCCGATGACATGACAGCAAGGGTCTGACCTTGCAGCGGCGCAATACTGCCCCCAAGCTTTTTGAGGATGCCCAATTGTTGTTGCTCCGGGGTGCCGCTGCCACCAGCAAGCGACAGGGAGGCCGAGATCACGCCCCATTTCTCGGGGTCGCCAGAGGTGAACTGACAAAGGTCCATCGCCCTGACCAAGCCGTCGGCGCTGATGTTGGAGGTCACTGTGTTGGGGCTGCAGTCTCGGGGGCTGACGTTGTCGAAGGTGCCATCGCAGTCGTCGTCGAGGTAGTTCCCAGGGAAATCGTAGGCCCCAGGGTTGACCTTGGCAGGATCGACGGCACATCCAGAGGCCAGGCTGTCACAGCAATCGCCGTCGCAGGCTCCCCAGCCATCGCCGTCTTCGTCGAGGTTTTCGTCAGTGGCACCGTCGCAGTCGTCGTCTTTGCCGTTGCCGCAGACCTCGGTCTTGGGCACCACCTGTCCACTGCAATCACCCCAGCCAGTCCCATCAGTGCGGCAGCTCTGGGTGCCGTTTCGGCACTCACCCGTTCCAGCCGTTCCTGCTTTGCCCGAGTAGCAACTGCGCTGCTCGCCAGGTTGACACGCACAGCCGGAGGTGGCCTCACAGCCGTTGCTGGCTACACCGTCGCAGTCGTCGCGTCCAGGCGCGCATTCGCACTTGCCCGCCGAGCACTGCTGACCGTCGGCGCAGGTGTTGCCACAGCTCCCGCAGTTGGCAGTGTCCACTTGCAGATCCACACAAGCGCCGGAGCAAGGGCTCTGGGCGCTGGGGCATCCAGCTCGGCACAGCCCACTCACACAGACCTCCAGCGGCCCGCAGCTATTGCCGCAGCCACCACAGTGCGCGCGATCGGTCTGGGTATCGGTGCAGTCACCATCACAGAGTACACCGCCAGCACAAGGCGTCACACATTGGCCGCCAACACAGCTCTCGCCTTGGGGGCAAACGTTGTAGCAAGCGCCGCAGTGGGCTGCGTTGGTTTGGGTGGAAACACAGACCCCATCACAGCAAGCGAGAACACACTCGAGGTCACAAGACGGTGCGTTGTCCTGCTCGCTGCTCGCATCGTAAATGTTCGTCTCACTCGCACAACCCCACCCGAGGCCAAGGAAAACGAGTCCGATGCAGAGGGAGCTTGCTCGAAAACAAGCAAGGCACCTGGATTCGAAAAGAGAGCGTCGAAGCGACAGAAGCGAACACCTGGACATGCTTCACCTCTTGCGGTGCAACCAGACCATGCAAGAGCATACCGAGAGCAAGACGTGATGTCTAATCTTGCGATCTGATTCTGTGATCGCGCAGGATAGCAAAAGCTTCGAAGCCGAGCTGCATCGACACGCCATCGAGCCGCAGCGTCCACAGCAAGGGAGGGAGCCCATGCAATCGATTGAACAGTCCATGCAGTGCCAGAAACTGAACGAGGTGATCCACACGGTGCATGATTTGACGCGACGCCGTGTCTCTTCGTTGGCTATCTTCGACTTGGATGGGACACTGCTCGACAACCGCCCGAGGACCATCTACATCCTCAAAGAAATCGCCGAGTTTTTCGATGACGAGGTGCCGCAGTTATGCAAGGCCTTGGAGGCGCCAGTCGACTTTAGCCAAATCGCCTACACCATTCCAGACACCCTGGAGCGGCTAGGTGTAAGCTCGCCCACCGAAATCGCCTTCATCGAAGAAGAGTGGGC
>JAVFAO010000005.1:0-56995 GCA_034002465.1 Myxococcota bacterium
CAGACATGCGTGTGCTCGATCTCTGCTGCGGCCAGGGACGTCACAGCCTCGAACTGGCACGACGAGGTTTCCGAGAGGTTCTCGGCATCGATCGTTCCGCCTATCTGGTGCGCCTCGCCCGCCGACGCGCGAAGAAGCTCGAGCTGCCCGTGCGCTTCCGCGAGGGTGACGCTCGGCAAATCCGCATCCACGAAGCGTGCTTCGATGCGGTCATCATGATGGGCAACTCCTTTGGCTACTTCGAGAGCGCCGACGACGACGCCCGAGTCTTGGTCACGGTCAAGCGAGCGCTTCGTTCGGGAGGCAAATTGCTTTTGGACCTCGCTGATGGAGAGTGGCTGCGTCAGCACTTCGAGCCGCGCTCGTGGGAGTGGATTGGCAAGACACACTTCGTCTGTCGTGAGCGCTCACTCTCGGCCGACAGCTCTCGGCTGATCAGCCGAGAGGTGGTGGTTGATGGCGAGAATGGTGTGATCGCCGACCAGTTCTATGCTGAAAGACTGTATTCTCGTGCAGGAATCATCGAACTTCTGGAACGCTGCGGCTTTCTCGAAGTCGAGATTCACACCGAATACGCAACTCAATCTGAGCGAAACCAAGATCTGGGGATGATGGCGCGGCGCATCTTCGTCACCGCCAAAGCCCCTGAGCGAGAGCAGAAGACGCGTCCAAGTCAGGTGCCTTTTCCAGAGGTGACAGTGCTCTTGGGTGACCCTCGCCTTCCCGACACCGTGAAAAAGGGTGGACAGTTCAACCCGGAGGATCTGGAGACGGTGGCGCGCCTCAAAGCTGCCTTGTCCGAGTTGACGGCCTACCAATTCAGCTATGTCGACGAGCACGCATCGATGTTGCCTGCCCTGCGGCAGCGACCTCCCAAGTTCGTGCTCAACTTGTGCGACGAAGGCTATGCCAACAAGGCGGAGCTGGAGCTCCACTTACCCGCATACCTCGATATCATCGGGGTCCCCTATTCCGGTTCCCATCCCACCTGTCTCGCCCTTTGTTACAACAAGAGCTTCGTGCGTGCCGTCGCACAGAGCCTCGACGTGCCGGTCCCCGCTGAGACCTACCTGGCCCCCGATGACATGGCCGGCACCATCGCTTCGGTGCTCCCAGCGCTCATCAAGCCCGCACAAGGAGACGGCTCGATTGGCATCACCCGAACTGCGGTGGTCGAGACGCCCGACGAAGCGCTTCACCACATCGAGTACCTGCGCCAACTCCTGCCAGGCAGCCCCATCTTGGTTCAGGAATTCCTCGGAGGTACTGAGTTCTCAGTGGGCATCATTGGCAATCCTGGCGTCGGCTACCAAGTCCTGCCCATCCTCGAGGTAGACTACTCAGGCCTACCTGCCGATTTGCCGCGCATTCTGAGCTACGAATCCAAGTGGGTCCCCGAATCCCCATACTGGAATACGATTCAGTACCGCTCGTGCACCGCAGACGAGTCAGTGCAGCGGCTACTCACCGACTACGCGAAGCGCCTCTTCGAACGCCTGGAGTGCCGTGATTACGCACGCTTCGATTTCCGGATGAGCGTCGACAGCGACGAAGTCAAACTGCTCGATGTCAACGCCAACCCTGGCTGGTGCTGGGACGGAAAGCTCGCCATGATGGCCTCTTTCGCAGGCTATCGCTACGCGGAGATGCTGCGCATGATCATCGAGACAGCGCAGGCCCGAATCATCGCAAAGCGACCAAACGGCTGAACCAACGCGCCAAGTCAGCTGCAAGCTGCACAAGCACTACAACTTGGGGGAACAGGCCAAGTGCCCAATCGACAAGAACTTCACACCGCGATGGATGTGCAACGAGCGCTGCGTGATGGTTGCATCCCCGGCCTCGACTCTCTATGCTGAGGCGCTGAACTGCGGTGCGGGTCCTCGCCCGAGCCGAGCACGCATGACGCAGAAGTCGTCGATGCTGCCAGGCAGAGGCGCACTGCGCTGCAGCCCCGAAGATCGACCAACACCTCGCCAACAGACCAAGGTCTGCGAAGGCAGGAGCTCGCGAACGCATGGGAAGGATGCGGCTCTGTCCAAAATGTGGTGGAAGATTCGCCTTCCAAGCCCAAGCCTGCCCGCTCGATGGCACGCCCCTGGTCACCCAGGATCAGGACCAAGACACCGAACGCCTGGGCCCACAAGAGGCGCGGGAAGCCATCGCCTTGGCCGCCGTCTTTGCCCACAGCGAGGAGGACGAGGACGAAGCCACCATCATCCAGCAGACGCCTGATCTGGCCAAATCGGCGACCCTCGTCGAATCGACGGTGATTCAGGGCTCAGGTGGTGCCATGCGGGCAGTCAAGCTCGACCAGCCCCTGGCCACCCTCGAACAGGCGCCTCGGCGAAAGGTGGTCGAGAGCCGCGCCCTGAGCAAGGCGCCAGAGCCTGGCATCGACGTCGGTATCCCACTGGCCAGACTGCGCCTCGATTCTCACGTCGAAGAACTCGACGAAGATCTCACCAAACCGCTGCAGCGCAAGCCACAAAGCCACCTGGGCGGTCAACCCAAGCCACCCTTCGAACGCAATGAAACAGCCTCAGGCCAGCTGCGAGCCCTCACCGCTCCGGCCGCGACGGCGCGACGCTTCTCGCCACTGTGGTTCGTGGTCCTGGCCTTTTTCCTCGTACTCCTGCTCCTGCTCACGCTACTCATCATGCGATGACGGCGGCAAAGTGCTGCGCGCTATCCGCTCGCTGAGCACAGGCCACCGCCCCACACCAAAAATCACCGCCACCACCACCAGGATCAGCACCACTTCAGCCAGATGGGGAAGAATGCTCATCAGCACCTCGCTTTCACGCTTTCGCTTCGCGCACTTTCGACTCAGCCATTGAGCACGAAAAAGAAGTAAACATCATATAACACGTGTGTATACACCGCCACCGCCAGACCGCGCCACCAGTACAGTGTCGCCAACAGCACCCCGGCGAGCAAACGATACATGAAGCTGTCGAAAGCGAAAACATCGCCATAGGGTCCAAAGTAGTGGATGGCGCTGAACGCCGCACTCGACAAGACAAAGGCCAAAACCAACGCCAAGGTTCGCGGAAAACGCAGGCGACGCGAAGCGTGGACGATGCCACCAAAAAGCCCGAGCCGAAACACCATCTCCTCGTTGAAGCCCGCACCTGCCGAGTGAAAGAGCATCTCCCAGGGGCTCTTGGGACCCGCCAATGCCAAGAGACTGTGCACTGGACTGAGCTGCGTCGGCGAGGACTGCAGCAAGTGCAAAAAGCTCGAAAAAAAGAGCGCATACAAGACGCTCTCGAAGAGGATTGCTGGGTAGCGCTGCAGTGATAGGCGGCTTCGACGACTCATCCAACGCAGCATCAGCACCAGCGCGAGCGCCACGACCGCCACCAACACGGCATAGAGCCAACGGCGCTCAGCGCACCAACGCAGCGCGCTGAGCGTCAGGTAGTCGGCACCATTGATCGAGAGCGTGCCCCGATTGACCACCAACAGCTGATAGAGAATCCCCGCCTGGTAGAAGAGAAAGAGCGGCATCACCAGCAATAGGCTGTCGAGCAAAGCAAGTGGTCGGTGCAGATGCCCCAACACTCCTTCCCATGCGCGACGCCCCCGCTGCCCTCGCTTCCCTTCCGATTGCGCCACTCGTTCTCCCAGCCTGATATCCACGCGCCCAAGGACTCGACCACACAGGTAACGCTCCAGCCCTCCTGCTCGGGGCAACGGTCAAAGCAGGAGCACGATGCACGACCCGCTCTCACTCCTTGAAGCGGGGCACCGCCACTGCCTTCGTCTGCCCTGGTCGGTCTCTTCGACGCAATCGAAAGTGAGTCTCGACATTCTGCAGGAATTGCTGCTGTCGAGAGGTCGGTGCCATCAAGCGAACGAATGCAGTGGAGCTAGGCGTTCTCAGCTTCGCCACGCCGCGCTGCAAACGCTGACCAGCGGCGTGTGAATCAAGCTTCTAGGCCAAAGCGGCCGCGCGCGTCAACGCAAGCATGCAAAAGTGAGCGAAAGCCGCGCCATCCTCGCGCTCTTCACACCGCCTTGGTGCTCAAGAGCCAGCGAGTGACCCCATCGCCCAGCACCGCGTGCAAAAAAATCTCCGAGCCCCTTGTCGCACCACGGTGGGTGAATAGATGTTGGCGCGCCCTTCATGGACCGGGGCCAAGATGGCCCTGGGCCTACGACTGCATCCTGGGAGGAAGCACATGGCTCTGAAACCGTTGAACGACCGCATTCTCGCACAGCGACTGGAGAAAGAGAACGTCAGCAAGGGCGGCATCATCATCCCCGACACCGCCAAAGAAAAGGGTGGTGAGGCGCGTGTGATCGCCGTTGGGCCTGGCAAGCGAGACAAAGAAGGCAAGCACATCGCGCTGACCGTCAAGGCCGGTGACCGAGTGCTCTTCGGCAAGTACTCCGGCTCCGAGGTCAAGATCGGTTCAGAAGAATACATCGTTCTGCGCGAAGACGACGTCCTCGCCATCCTCGAAGACTAGTCCCGCATACTGCGTTTGCCTATCCGCGTCAGACAGCCAGGCTGTCGGACCAGTACCCGTTCATTACGAGAGGAACCCATGGCCAAGCAATTGCTGTTTCAAGAACAAGCCCGCCGCCGCATGCTCACTGGCGTGAGCACCCTCGCCAACGCCGTCAAGGTCACCCTCGGACCCCGCGGCCGAAACGTGCTCCTCGACAAGAGCTACGGCGCACCGAAAATCACCAAGGATGGCGTCACCGTCGCGAAAGAAATCGAGATGGTCAACCGCTACGAGAACCTCGGCGCCCAGATGGTCAAAGAAGTGGCCAGCAAAACCGCCGATGTCGCCGGTGATGGCACCACCACCGCGACGGTGCTCGCTGACGCCATCTTCCGTGAAGGCGCACGCTTCGTCTCCGCTGGCCACAACCCGATGAGCCTCAAGCGCGGCATCGACAAAGGCGTCGATGCTATCGTCGCCTTCATCAAAGAGCACGCCAAGCTCACCAAGGACAACAGAGAAATCGAGCAAGTGGCGACCATCTCCTCCAACGGCGACACCACCATCGGCGAGCTCATCGCCAAGGCCATGGAGAAGGTCGGAAACCAAGGCGTCATCACCGTCGAAGAGGCCAAGGGCATGGAGACCGTGCTCGAGGTCGTCGAGGGCATGGAATTCGACCGAGGATACCTCTCGCCTTACTTCTGCACCGACACCGAGCGCATGGAAATCTCCCTCGAAGAGCCCTACATCCTGCTCTGCGAGAAGAAGATCAGCGCCATGAAGGATCTGCTCCCAGTGCTCGAGGAGGTCCTGCGCTCTGGCAAGCCACTGCTCATCATCGCCGAAGACGTCGAAGGCGAAGCCCTCGCGACGCTCGTCGTCAACCGCCTGCGCGGCTCCCTCAAGGTTGCTGCCGTCAAGGCCCCGGGCTTTGGTGATCGCCGCAAGGCCATGCTCCAAGACATCGCCATCCTCACCGGTGGACACGTCATCGCCGAAGAGCTTGGCTTGAAGCTCGAAAATACACGTCTTGCCGACCTCGGCAAAGCCCGCCAAATCCGAATCACCAAGGAAAACACGGTGATCGTCGATGGCGCTGGCGCCGCTGAGGACATCAAGGCGCGCTGCGCCCAGATCAAGGCGCAGATCGAAGAAACCACCAGCGATTACGACCGCGAGAAGCTCCAAGAGCGCCTCGCCAAGCTCTCTGGTGGCGTCGCCGTACTCAAGGTCGGAGCAGCCACCGAAGTCGAAATGAAAGAGCGAAAAGACCGCGTCGACGACGCCCTCCACGCCACCCGCGCCGCCTTCGAAGAAGGCGTCGTGCCCGGCGGTGGGGTCGCCTTCGTGCGCTCCATCGGCGCCCTCGATGCCCTCGAGGTCGACGAAGAAGAGGCCTTCGGCGTGCGCATCCTGCGTCGCGCCCTCGAGGAACCCCTCCGACAGATCGCCGAGAACGGCGGCAAAGATGGTTCCGTGGTCGTCGGCAAGGTCCGTGAAGCCACTGACTTCAACTTCGGCTACAACGCCGAGAAGGACTGCTTCGAAGATCTCGTCGCCGCAGGCGTCATCGATCCTGCCAAGGTCAGCCGCGTCGCGCTGCAGAACGCCGCCAGCGTGGCCGGGCTGCTGCTCACCACCGAGGCCCTCATCGTCGAGAAGAAGAAAGACGATAAGGACGGCGGAGCCGGTGCTGGCGACTTCGAAGACGACTATTGATCCCTGAGCGCGTTCACCCAGCACGGCGCGGGTGAACCAAGCACATCCACCGACCAGCGCTGAGCCCGTGACTCGGGCTCAGCCGCGGTTGCCCCGCTGCAGCTGCAAGACAGCGAGCCATCGTGAATACGGCACCGCGCGCATTGCGCGAGCTTCTACCCCAAGGCTCCATCTTCGACGACGCCGCCTCGCGACGCTCTTCGCTGCTCTGGTTCTGGGCGCTCGCCGAGGCCGTCCGCACGCACTCGCCGCATCTCGAGCACGCCTTCTCCTTCACTGCTTGGGATGATGCCGTCGCGCTTCGGCATGGCGGGCAATACTGGCTCGTGGGAAGCCCTCGGCGAATCTGCACCTTTCTGCAAAGCCTCGCACCGAACCCGCTCAGCGCCCCTAGCCGAGCGCGCTGCTATTGGCTCGATCACGAAGTTTGGCTCGACCCGGCGCTCGACCCGCTTCGCCCAAGCCTCTCCAGCGAGATCGGTCACGCCCTGCGACTGACGCATCCACCGCAGCTCTCCTTACTGCGCCCACACCCCGATTGTGGCCCCGTACAGCGACACGAGCTCTCTCAGCTTCGCGCCCTCGACCGAAGCCAGTTCGGTCATCCTCTCAGCTTCGATTCAGACGCCTTGCTCAGCGCTGGCGTCATCTGGGTCGCGCGCCAAGGAACGCGGCTCGCTGCTTGCGTCCGATTCACCTGCTTCCCCCAATCCCGCCTCTGCCTGCTCTCGTCCCTGTGGACCGACGTCTCCCATCGCCGTCGCGGCCTCGCCCGCAGGCTCATCCAGACCATCCTCGCCCACTGCCAAGCGAAGCAGTGGAGCTGCGCGCTCAACGTCGAGCGCAGCAACCAGGCCGCGCTCGCGCTCTATCAACAGCTGGGCTTCAGCAACGCAGGCGAAGCTGCGCTGCTGAGCACGCCAGGCGACTGAGCTCGATAGCTGCGCCTCCCGATAGAAGAAAAGAGGAGGGATTCCAAAGGGCTAGCCTTTTGGCGGGGGGGCTGAGCCCCACAATCGCACGCCATTCGACAACAGCACCACCAAGGCCCATCAAACGCTCAAGAGCGACATCATCTGCGCATGCAAGCGGCCATTGCTCGCCACGATCTGCGGAACATGGGGGTCGTAGTCCGTGCCGTCCACAAGACTTACTCGGCCACCTGCCTCCTCGACAAGCAGCCAACCTGCAGCGCTATCCCAAGGATGCAGGCCCAACTCCCAGAAGCCATCGAACCACCCCGCCGCAACAGCTGCCAGATCCAACGCCGCGGAGCCAGCCCTGCGGATCGAATGGCAACGCGTCGCCATCCTCGCGAAATTTTCGAGATTCGGCAGAACCCCGTCACGATGCGGTCCCACAGGGAAGCCCGTCGCCAAGAGCGCCTGTTCCAAGCGTTCACAGCCTGACACCGCAATCGGGAGACCATTGAGAAATGCCCCTTTTCCTCGCTGCGCGCTGAAGAAATGCTCGCTCATCGGGTTGTACACCACGGCGAGCTGCGGCTTACCAGCCTCGAGCAGGGCGATAGAGATGCTGATCCAGGGAAAACGATGCGCCAGATTGCTGGTCCCATCCACAGGATCGACATACCACCACAGCGCTTCTCCTTCGCCAGCAGAGGCCCCCTTTTCCTCGCCAAGGATGTTCAACTCAGAACCGAGAATCTCTCGAATACGTGCCTCAGCCGCCAGATCGAGCTCCGTCACGAGGCTATCGTCTTGCTTCACTTCAATCTGAGGGCGCATCGACCAGCCAGCGCGAATCAGCGTGCCCGCCTCACGTGCCGCTTGGGTCGCAAGCTCGAAATAACCCTGAATTCCTCGTGTCACTTGTCTCTTCCTGCATCAGGCGCTGCTACGCCTATCCCCAGCCGTACCTATGCTCGAAAGAGCACCTGCCCAGAAGCTTGATGCCGCACGGCACCTCCAGGCGCTGTCGCGACCAAGGTGGGAGTGGTGTTGTTAATTGGTGGAATACGGGCGCAGGGCTCTGCCCCGCCAAAGGGCAGGCCCGTTGGAATCCCTTTGACTTCATTTCCTGAAGGAGCGAGCAAAGCTTCTCAACCTTCGCCGAGCAGCGAGTCGACCAGCCAGCCCCGCTCCTCGAGCAAGTCTAGTACTCCCCTTCGCAGCGCATAACAACGATGATCGGAGAGATCCGCCACGGGATCACCGCAGGTCTTGAGCACATCTGCGAGCGTCTCGGGAAGCCCTCGTTGACGCAAGGCGAGCCGCAGCGTTTCACGTTGAGCATCGAGCGAGAGCGTGGCCAGACCGCGCCCCGCGAACGCATCACTCGGACCAAAGTACTCGTGAGGAAAAGGAAATCCAGGGGATGCCAAGACCATCGCCCGAAACCCGGCCGCTTCCCGAAAGCGCATGACCAACTCATGTGACTGCAGCAGGGCGTCCATGCCTTGAGCACCCTCAGCCCGACGACCTGCGATCAACAGCGCCTGCGCTCTCTTCGACCAGAGCTCGATGGGTGCTTGTTCGAGCGCGCTCTGATGGCCAAAGAACGGAACCTCGAGCCCCTGACGCATGGCGCAGCGGGCGAGCTCCGTGAAGTCGACGTCCCAGGTGATGTCATACTCTCCAGGTGCGTGGAGCACCTCGGAGCTGTGCGCCAGAGCGCCATCGGCACCGTAGATGCGCAGGTGTGAGGCAGCGGAGCGAGGATCGAGCACATGGCGACTCGTTCCCCCGTAGTCCACCAAGAGCGCTGCGCCAAAACGCTCGGGGCCATGCAGCAGCCGCGCAAGGCCCGTCGCAAACCGAGCGAGCTCCAACGAGTGGCAGAGCTGCACTGGAAGCAGCCCGGCTCGGTGCAAATCCTCCAGCAGAGGGGAAAGCGCCTGTGCATACTCCAGCCAGTCCTCGGGCGCACCCTGAAGCTGCCCTGACGCCGTGACCCAGCCCAGCTCCAATGGCTGCTCCACGAAGCTCATCTGTGGCTTCTTTCCTTGCCGAAGCTGAGCCCACAGCGCCTCGCGAGCCAAGAAGCCACCGTCTGCATCCAGGCCCTTGACATGCAGCCGAGAAACCCTCGCATCCGCTGCAATGCGAAAGAGCTCACAAGGGAAAGCGTCAATCAACTCATTGGCGACGACGAGCCCGTAAAAGGGCCCCTCGAAGTCCAGCGCTGTTGCGTTCATCGCCCGGACCTCAGCCCTTCCCCAAGCGATATGCTGCTCGAGACGCTGTCTCTGGCGCTCCCGCAGGCTCGCCGAGAGCTCACCAATACAGTAGCGCAGCCGTGACGCCACCCCCGCCCACCTCGGCTCCTCGGCGTGCTCGAGTACATAGTCCAGCGTATCTGCGGCCAGATCGCCGTTCCCCGCGCCCAACTCCAAGATCAGTAGCGGCGCAGCGTGCGGGACGCGCCCAGACTCCAGCATCGCTCGGAACAGCCGCAGCGCTGCCTCAGCCACCATCCAGCCAAAGAATGGACGCAAGCGTTGGGGGTAGGTCCAAAAGTGAGCGCCTTTGCCAAACTCCACCCGGCCAGAGGAATAGTAGCCGAAGTCCGGGTCATATAGACATCGAGACGCGTATTCAGAAAACGCTGGAAATCGAGCAACATCCGTTTCCTTCTCAGACATGACCTGCTCCCTCGTCCAAAGCAATTCACCCCCCTGAGCATAGAGAAATGTGAGCGTTGCGAAAAGCGTGGAGATGCCGACGATGCCGACGAAGTCTTGGGGATGGAGCTGCTCGACAATCCGGTGCTCGATGTGAAGTCCGAAGCATCCCAGCTGTCGCGAGGCCGCTTCGAGAGCGCACACGATTGTCGTTGCATCTACCCCATCGAATTGCTACGCTCGGCATACGCGGCACACCGCGCGTTCCTTGTCTTCAACGACGAGAAGGCCATGACCAAAGAGTACGACGACGTAACCATCCGAGAAGGTGAAGAGAGCGTGCGCCGCACCGTCGTTGGAGGTCGCCCTAGCCCAGCTCAACAACGGCGCTTACGCGTTGCCGTGGGTATCGAAAAGGTGCTCTACCTCGCCGCCTCGAATCCCGAATTTCTCAAACAGCTCGAACAGGACCGAAGCAACGCCCTCGCCAGCCTTGCCCTCAGTGACTCCGAACGCACCACCCTGAGCGCCATCCCCACGGCACAGCTCAACGCGATGATCGGGCGGATCGACGTCAAGGCCCACGCCAAGCGTGACTTCATGCGCGCCGTCGCCACTGTCGCCCTCGCCGCCGCCACCAGCACCGCCGCCGTCGCCTGCAAGGGCGAAACGCCAACACCAAACAATGCCAACAGCCAGCCCTCGGTCGAGCAAAAGGCCGACATCGTCGAGCTCGAAGCCCCACCCATGCCCCCACCTGCGGGCATCCCGCCTCATTTCCAGCAGCCGCAGCTCAACGAGGACGTGAGTATCGAAGACCAGAGTATCGAGGAGGAGAGTGTCGAAGTCGAAGCGCCCCCACCCGCAACCAAAGGACACCGCATCGACATCGACGCTCCTCCCCCTGCATCACGCGGCATTTCCTCCGATCGCCCGAGGTGAATCAAGCATGAGCAAGAACGACAAGCCCGCCCGAGATCTGCAACCCCTGCAGCTACACGTCCCCATTGGCATCGAAAAGGTGCTCTACCAAGCTAGCGCCGATCCAGACTTCCGAGCGGCGCTCTTCAACCAACGCCAGCACACACTCGGTCAGCCTGAGCTCGCGCTCTCCGAGAGCGAGCAGCGGCTCCTGAGCAGCATCAGCGACACCCAGCTCTCCTCGATGATCGCGCGCATCGACCCTCAGGCACATGCCCGCAGCCCACTGATGCGCACCGTCACCAACGCCGTCATCGCTGCCGCCACCAGCGCTTCCCTCGTGGCCTGCCTGCCCATGTGTGGCGGCGCGCGCGAGGACTGGCCCCAAGATGTGGTCGAGCAGAGCGATGACCATGACACGCTCGAAGAGCAAGACAACGTCGACGACCAGAGCAACGCCGACAAACAGAGTGAGGACCAAGCCCAAGAGGAGCTCGAGTCTGCGCCCGACGCCGAGCAGCCCTGAAGCTCTCGCGTGCACGCGACAGCTTCCCTTTGAGCGTTCACCTCCTACTTTCATTTGTTGCGCGCCATCCCGACCACACACCCCTGGGCTGCTTCGCAGCGACTCTCGACCTCCAGAATACCCTCTGATTTCTGAGCAGATAGAGCCACCCATCCGAGCCTGCAAGCTGTGGTGTCTGCTCCCCTAGACTGAGATCTTTCATGTCCACTGCCGACATCACGCTCGTCAACTTGAACATGCTTCTCATCCGCTACGTTGACGCCATGGAGCGCGAGCCTCACGTCACCCTTGGCCCGCTCTACCTCACCGCAGTACTGGAAGAAGCAGGATTTCGAGTGGACTTTCGTGACTACCAGATGTGCAACCATGAGGAGCCTTTCTACCCAGAGAGTCTGGTCGAGTTCTGCGCCGACCCAGCTCCGGTCATCGGCCTCTCCTGCATGGCCAACCTCCTTCCCTTCACTGTCCTCGCCGCCGAGGCGCTGGCAAAGGCCTATCCTGATTGTACGCTGGTGCTTGGTGGTGTCGGTCCCAAATCGGTGGAGGACAAGCTCCTCGAGCGCTTCCCCTGGATTGACATCGTCGCGCATGGCGAAGGCGAGCGCAGTATCGTCGCGCTGATGAAGGCGCTGCGCTCAGGCGCTGCCCTCGACGAGGTCCCAGGGATCTTTTTCCGCCAAGAGGGGCAGTTCCGGTGCAACCCACCCGCAGCGCGCATTGATGACCTCGACGCGCTCCCGCGTCCGGCTTTCGAGCACATCGACTATTCCCGCTATGCCGGGCATAACATGATCACTTCGCGTGGATGTCCCTATCTGTGCACGTTCTGTTCGGTGGCCCCCATCTGGGGGAGACAACCGCACTTTCGAAAGCCCGAGTCCATTGTGGACGAAATGACCGCGCTGCACCGGGAGCAGGGCGTCAAGCTCTTCCTTTTCCAGGACGAATTTTTTCTCAGCTCGAAGCAAGGAGCGCTCGCGTTCTGCTCAGCGCTGCAGCGCGCTGGCCTCGACATCCACTGGAAAGCCTTTGCGCGCATCGACCTCGCTGATGAAGAGGTGATGCAGGCCATGGCTGACGCAGGTTGCGTCGAGATCCGCTTTGGCATCGAGTCGGGCTCAAACCGTATTCTCAAGCTCGTCAACAAGGGCTTCACCATCGAGCAAGCCAACGAGGTCGTGGCGAAAGCGGTGCTCATCTTCCCACGGGTCGACACATTCTTTATCTGGGGATTTCCCTTCGAAACCATGGAGGATTTTCACCAGACCGTTTTTCAGATGATCTCCTTCCGCCTCATTGGTGCACGCATTTTGCCGTCGCTCTTGTCGCTGCTGCCGCAGACCGAGATCTACAAAGAGATTGAGGACAAGTCCCGGCTCGAGTTTTTCCCAGCGCTTCTTCCAGAGTACATGCTCACGGGCCATGAGATCTGCGACGACGGCCATCTCCAGGTCAGCCCCAAACACGCCTTCATCTTTGACTTCATCCAGCAGCATCCGGACATCTTCTCAGGCTTCTTTCTGCTCGATGTGCAGACCAATATCTTGCCCAAGTTCCAGATCCTTCGCGAACATGGCTTCTATGCGTCCAAGGAAAACGAAGTCAGCGAGCGCGACTCCTGTGGAGCGCACTCACCGCGCCTGACCCATGAACAGGCCATTGGCGCGATCACCCGAAGGTCGAGCTGAAGCCGAAGCAAACGCGCCGCTCAGTTCTTGCAGAGCTCCTCGGTGCCCAGGCATCTGCCGTATTCACAAGCCAGCTCGGAGAGCATCGCCGAACGGCTCTGCACAGGCTCTTCTGCGAGTGACGTCGCGACGGACATGCAGACGAGCTCATTGCTCTCGGGCTGCCACACCGACATGGTCAGAGAGAGACTGCCCTCGACGCGGACGGCCTCGAGCTGCACGAGCTCGTCGATGGAAGCCCGCTTGGCGGCCTTGAGCTGGCACTTGCGCTCTTCTTCCAAGTCGACGCCGAGCTCATCACGACACTCAGCGTAGACCACGTCCATGTCGGAGGAGCCGGCAAAGCTGGTGTTGGACAGCTTCAGCAGCGGTGACTGAAAGTGCCCCAGCAGCTTCTCGAAATCGGCGGAAGCTTCACCACTGAGCTGCAGGTAGAGTCGGCGTTTGGGCAGCTCGAGCTTCGCAGCTGGCGGCACATCAGGCTGAGGCTTGGCGATGGTATCCGAATTCTGGCGGTCCGGCGTGGGTGGCGTTGGCGGCGAAGGGCGCAGCGCCACCTGGCTGCGCTCCTTGGCGCTCATGAGCAGGGCGCTAACGTATTCATCGTCGAGCACGGTCGCCACCAAGCGCTCGAGCTCGACCCCAAGCAGCTCGGCGTTCGCTTTGTCCGGGTCCTCGAAGCGGCGCTCGAAGCGCTGCTTGCCCAACAGGACGCCCTGCGCATCCATGACCAAGAGGGTAAATGCAATTTCACCGAAGGTCTCTTCACCGGCCATGACACCGTCCACCGTCATCTCGAGCTTCTCGAGCTCGGCCGAGAGCATCACGGAACAGCCCTCAGCAGAGGCCAGCACGGTCGCCCCAGCCTTTTCGACCAGGCTGTGCAGAAGTGAGCTCAAAACCTGGGCTGGAGCTTGCTCGCTGACGTAGGTGGAGGAGACCGAGCGCTGAATTCCGTCGCGGTACACACCCAGACTGCTTTTGTCGCTGCGCAGGTCAGAGAAGGGCAGCAAGTAGACGGTCTGGTCGTGTAGCGCTGGCCGCACACCAGGGTTGCCGGAGTGTTGCGTGGGGAGGTGCAGCGTGCTCGAGCACGAGCTGAGCAACACCAGTGAGCTCAGCAGGAGAGACCGTAGAGTCTTGCGCATAGTCGGTCGCCGTTGTCTTGAAGACTGAGCCCGCTGTTATCGACGAGGACAGGCTCTACGAGGTCATGGACGCCACTTTCGGTTCAGCGCTCAAGGCATAGCAATGGGCGCGTTGTCCTCGAGCAATCGAGGAGCGCGCACAGCAACTGGCTGTGTCATACACACAGGCACCCCACCACCCTGAACCCAACTCTCGATAACAAATGGCTTTTCGCACACGGTACAGGACGTCTCCTCAACGCACTTGGCCAGCCCTGTTCGCTCATGTCTGGCAGTCTGCGCCAAACAACGAGGGCAAAACACGCTCCAGACTGTTACACGAGTCAGTTCACGATTTGGCTTCATGACTCACCTGTTCAGCGCCAGCGGCAGCCGGCTCGAGGGCGAACGACGCAATCGCAATGAGTGAGGGGAACACTGCCCCACACGTCATCGAGTGGATGCGCAGCCGGAAGCGAGCAAATGCTATCAGCTTTCGGCTTCGCTCTTGGTGGTGATGGTTTCCAAGCCGTGGCCATGCGGCCCCTTCTCGGATTTCCAGAGCAGGAAGGAGAACAACAAACCCAGAGAAGAGAGCACCGTGAAGGCCCACATTCCAGAAATGTAGCCATCCGGGTTGCTCTCGCTCGCACCAGAAAGCTCGTTGAGAAAGCCAATGAACCATGGTACGAAGGCCATTCCAATCTGCTGACAGAGGGTCATCAGGGAGTAGCCAGTGCCCAGCTTCTCCTGTGGAACGATGTAGGCAACAGATGGCCACATCACCGCAGGAATCATGGAGAAAGCCAGGCCCAAGCTGAGCATCACCAGAAGCAGGGTGAGCGGTATGTCGTTGCCCACGATGCTCAACGTCGGCCCTGCAGGCGCGTAGCTCACGATGAGAAAGAGGGGAAGCAAGATCAAGGACCCCACCGCCATGAAGAGAGAACGCTTTCCAATCCGGTCGACCAAGAGCCCGAAGAGAGGCGTCGCGATCATCGCAGCAATGGGGAGAAAACTGCTGAGCACACCGGCGGCGTCGCGTTCGAGGCCGTGGGCTTGTTGAAAATAAAAAATGGCGAAAGCGCGAAAGGGAAAGACCGTCGAATAGAAGACCACACACAAGGCAACAATGTACCAATACGACGCGCCAAAGGAAAAGAGCCCCTTTCGTTCGAGCTTCTCCGTCTCTTGCGCGGTGCCCAGCTCATAGCGCTTCTCGGCGCGCGCCTCCATGACCCAGTAGAGGAAGGCACCCGCGACGGAAACGCCAGCGATGCCCGAGGCGAGCCACAACGGATCTTGCCAGTTCTCGTAGAGTGGGCGCGCCCAGCCTGTGGACCAATCCGCCGCTGCGGAGCCCAAACGGGCGATCGTTAGGTTGAGACCAAAGGCAAAGCTCAACTCCTTGCCACGAAACCACTTCGCCAAAGCCGTGGTCACAGCGACGATCAGCGGCTCGGCGCCCATGCCGAGCAAGAATCGCCCGCCCACCATCACCCAATACACCGGCGAGACCGCGGTGATCACCGCCGCGACGAGGCAGATCATGGCGAAGAGCATGATCGACTTCTTGGTCCCCCACTTGTCGATCAGCACGCCGCCGCCCAGCAGGACCAGCACAGCAGCGATGCTGTAGGCAGAATAGAGGCCACCAAGCTGATCGTCTGAGAAGGAGAGCTGCGACTTCAACAGATCGAAGATCGGACCTATCGAATCGTAGATGTAGTAATTGCCGAACATCGCCAAGCTGACGAAAACCAGCACGGCCCAACGAAAGAACGGCGGTGGCGGCACCCTCTTCGATCCTTGCTCGGCTTGACTCATGAGCGTCCCTTGGCGCGAGTGCGGTGCCCGTTTCGACCTGCAAAGCAGAGAGAGCCTCTCAAAGACTTCTCTCGCCAAGCATCTTTCTCTTGTATTTCAAGCACTCCAGGCACACGTTCGGTTCTTTGTCGAAGTCCTCGACACAGGCCGCAAGACCGTAGCACTCAGGCCCATCGCTCGCAAGCCTGTCGGCGACAGGCCAAAGAAGCCGGGGAACAGGCCAAGTGCCCAATCGACAAAAACTTGGGGGAACAGGCCAAGTGCCCAATCGACAAAAACTTGGGGGAACAGGCCAAGTGCCCAATCGACAAAAACTTGGGGGAACAGGCCAAGTGCCCAATCGACAAAAAACAAAAGGGCCGGGCATAGGCCCGACCCCTCTGTTGATGGAAGCGAGCGTCGTCTCAGCGTCTGACATTGCATCCCGCTGCAAGCAGATGCGGCGCGAGCAACGCTCGAGTGTGTTGACTAGTTGAGCGCCTCGATGACCTCATAGTTCTTGGCAAACGCCTTGATGCCCACGCCGCGGCGCAGCGTCAACCAAGGTGAACCTTGGCTGTCGCCCTCTTGCATCCCGGTCACTCGCCAAACATGGCCGCGATACCAAACATCGCGACCCACCAAGGAACGCTCCCTCCCGCCTTTGGAGGCCCGGCTGCTCTTGCTTTTCATGGCGACCCCCTTTGTCTTCTGCACGGTTTCAAGCGGGAGGGTCGTCAGCGTTGCGGCCAACTCCCTCCCTGCAGGGACGCCCCGCGAGCGCCGCTGCGAGCTCTATCACATGCACGTCACGGGCCAAGTATCACCGGGAGCCCCAAGGTCTGCGTCCTGGGGTCCACCCTCATTTCTTGCAACCGCAGAAACGACGCGTTTGTTTCGCCTCGCTGCATTCTATAGCACTTCTCCTCGACCTGCGGGAATCTCTCTGCGCGCCCCGGCGTTGCTCACGCTCGGTGCTTGTTGCATCACGTGCGACCGCGCCACGTCACGAAGCCGTGGCGTCAACACTGCCCTACCACTTGTGCTCCCTGATTCACAGTCGAGCACCACTACACCGATGAGCTCTCCTTGCCGAGCCCCCAACCCCCACTGCCACAGCAACACGCTGAACATGACGGTTCGACGCCAGAATGCTCGCCGGGTCCTTTCAGTGACGCAGTCCGAGGCGCTCACTCCCACTCACAGACCGACCCCATCCCTCGCCTCCCCGCGCGAGTGCGCTGGGCCTTCTATCCAGACGCTCGACGCCTCGGCCGACAAGCTGCCCTGCTGCTGCTCTCTGCGTGCACACATGCCCTGCTCGCCGTGCTGATCGTGCTCTTCGACCTGAACACCAACATCCAAGTCGAGATCTCCTGGTCCAACGAGCCACTCTCGGGAATCGGCACCCAAACCGTGCTCGTCGCCTCCCCCCCTGACACGCATGTCGCTGAGCTCGCTCAGGACGAGCCCCCCATCGTCGAGCCGCCCAAAGAGGATATCCCCCGCTGGCCAAAGCGAAAAATCAAGCCAGTGCCGACTGAAAAGCCAACTCCCCCAGACAAGCCAGCGGCTCCCGACAAACCCAAAACCGTCAAGACAGCTCGACACGTCCAAATCCAAGACACCACCCCCATCCTCATCGTCACCAAGGTCGACCAGGCTTCAGAACCGCTACCGCCCCCCCAAGAGCCCGTCATCGCTGAAGACAGCACCGAAATCGAGGCGGAAGACAGCATCCCCGAAGACAGCATCCCCGAAGACACCGCCTCGCCAGCAGCAGAGAAGCTGAGCGCCGTCATGCTCGCCGCGTCGCGCTTGGGACAAAGCAGCGACGAGCCGCAGCCCGGACATGTCGGTGAAGCGCTGCCAGGGCTCGCCGAGTACGGACCGGGCAACGCTCGACTCATCGTCGTCATTCGCAACGATAGGGTCCGCGGCAGCATCTACGAAGAGCATACCAGAAAGCTGCTCATGGCGTTTCCCGACTACCAGATCGCCCTCAGCAAGAGCGGCATCGACCCCATCGAATCCCTCGACGCTTTCGTCATCGCCACGGCCAACCCTGCGCTGTACACCGAGACCTTCCTCGCTGTGCGCCACCAACTCGAAGATCGTGTCCTCAAGCTCGCCCTCAAGCACAGCTTCCTCAGCACTTTGGAGTGGAGCGAATACCAGGGGCGCCCCATCGCCCGCCCGACGCCTCCTGACGATCCCGTGCAGGCAGCCCGGGGAATCTACGCCCGCTCCGTGCTCTTCGCCGAACCAGGGCTCACCCTCTTCCTGCCCAACACCCTTCTCCCTGCCGTCTTTGAAGCTGCCCCAGTCGACGACGAAAACGACGGACACGACGTCGGCCAAGCCCCGCGCACGCTGCTCGACACCCTGACTGCCTTCGAGAACATCGACGGCGCCGAGGAAACCGCGCCTGCTGTCTTCATCATGCTCAAGGGCATCACCTCGATGCGCTTCGGAAACCTTCCAGAGCTGCCCACCCCCATCGCGCTCACTGCGAGCCTGACGCCTGCAGAAAACCCGCGCATCGTGCTGCGCTTGGAGTACCCCGACGAAACGGGCGCCATTGGCTTTATCGATGCGTGGCCCGAATTCATCCGCGCCGCCGGCAGAATGGGTATCCCAGGGCTCGGGGGGCTGCTCGGCGCGATCACCTGGAATCGGGATGGCGCTCAGGTCTTCGGCGATGGAGAGCTCAACGGGCTCTTCGTGGGCCTCATCCTCAGCTTCGCCACCTCCTCCATCCCCCAAGTCAGCGGCTGACTGCCGTTCCGACATATTCGTTGCGTTCGGGGTTCATTCGGAGTACAAAGCGCGGTGTTCCATGAAGCAAGGGCTGCCGGCTTCGTGGAGCTTCGTTCACGGCAGCCATGCGGGAAAGACCAATCGTACCAAAGGTGGGTGCGACCAACCCGCGACATTCAAAGGAGATTTGCCATGCGTTTCGTGAAAGCCCTAGCGATGTTCCTCGTCCTCGCCTTCGCCACCACCACCGTGGTCGGCTGCAAGAAGGAAGAAGCCCCCGCCAAGAAAGAAGCCAAGAAGGACGACGGCAAGAAGGACGAGGCCAAGCCTGACGAGGCCAAGCCCGACGAAGCCAATCCCGAAGAGGCCAAGACCGACGAAGCCAAGACCGACGAAGCCAAGCCCGAAGAGGCTCCTGCTGCTGACGGCGCTGCTTTCGGTGAGAAGTGCCAGGCCTACATCGCCGAAGTCGAGAAGAATTGCAAAGAGCCCGCCAATGACGTCGTCAAGGCCGCTTGCGAAGGCCTCAACATGACCGTCGATGGCTTCAAGCAATCCCTCGCCGCTGGCCCCGAGGCCGTCGCTGCTCTCGAGATGAGCTGCGAAGCTGCCATGCCCAGCATCGCTGCTGCCCTCTCCGTTGCCGCCGCCCCTACCGCCCCCACGGAAGAGCCTGCCCCCGCCCCAGAAACCCCGTAATCCTGGCTTAGCTTCATTCAACAGGGCCTGCTTGCGGGCCCTGTTGTCGTTTAAGCGCTGTTCTCTCGACGCAGGCCTTCCACTTTTTGCCCCATTGCACCGATCGCATAGGCTTACGCTCCGGCACGGTTGCCACACCTTGCTCAGGGAGTGAGATCATGCAGCGATATTTCACGAGCCTCTGCTCTGCCCTCTTGTTCGTCATCGCCTCCGCCTCGACCAGCCTCGCCCAGGCTGAGCAGACCCAAGAACGCATCATCGACGTCATGAATGAGCTTGCGCTCGCCCTCGACGCCCATCAGGACGACTGTGACGCCTCCGCCCAAGCGCTGCGCGCCTGGGGCGAACGCTATCGCACCGAGCTGCCTTCGCTCGTCGTGGCCAGCCAGGCGCTCGAGGACGACCCAGAGGGCCACTTCGGAGCGGCTCTCGAGGATGCCATGCTCACGGTCTACGAAACCGCCATGCGATGCTCGGAACACCAGGACTGCAACGACGCTTTCGATGAGCTCGACGCCGTGCTCTGCGCCGATGGGCGCTGTAACGAGCCCTGAGGCCAGCCCGAAGGGGGCCGCCAACTAAGGCCGGCGACCATTTCCGCTGCCGAGAGGTCGAAGCCCGAGAACAAGCGAATGCAAGAAGGCGTCATCAAGTTCCGACTCGAGCATCAGCAGAGCAACTGGTATCGCGAAGTTCCGGAATACGCCATCGAGCTCATTGCTTGGCGTCAACTGCTCAAGCAGCTCGGGCTCCTGGGCCAAACCCCATCGAGATACAATGGCCTAGCGTTTGGAAACGTGTCCACTCGTGTGCCCCCCTTCTCGAGCAGTCGTGCGCAGCGGGCCTTCGTCATCACCGCCTCGAACACCAGCGGCGAAGACACCCTGGAGCCTAGCGAGCTGGTCTTGATCAAGCACTTCGACACCGCCAAGCACATGGCTTGCGCTGTCGGCTTGCGCGCTCCATCGAGCGAGACGCTGTCCCACGCTGCGCTCTATCAGCTAGGCGCACACCTTCGTTGGGTCTTTCACATCCACAGTCCGCTGCTCTGGGAAGCGGCGACCCAGGGACGCATTCGGCTGCCCACGAGCAGTCCAGATGCCGCCTATGGCGATGCAGCGTTGGTCCAAGAGATCGGGCGATTGTGGCGCCAGAGCGCGCTGTCTGAGAAGGGCATCATGGCCATGGGGGGACACCGTGATGGTCTACTACTCTTCGGACGCAGCGCTGGAGAGCTCGGGAAAAACCTGCTCGAACACATGGCGCTCGCCCATGCCCGCTCCCACTGAGTCTTGTTGCCTCAAGAGCGCTCCTTCGGCACGTAGTCATTGAACAAGAGGCCGAGACGACGTGCGATGCAGGACGCTGCTGCCGCGCCCTGAGCGGCGGCCAAGGCGATGCACTGCAGCGGCTGCGCAGTGACATCACCGATGGCAAAGACGCCGGCTGCCGAGCTTTGGCACTGGCAATCGACCCGAATGAAGCCCCGCTCATCCCGTTCGAGCTGACCTATGAGCGATGGCAGATTCGGCCGCACCCCCAACTTCAACACCACCGCGCCCAGCTCGATGGACCACCGCTTCCCAACGCTCTGCAACTCCACCTCGATGCCTCTCGCGCTCTCTTCCCAGGCCACGATTTGTGTGCTGGCGTGCACTGAGATCTCGGCGCAGGATGCCACTGCCTCGCGAAACGCCAAGCGTGCGCGCCGCACCTTCTCACTGCGATGCGCGAGCAGCACCTTCGAACCCGCACGGGCCAAAATCAGCGCTCCCTCAAAGGCTCCATCCCCTTCGCCCACAACCAGCACCGGACGCGCACGCAGATGCTCTGCTGCTTGGTGACTCGACCCAAAAACCAAACGCCCCCACAGCTCCCTCTCCCCTGACAAACCCAGCCGTTTGGGGGAGGTCCCCGTCGCCAGCACCACGTAGGGATGTGCACTCGAGGACTCGCCCCAGTGCGCCTCCATGCGATGGATGTCAATGGCCTCGACGAAGGCCGACTCGAGGCGCAAGGCGCGTCGCTCCACTTGATTGCTGAGCCGAGCGGCCAGCGCAGCGCCGTCCATCGCCGCCAGACCAGGATAGTTCATGATGTCATGGCGAATACGATGCAGCGTACCCCCAACGCGCCCACACAGATCGACCCAGCGCATGGGAACGCCGAAGGTGTCGAGCCACAGCGCACAGCTGACGCCAGCAACACCTGCACCCACGAGGAGAACAGGGGCATCGGACGAAGCCGAAGGACGAGGCTGAGACGCTGCATTCGGAACCACGCTCTCTCCTTGTCAGCCCAGCATGAACGGCCCCACTTCGCTCAGTCAGCGTTTCAACTCGAACGGCGCCGGCGGAGCGCGAAGAAAGCGCCAGCGAGCAACGAGAGGAGCAACCAAGAAGGATGCTTCGCGGTGCTCGAGAGACGGCACCCACATTCCTCTTCGGACATGCGTACGTTGGGCTCGACGCCCCCTTCGCTGAGATCGGCTTCGCCATCGACCTCAGGACCGGCAAAGTCGTCGCTGGGATCGAGCGGATCGGTGCCGCGACCGAGCTCGACACCATCGAAGATACCGCCGTCGTCGGTGTCGGCCTTGTTGGGATCCGTCTCCGTCTCATCTCGCACACCATCGGCGTTGAGATCCTCGCCGCCGGTGCACTGCTCGCTCACGTCGGCAGGTCCGTCGCAGAGGCCATCATCATCGCTATCAGGATCCAAGGGGTTGGTGGCGTTTGCACCGTTGACCTCGACGCCATCGCGCAGGCCATCCTTGTCAGTGTCCGGATCGAGCGGGTTGGTCTCATTTTCGTCCACGACGCCGTTGGCGTTGAGGTCCTCGCCCGGTCCGCAACCACCTTCGATATTCGCAGGGCCATCACAGAGTCCGTCACCATCGCTGTCGGGGTTGTTGGGGTCGGTCCCGAGCAGCTCTTCGAGCTCGTCATCGAGACCGTCACCATCGGAGTCAGGCGGATAGTCATCGGTGGGATCGAGAGGGTTGGTGCCGTTGACAAGCTCCTGCCCGTCCTTCACGCCGCCATCATCACTATCGGCGTCATTGGGGTTGGTCTCAGTGGGGTCGACGCGACCGTTGCCGTTTTGGTCTTCGCCAAGCGCCCCGCCTTGGCACTCGGTGGAGAACGCGGCAGGACCATCACAGAGGCCGTCGTCATCGCTGTCGGAATCGAGTGGGTTCGTGGGGTTCTCTCCGAGCACCTCGATGCCGTCGAGGAGGCCGTCGTTATCGGTGTCCGGGTTGTTCGGGTCGGTGCCGGTGACAGTATTCTCATAGTGGTCAGAGAGCCCATCGTCATCGGTGTCGGGCCCACACTCGCTGGGCGTACCATGGCAAGCGTAGCCATCCTCGAGCTGACAGCTCTCACTGCAGCCATCGCCGCTGCTCAGGTTGCCATCGTCGCACTGCTCGTTTCCGGCGAGCTTCCCATCACCGCAGGTGCCGAGCTCGGTGCTGGCGCTGGCTTGAATGCCGGGAGCTGGGCCGCTGCCGTCAGGGTCTGCCGTCACTCGGGTGAAGAGCGTGGTTTCGCTGCTGTTCGAGAGGACCTGGAAACTCACGACGGCGGTGGCACCCGCGGCGATTTCACCTTGGGGTCGGCCTGGAGAGTTGACCGCAGCGCTCGGCACGAAGGGCGAGTGTCCAGCCACATCGGCCAGGACCGTGCCATTGAGCTTGGTGCTGCCAGCGACGTAGCTGCCATTGATCGGGAACTCGATGGCGAAGCTCGCGGCGCGGGCGGGAGCGCTGCCGGTATTGGAGATCCGGGCAATGTATTCAACAACACTCGATCCCCGCGGCTGCGCTTCAAGCGAAAGCTCGAGACGCGCGCCGGTATATTCAATGAGCTGACTGGTTACAAAGCCTTCGATAGGCGTGGCCCCAGTGCAGGTCACGTATTCATAGATCCAGCTCGCCTGGGTAGTGAACCGCACAGGAAGGGGGGTCTCGGGGAGCGCGTCGACGAGTACGCCGATGCGCAGCTCCATGCTCTGGCCAAAGGGGATGTTGCCCACCTGCACACCGGTGCTGAGCATGGCGTTGGTCACCGTGGCACCATAGCGATCACCAGGCACGCCGCCGATGGTGAAGGACTGCACGTTGAAACCTTCCGGCAGAGGGTTTTTGAAGATGATGTCGGTGGCGTCCGCCGAACCTCGGGAGTTGTCCATTTTGACGGTGATGTAGAAGACATCGTCCTCGAAGAGCTCTTGGTGATCGACGCTGGTGGAGGCATTCACCTCGAAGGAGGGGGCGTTGACGTCAATGGAGAAAGCCACCATGACCGGGAAGTAGGAGTCGCCCACGCCAGTGGCCCTGATCACCGCTGAGGTCTGCGCGTTGCCGAGCTGACCTGCGCTGGAGCTGGCTGCAACCGAAGCGATGTCCCAGCTTTGCCGACCGCCGCTGACGTTGCTTCCAGCGACGGCGTCGTGGTTTCTGCTGCCGAAGCTGCCGCGGGTATCGAGCACACCAGCGTTGTTGTTGATCTGAGAGGCAAAAAAGTTGTTCTCAGGGTTGTTGGGGCCTGAAAGATTGCTGAAACTCGAGACGCTGCTCTGTCCGATGAGCAGCTGATCGCCTGTCAGGTTGGCGTCACCTTCGAGCGCGCTGACCATGACCCGACCGAGCACTGGCCCCGAAGGCGGCGAGCAAAAGCCAGTGGCGGTGTAGTCCTGGCTGGACTCTTCGTCGACGAAAGAACCGCCCACGAAGATGGAGAGGTTGCGCGTAGGCTCATCGGAGTTGCGATAGGCGACGATGAGGGTCCACCCTGCTGCGTTGAGCGAGTTGATGGCGGTTGTCTGGGTGGCCGGGACGCCGCGTACGGTGTAGCGGCCAGCGCCGCGGCTGCGCACGAAACTGGTGACATCGGCCGAGCGAAGGTAGTACTTGATGAGCCAGCCAGCCTGGGCCGTCTGATCCAGAGTGATGGCCGTCGTTGCGTCAGGCGCGACGCTGGTCGAGTTGCCGTTTTCGAAAGAGAGGGTGACTGGCGTGTCGAGGCTGGCAGAGACGTCTTCGACACCATAATTGTAGCTACCACCCCAGATCAGCTCGGCGTAGAGCACGTTGCTCGCCGCTGGCAGATCGAGGCTCCCCATGGACGCCCCGTTGGCCCATTTGTCGGTCGTCCCGGCGAACCAGGGCGTTCCCGTGGCTGCAGGGAAGGTGTCGTACGAGCTCTGGTCCGGCGTGATGAAGGTGCCGATCGAGTCCTTCGTCCCTGGACCATTGTCGTTGAGCGCTTTGCTCAAGCCGAGCGTGTTGCCGGTGATGCTGATGCCACCAGAGACGGTGGTGGTAAAGCGCAGATCTTCTTGGGCAAGCGCGCTCGTCGCGCAGAGCAGAAGCAAACTCGTGAGCAGAATCAGACGTTTCGACATGTTCGACCTCTTGCATTCGTTCGCAGCCAGTTGATCAGGCTAGCGATTTTTGCGCGCAAATGCACGTCTTTTCGCCGTCATGGCCGCCATGGCGAGGCGGTCTACTCGAAGCAAAGCACGGCAGCCTCGCCGTGGCTGGCGATCAGGGCGTCCACGTAGTCGAGGAAGAGCTGACGCTGGGCCCAAAAGGTCTCGAATCGCTCTTTCTCGAAAGGGGTCGCCTCGGGCCAGAGTCGCGCCAAGGTCTTGTCGTGCTCGAGCGCGCGCACCGCCGCAACGAGCTGTCGGCTGAAGCGCTGCACCCGGTGCAGTTGCTTTTCGACTTTGACGTTGGGCGTGCGTGGAAAGGCAGCACCGTTGTCGATGGAGAGCAACGCGCCATCTTTGAATTGGCAATTCACGCCCCAGAACTCGGGCACGCCGCTGAAGCGATCCCAGTTGTTGATCAGAAAGTCGAAGGCCAACAGGTTGCTGAGCTGACGAGCGAAGTCTCGGCGGCTGAGCTCGCCCATGTGTTGTTCGAGCTGACGTTCGAGCTTTTCCCCCTTGGGATGCAGCTTGCGCACGGCAGAGAGGATCGACCGGGCTTCGCCCTCGAGAATCTCCTCACCGTTCTCCAACGACAGCCATCCTCGCCATAACTGTGTGAGCTCAATAGGGAAATCGGTGAAGGATGGGACCCAGTCCTTCTGCACCCCCAGCACCCAATCGACACCGTCCTCTTTGACCAGACTGAGATCTTCAAAGTTGGCGCGATAAGCGAGCTGGGACTCACTGCGAATGCGGGAGTAGAGGCCATCGAAATCGCGCCAGCGCAGCTTGACCGGTTGGTTGTAGGGGATGTTGAAGCCACAGCGAATGAGGGGGCACAAGCGCCAGGCGGCGATCTCCGCCCTCGGGTCCGACTGGAGCCGCTTCTGCTTGGGCTTGAAGGCAGCGAAGGTCTCACCGTCCTTGATGAAGCGCAGGACGATGGTGCTCCCCCCACCGAGCTGTTTGATGGCGTCGAGGTCGACGTCTGGATGCAGCTGACGGATAGGCGGCGCGTAGCGGGGGTCCTCGTCGATGGAGCGCTCAATCAAGGGTGCGAAGCGGGGATCGCCCAAGAAGCGCCGCTCACCTTGGATGAGCAGTTCACGGGCCTGCTCGACCTGCTTGGCGTCGAGCAGGCCGCGACCATGGATGAGGTAGTGCTCCGCGCTCAGGTTCTGCGGGGCGGACAAGCGCTGACAACACAGCGCTTGCTCGAGCCGACCCTGGGCATAGGCGCGCTCGGCCACCGCGTCCAAGCTCTGCTGGCTCGGGCTCTCGGCGGCAGAACAGGCGAGACCAAGCATCGGCCGCAGCGAGGCGATGGACTCCTCCAGGCGCAGCGGCGCAGGCTCGCTCGCCTCCACGCGCGCGCCCGCCTCCACCGGCGCGGGCGCTGGCGGTGAAGGGTTCTGAGCACCCTCACACGCCTCCAGGTACATTCCAAGGAACGCACAGCTCAAGAGCGGCACGCACCACGCGACGCTGAGCTGTGAGTGCATTCTTTCCACAGTCTCAATGCTCCATCGAGGCACGGACAAAAGGGCTCTCGTTCTTCACTCGCCCGCGACGACTCCGCAAGGTCCCGAGCTTCATGCTTTCAGGATAGCTGCTGGGAAGTAGCAAGGGAGGAACCGCCCCCAGAACGCGCCTCAGAATCTGCTCCGAGTGATGCACCGCCTTACGGTAAAAATCCTCACGAAGCGCATCGCGAAGCGACGGATCGAGCTGCCCCCGCTGCTCGGGCGTCTCCTGATTCAGCGCATGGAAGAGGCTTATCGCCGCAGCCACCGCGACGTTCAGACTCTGCACGAGACCATGCATGTCGATGCGATATCGCTCATCGCAACGCTGCAGCATCGCCTCAGAGAGACCGTCATGCTCGCTGCCCAAGACGAAGGCCACTTTGCCAGACGTGTCGAGTTCGGTCAGGGAACGCTCTGCGTCGAGGCTCGCGCCAATCAGGCGATAACCCATGCCCTTGACGCATTCGACACAGCCATCGACATCAGCAAAGGCCTTGATATCCATCCACTTGTGCGCGCCCTGTGAGCCCCTCGAAGGCTTCTTGTGCTGCCAACCCCGGTCCACGAAAAAGGCACGGTGCAGCCCCATCGCCTCACAGCTACGCATAATCGCTGCAGCATTCCCGAGATCGATGACCCCGTCCACCACCACCGTCAGCCGCTCCGTCCGCTTGGCCAAAGCACTCTCGAGCCGGCGCTGACGCTCCGGACTCAAATAGCGCTCCAAGACCTGCAGGCGCGCCTCCCGCTCCGGGTCTGGCGAGCTCGGCCGCAGCGCTTGCTCGGCGCTGTCCTCGCACCGCTCAGCGGCCGCATCGATCGTATTCTCCAAATCCAAATTCGAACTCACAACACCACCCTTATCAGCAAAGAGCGAGAGCACTGCAGATGGAGGGTATAGGCCACCAATGCCCCATCCCCACTTGATTGCGATACCCACCAGCGAAGATCGGCCCAGCTCCCATCTCCAATCACGTAAACCTTGGGCCAGATGGCAGCGTCCGCAGGATGGTGCCCCAATGAGACACTGCAGCCCGGTGCCTCGAGCAGCACCATGGTACGCTCACGTACCGCCATCGATGTATTCTCGGGGACCGCAACCGAACCAGACGTCGGGACTCCGAGCTGGGCGGGCCCTGGGCTCACTGGAGGAACTGGATTGGAAGCAACCACCATGGCGCTCGCCGCGGGAGCCACCAGCTCGCTGCGCTGAGGGGACAGCGCCTCCATCGGCTCGGGCTCGATCGCGAGCAGCACCGGAACCGGCTCAACCTCTAGCTGCTGAACCTCGAACTTGTCGCCCGACAGCTCCAGACGCATCAGTTGCCGCTTGCGCATCGGCGTTTCGATCGTGAAGACGTAACCCGCGTGGTCGGGGAAGGCCAACGCGCGCTCCAGAGCGCCCGCGTTGCGAAGGTGTACATCAAGAAACGATTGCTCCTGCGGTGTCCCTTCCCGTAGCGCCGTCGCCAAGTTTGTCGCGGCGCTGTCCAAGACTCGGACGGCGAGGTGGAAATTGGTGCCGCGTCGAATGACGCCGATCATGCTCAACCGCCGAGTGCCGTCCTCGCGCAAACCAGCATGCGCAGAGATCATCCAGAAACGCTCAATCTTGAACACAGATGAAGACTCGGGACGCGCCATCGATAAGCGCACGCCCTCGGCGTACGGAAACCGAACCGCCACCACATTGGCTTCCGCCGGATCGGCCCTCGGCACATTCCAAGCCAACAAGAGCTCAGGCGAATTGGACACCGGAACCAAGAGCAAACCGTCCTGGTCCAGCTCGACGCCTAGCTGAACCCCAATGATGCTCGTGCTGTCCAGGTCGTCTGCGTCGAACTGCGTGTGTCCGGCATCCAACGCCTCTCGAATCGGCGCCAGCGCAAAGAGCCTCACCCGACGCGACACGCTCGTCCCAAGATCGCCCGACAGAATCGCGATCGCGTCCAGGGCAGGCAGCCACGCAAAGAGCTTGCGCGTCATCTGTACGTTGATCAAACGCAGACTCTGCTCACCCCGAACAATCTCGAGGTCGAAAGACGGGGAGCTGCCCGTCTGATAAAAGACCAAGTCCCCGGCACGACCAAGCAAGCTCTCCTGACGCGGCAACAAATCCGGATGCGCCGCGCTCTCCACCTGCTGCAAGGACTTGCCTGCAAGAACAAAGGTGCGCGCTTGAGAACGCAGTCGCGTATGAATCATCCACTTCATCTCAGCCTCCACCCACGCACGCCATTGCATTCGCTCGCTCTCGGGCACCGACCTCTCGACAGCGACAATTCCTTTGGAATGTCGATAGGATGCGTTCCCTTCGATGACTGTCGATTGCCTTCTTTCACGCTCGGGTAGCGAGCTCGCAACAGCTTAGTTTCCTTATCAATGTCAAGAGGATGCGTGTCCGTCGCCAAGCCCGCTCTCGATTCAGCTCCTTCTCGCCGAATCGAATGCACGACGGCGCAGAAAATCATCCACGTCCCCTGCAATTCGCTCCCCATAGCTGAGCAATATCGTGTGCGAAGCCCCCTGGACCAGAATCCACTCGGCGACTGGCAAGCGCTGATACAGCTCCCGCATCACCGCAACAGGCGCCATGTTGTCATTCGTCCCTGCGACCACCAGCGACGGCACCTTCACCTGCTCGAGCAGCGCGCGCCCATCATAGGCCGCCATCCCCAACATCGTCTGAAGGTACGGCCGCGGCTCGAAGCGCGATAGCCGACTCAGATAGGAAGCGCAAGACTGAGTCGGACACTGCCCCTCAATGAAGCCCATCAACTTGCCCGCCGCAATCGCCCAACGAGGCTGCAAACCCCAGCGCATCACCCAGCGGCTCAACTCAGGATGACGATGACCAAAACGCATCAACGAGAGCAGACGCTGCCCACCCCCCGGAACCCCGGCCAAGCTCGCAAAGGGATCGGACGGCGTCCCAGAGATATGCACCATCCCAAGGTGGCGCTCAGGAAAGCGACGATAGTGCTCGAGCTGTACCATCACCCCCAGGCTGAACCCCACGAAGACAGCCCTCTGCAAACCAAGTTGCGCGCACACCGCCTCGAGATCCGTCGCGTGGTCCTGCACACGATAGGCGTCTTCACGTTCAGCTTCGCTCGAATCGTAGTGCCCCCGCATCGACCATTCGACCAAATAGTGGCGCTCACTCAGCGCCTCGATGAAGCGCGCCCAGAAGACCTCGGTACAACCGATGCCATTGCTCAACACCAGCGGCAGTCGCAGCGGATCACCATAGGTTCTCACCGCAATGCGCACACCATCGCTGCTCTCCACATGGAAGCGTTCGATTCGGTTCATCTGCAAGCGCCCTCACGCGCATCAGCCCTCGACGCGCTCATGACAAGCTAGCGAGCCCCATGGTGCGGGTCAACCATCGCCCCCCTCGAGCGCACCACAGCCCCAGCGCTGCATGAGCGCGACGAGAGCCGAACCCGAGCTCCTCGAAGAACTTGGGGGAACAGGGCAAGTGCCCAATCAACAAGAAGTCGGAGCCAGGAGGCGGAGACTCGCTGCGAAGCAAGCCCGAAGGGCGCGCCATGAATGGCGCAACAAGCGCTGTTCAGGAACCATCTGAAGGACTTGAGTTACACAGCATTCACCCGAAACGGCGCACGAATCGGCTCACGATTTTCTTCTCTCCGTGGGCGGGAAAGAATACGCTCAAGACCTGCTCGCGGCCACTGTCCCGGGCGGCCACAACCTCCCCCACGCCCAGCTCGCGATGGCTGACCACATCGCCTACACTGAAGCGGCCATCGGCGGCTCGTGCGTCCTTGGCAGGCTGCATAGCTGGCCCTAGGTCCTCGCGCACGACCACCGGCTCCTCGTCGATTTCGGCTTGCGGCTGGGCTTCAGCGGGAGTCGCGCGCGCTTCGGCGTAGGCCCAAGTTGGCGGCTTGGCCTGCGCAGGAGGCCGCAGTCGCGGTCCGGGTCTTGGCCCATCGAGCTCGTAGACCGGCTCCTGCTCGGCGCGAAAACGCCGCGGCTCGGGCGCGCTGGCCACCAAGCGCCCCAAAACGGCTCGACGCGCGTCTCCGAGCCACTCGATATCGCGCTCGTCGAGACCGCGGAGGAAGCGGCTTGGCACCGCCGGACGCTCGAATCCATGTATTCTTCGATATCTTGTGAAGCTCAGGTAGAGCCGCTTTCTCGCGCGCGTGAAAGCAACGTAGCAGAGGCGGCGTTCTTCCGGAATATCAGGCACTTCCTCACGACGCTGATAGGGCAGCAGCTGCTCCTCCACACCTACCACGAAAACTGTGTCGAACTCCAGTCCCTTGGCCGCGTGAATGGTCATCAACTTCGCCCCTCCCTCCTCCCCCGATTCGGGGGAAGGGATGAGCGAGATGCGCTCGAGAAACGCCGGAAGGATGCGTTCCTGCTGCAGACTTGGGTCTGCGCCCTGCGGCCCGAGCAGCTCCTTGCCGGACTCGAAATCCTGCACGGCGCGCACGAGTTCGGCGACGTTTTGCTCAGTATCATCGGCCCGGTCTCCAGAGCGAGCGCGCAAGTACGTCAAATATTTCGTACTCTCTAGCATGTGCTGGAGCACCGATGACGGTGACCGCGCTTCGAGGCCTTCACGCAATTCCTCGAGCATGCCCAGCAAGTCGGCGATGACCAGATCGGCGCGCGCCTTTCCCGTGCTGAGCTTGCCGTGGGCTATGGCGTCGAGCACCTGGTGGATGCTGAGCTGGTGTTCCTGGGTGAAGGCTTCGATGGCGGCCATGGTCTTCGCACCAAGACCGCGGGGAGGGACGTTGAGAATACGGCGCCAAGCCACGCTGTCATCGGGATTGACGATGACATGCAAGTAGCCAAGGACGTCTTTGATTTCTGCGCGTTGATAAAAGCTGACGCCGCCAAAGATCTGGTAGGGGACATCCACTGCGCGCAAGTATTCTTCGAGCAGTCGCGCCTGCGCGTTGATCCGAAAAAAGACCGCCTGCTGCTCGTAGGGCAGCCCCTGCTCCTCGTGCAGCAGCCGCATTTGCCGGCACACGAAGCGCGCTTCGTCGATATCGTCTCGCGCAGCGACGATGCGCACGGCTTCTCCACCGCTCTGCTCGGTCCACAGGCGCTTGGGCATACGCTCGTCGTTCTGGGCGATGAGGTCCGAGGCGAGGTTGAGAATGGATTGGGTCGAACGGTAGTTCTGCTCGAGCTTGACCACCTTGGTGTCGGGGAAGTCGTCAGGAAAGCGGAGCACGTTGCGAAAATTGGCACCACGCCAGGCGTAGATCGACTGGTCGTCATCGCCGACGACGGTGACCCCCGCTTGGGTCGCAGCGTCGTCACTGGATTGGGGCTCGCCGAGATGATGCCCACAGAGAGCGCGAAGGAGCTGGTATTGGGCGAGATTGGTGTCTTGGAACTCATCGACCAGAATGTGACGCCAGCGACGCGTCAATTCGTGAGGACGCCTGGGACGCCCCGAGGAGTCTGCTCTGTCGCCGTGGCTCACTTGCTCCCGCGGTGGCGGCTCGCCGTCAGGGTCATGCTGCTGCAGCAGTTGCAGGACCAACATGATGAGGTCGCCGAAGTCGACAGCGTTGGCTTCCCGCATACGCAACGTGTAGCGCTCGTAGACGCGGGCGAGCTGCTCTTCGCGCGCCCTGATGGCGGCCTCGAACACATCCCGGACGCTGAGATTCTCATCTTTGAAGCGGCTCAGTGCGTGTACCCATTCTCTCACCGCCGCCGCTTCACTGGGTAGATGGAGCTCCTCGGCGCAACGCTTGAGCATGCTGGCCTGATCGGCCTCATCGTAGATGCTGAAGCGGTTGTTGAGGCCGAGTGCAGGGGCGTAGCGGCGCAAGATCCTGGCACAAACGGCATGAAAGGTGCCGATCTCTGGAGGCCGCTGGGTGGGGACTCCCGCTTGCTGGAGCAGCGCCAAGCTTCTCTCCCTCATCTCTCCCGCGGCTTTGTTGGTGAAGGTCACGGCCAAGATGCGGTCGGGAGGCAGCCCGCGATCTGCGATCAGGTGCGCGATGCGGTAGGTGATGACGCGCGTTTTGCCGCTTCCAGCTCCGGCCAAAATGAGCAGCGAAGGGCCGTCATGCACGCAGGCCTCGAGCTGCGGCGGGTTGAGACCGCTGCGCTGGGCATCGACAAAGGCGGTCGGCGCAATGCTGCTGGGGGCGCTGGTGGCTCGGCTGATGCGAAGCGTGGGTCGATAGGGTTCTTGTTGATTGGGCGCTTGGCCTTTTCCCCCAAGTTCTTGTCCATTGGGCGCTTGGCCTTTTCCCCCAAGTTCTTGTTGATTGGGCGCTTGCCCTTTTCCCCCAAGTTCTTGTCCATTGGGCGCTTGGCCTTTTCCCCCAAGTTCTTGTCCATTGGGCGCTTGGCCTGTTCCCACAAGTTGTTGCTCGCATCCTGCTCGCAACCCTTCGGGTTTACACGACTCTTCGCCATCCATGGCTGCGAGTTCTTGTCCATTGGGCGCTCGCTCAGGCTTCTGATTTCCCAATATTTTCAAACCCTTTTCCACAGGCTCGGCAGAACCCTGGGTGAGGTGCGCTTGCAGCGAAGCGCAGTCGGCCGAGAGCAGGGTCCCGCGCTCCTTGGGCTTTTCAGACTGCTTTGCGTGCCTTTCACCCCCAAGTGGGCGCTTGGAAGCGCCCCGAACAGGTCTGTCGGGTCGTACCAGCTCCTCGATCGTATTCTCGAATCCACCTTCTTGTCGATTGGGCAGTTGCCCTGTTTGCCCCACTTGTTTGCATTCGTTCGCTCTCGCGAGACCCTTGCAGCGCTGCGCAGGCGGCTCGGATGCGCCCGCAACAGCCGCTGACTCGTGCCTCGCTTCGCTCACTTCTTCGGGCGACAGTTGTTCTGCCTCGAAGCCGGGGATGGGGCGCTGCCCGGTGACATCTTTTGAGCGGTCCTTGCCCATTTGGCGATCCGTTCGCTGCTTCTTGTCGATTGGGCGCTTGGCCTGTTCCCACAAGTTGTTGACTGATGCTGGCGTTCACTGAGCGACGAGGGCCTGCACACCCTCGGGCGAACGCGGCAGAGCGGCGCTGAGGACGCGAGGCCCCTCTGGAGTCACCAAGACATCGTCCTCGATTCGAATGCCGATGCCGCGAAAATGCGGGGCAATGTCCTGCTCATCTGGGGGTATGTAGAGACCTGGCTCAACGGTCATGACCATCCCTGCTTCGAAGGGCAGGGGGCCGTCCGGACCGTCGAGTTCCCCTGGATCGTGCGCATCGATGCCGAGGAAATGGCCCGTCGAGTGGGGATAGAAGCGGCGGTGAGCGCCGCTTTCGTAGAGCTCCTCGGGGTCGCCGTGCAGCAGGCCCAGCTCGACGCAGCCTCGAATCAGGGTCAAAGAAGCGCGGCGATGTGGCTCTCTGACGCTGTTTCCTGGCACCATGGCGTCGATGGCCGCTTGCTGTGCAGCGAGCACGAGGGAATAGAGCTCACGCTGGGGGGTCGTCCAGGCGCCGCCAACAGGGAAGCAGCGGCTGAGATCGGAGCAATAGTCGCCAAGCTCCGCACCGATATCGATGAGGACCAGCTCCGAAGACTGGAGGGGCGCGTCGTTTCGCTGGTAATGCAGGACGGTGGCGCGCGCGCCGCTGGCGATGATGTTGGCGAAGGCCGGACGGGCTCCGTTTGCACGCATGCAATGAAGGACCGCGGCATCGACCAGCGCCTCATTGCCATTGGCCGAAATGGCGGCGGCACCCGCCCGCATACAGGCGACGCCAAGCTCGACGGCAGCCTGGATCGCGACGAGCTCATCGGGGTCCTTGACGCGTCGCTGGGCTCCCAAGAGCAGTGAGAGGTCATGAAAACGACGGGGACCAGAGACGTATTGATAGGGACGCCTGCGCAGCGACCGCGTGGCGTGCTTGACGCTCTGCCACAGCTGAGGCGATGCGGAGAAGGGCAGATAGAGCTCGTCGATGCCCTCGAGCAGACGGGGCAACTCCTCGTCAAAGCGCTCGAGCGGAAAGACCAGCTCGGCACCATACTGCTCTTGCGCACCCTGTACGCCAAGACGGGGCCCGCTCCAGCGCTCTTTCTCGGGATCACTGGGGTGGACGAAGAGCACGAAAGGCTTCGCCGACTGAGCAGGCAAGAGCAGAAGGATCGCGTCCTCCTCATGGAGCCCAGTCAGATAGAGCATGTCGCCAGAGGCGCGCTGCCAGGGAAACTCGATGTTGGCGTTGCGCACCGCGAGCGAAGGGTTGGCGAGGCAGGCGGCGCCACGGGGCCCCATCGCCTCTTGAAGCTTTCGACGTCTGAGTGAGTAATCCAAAGGTTCTCCTTCGTTGCGAGCCGACGGCGAGCGAGGCAGTCCGAGACAGCGGGCTTGGCAAAGCAGGAAGCACGCCAATCGGCAGGATGACTCGCCCCAAGTGGGCCTGTCAAGCGGCTTTCGTTTTACTGCAAAGCAGGCTATCTTAGGGCGCGACTCGGCGCTTTGGCGCCTCGACCATGCCAGGAGCAGCATGCGAAACCGATTCTTCCTCGCCACCTTGGCCGTCCTCCTCTTGGGCTCGAGCCCGGCATACGCCCAAGATGGCGCTGACCCCGTCACCGAAGCTGAAGCCGCGCCCACAGCCCAACCGTTTTGGTTCGGCTCCTACGGTCGCCTACAACCCTCCACTGATTTTGACGGACGCCGAGGTCAGCAGACACGCATCGTGTGGCCCGGACCACGTGTCGACGAAGGCAACTACGCAGAGCTCGAATTTGGCTACGGCGCTGTTCGCAACACAGATGGCGTCGAGGTCGATGCCATCGCAACGCTAGGTTTTGCAGACGCTTTCTTCCACTTCAACCGAAATTTCGATAGCGCCCTTGCCGTACGCAACCTCTACGCCGAGGCGCGCAATCTCTTCTTCGATGACTCGGTCTTCTGGGTGGGCAGTCGCATGTACCGTGGTGACGATGTCTACCTCTTGGATTTCTGGCCCCTCGACAACCTCAACACCTTCGGTGGTGGCTTCGGATGGCGCTCTGACTTCACCCGCATCGAGTGGCATGCTGGCGTCAACCAACGCATGGACAACTACCAATTCCAGGTCGTGAACGTGATCGATGAGCGCTTCGTGGGTGAAAGTGACGTCGTCTTTTTGGACCGCCAGCGCTTCATCACCAGCCTCAAGGCAGAGCATCAAATTGGCGGACGCGACGGTGAGTTGGGCATGAAAGCCAAGCTTTACGGCGAGTTTCATGGTCTGCCCGGCGGCAAGTATCGCTGGGAGCAACCCCGCTGGGAGGAGGAGCTGTCGCGAGATTTTGGTTGGCTCGTCGGCGCCCAGTTCGGCATGTGGAACTTCATGCCACGCTCTTTCCTCAACTTCTTCATCCGCTACGCGGGGGGCCTGGCTGCCTATGGTGAGGACGCCATCCCCTTCGGCGTCAACGACGAAAAGCAAGCCTTGGGCGCGCACAACCTGATGCTCGCCCTGAGCACCGACATCGAGACGGACTATGTGGGCGTGCTCGTCGGCGCATTTGCACGCTACTTCGTCGACGCCGACGGCATCGACGAGGACTTTGATGATGGCTGGGATCTGGCGTGGAGCATCCGTGCCATGACCTACATCGGCAAATACTTCACCCCTGGTCTCGAAATCAGCCACCAGATGCGTCGTCCCAATGGTCTCAGCCCAGTGAGCAAAACCCAAGAGGCGGCCAACGTCTTCAAGGTCTCCGTGCTGCCAGCGCTCAGCTTCGGCGAGGGCATGTACGCGCGCCCACAGCTACGCTTGAACTACACCATCTCCTTCCTCGACGATGCCGCCCAACGCCTCTTCCCGGTCGATGACCAGCGGCGCGAGCAGAGCGTCGTCCACTTCGTGGGCCTGGCCTTCGAGTGGTGGTTCAACTCCACGAGCTACGGCTTCTAAGCGCTCGCCCACACTGCCCTTCCTTTTGCCGCGCGACACCCGCGCTCTCGGCTGCTTCCCTGGAGTTGCGCCGTTTCGCCTGCACAAGCATCTTTCGACCCCGCCCAATGTCACCTTGCCCGTGTTGTTAGGCGTACGTCACATGACCAAGGTCGGCATCGTGTTTATCTTGAACGGCGCGTCGGGCGCTCGACTGGGAGGTGATGATGAACCGAATCCGTGAAGCCATTGAAACCATTGAGCATACGCTCGAGATTCTTCTACCGCACCAAGGTACCGAGCCCGTCACTGGACAACCGGACCAGTTCTTCCTGACCTACAACAACAGCCTCGTCTACGTCATCGGCATCGACAGCGATGGAGACTCTGAGGTGGCCGTGCTCAGGGGAGGCCATGGCTTGCGCGGAATGCGCGGTGACGCCCCCGGTTCTTGCTACTACGTCGACGGCCAAGGCTTCTACAAAGGCACACCTGGGCCTGGTACCGTGATGAGCCTGCGCAAGAGCGTGCGCGTGGAGTTCGACATCGTCCCCAACGGCATGAAGCTCGAAGCCTGAAGGCGGGCTGAGCAAGGAGTGTGTCCATGTCCAGAGCATCCATTGAAGAACGCCTGCGCAGCTTGATGAACGAGCAAGAGGACGACGAAGAGAACGAGCGCAGCATGAGCGCGATCATCGACCGACTTCGAAGCATCCGAGATGCGCTCGCGCCGTTTCGCGAGCTCATCCCCGTCAAGCCAGTGGTGGGTTCGTTTTTCCTCACCCTCAATGATAGCTTGGTCTACGTCTTCGGAACCGACGATGATGGCGACGCGCGAGCGCTGGTACTGCGAGGTGGACACGGCGTGAGCAGCAGCTCGGGGGAAAAGCCAGGCGAACGCTATTTCCTTGATAGCCAAGGGTATTTTCGAACCAACTCACCGGAAATCGAGCTGGTGATGAGCCTCAAACAGCAGATCTCCTTGCGCCTCGATCTGGGGAGCGACGAGCTCACCCCGGCCACCATCCCAGGCCTCAAACAAGAGCTCGACACCTAATCGTTGTGCTTCAAGAAGTTGAGGGAACAGGCCAAGTGCCCAATGGACAAGAACCTTGGGAAACAGGCCAAGTGCCCAATCAACAAGAAGGCGGGCCGTCAGCAGACTTGGAGGTGGACGGCAAGGGTCAAGCTCAGTTCATGAGCTTCTGGTAGAGAGCGAGGAGCTTCTCGACGCGCTCGGGATCGGAGCGCACGAGCATCGTCCCGCCCTCGTCCTGCAGGGCGCTCAGCTCGATGCAATACTGTCGAGTCTCGAAACGGCCACGCAAACGCCAGGGCTTGCCAGCGGAGAGCGCGTTGAAGACCTGCTTCCATGCCCGAGGTTCGAAGTCGATGTGCTCTTCCCAACGCTTGGCGCCAAGGATATCGTATTCGAGCAGATCTGGTATGGCTGCCAAGAACGCCGCCACCACCGAGACGTACTCCAGCATCTTCCTCGTTCCGTCTCCCGAAGCTGGAAAGCTCAACGTGGTCTCGACCATGCCTTCAGGTAAACGGCTTGGCTTGGCTTTGAGGGAATCGACGGTGGGAAGCAGGAGTGGGCGGCGCAGCAAGACCTCATCGGCGCTGTCCATCACGACGAGCTCCACACCATCGATGACGGCGGCTCGTAGTAGACCGCTCTCGCTGCTGCAGAGGAATCCGTCACGCAGAGCAGGATCGCGTCGACAGCTCTCGATCCGCCTTCCAAGCAAGACCCCAATGTGGCGCGCGATGCCGCGCAGCACCTTATCGTTGCAGAAACCCGCCTCACATTGCGAAAAGTGGATGAGCAGCTGCTCGAGCGCATCATGCTCGACCATGGACTGCAGCACCAAGAAGCGCTCGTGCAGAGTCGAATCCATCAGCGGCTCGCTGGCCACCGCGGCGTGGATGGTCTGCATGGCGGTCATGGCATCACCCGCCTCGAAAAGCAAACCGGCGAGGCTGATGGCAGCAGGGAGGTTGCCGGGGTTGCGCCGCAGCGCTTCTTCCATGGCCAAGGCCGCTTCGTCGCGACGCTCCCAACGATCCAAAATCACCCCTTGGGCAAAGACACTCGCGTCGTCTGCAGGAAAAGTGGTCGCAGCCTGCCTCAAGAGCTCAAAAGCCTCCTGCTCCTTCCCCTCATCGAGCAGTGCATCGGCTCGAGCGAGCGCAAGATCAAGGTCCTGCTCTGAAGGGTAGCGTCTTTCCTCCGATTTGGGCGCTTCTTGTCGATTGAGCACTTGGCCTGCTCCCCCAACTTCTTGTGGATTGGGCGCTTGTCCTGATCCCCCAACTTGTTTTCCGGCGCTCATGCTCACTCCTTGACAAACGCACGTGGCTGAAAAAAGAACAACAAGCTCGCTCGCTTCAAGATTCCGTACGTTCTCGAGATAGACTCAGCTCGCTCACGCCCACTGCTTTGGCTGCCGCTGAGAACGAGCCGTGCGAAGTCACTCGACCAACATGACCGGAGATTCTTCGTGCAGCTCGTCCACATACTCGATATCGAGCTCTCGTGCCTCAGCAAGCGCTGTGCGCAGGCATTCCTGCACGGTGTCCACAGAAGCGGACAGCTCGAGCTGCTCCTCGCCGTCCAACTCGAAACGTAGACTGAAAATGCCTTCACGGCTTTGGCGATGTTGCAGCGCTGAATCGAGCTGCAAGGTCAGTTCGAAAAAGACCAACAACACCCGCGCCAGCGGGCTTGGCATCCAGGCACCTCGATGGCTCAATCGAAGTTCGAAGGCCAAGCACGGCTCGCGAGACTCGAGAAACACCCCGAGTTGAACGCCCAAGGCGCTGCGGTAGCCATACCACCCACGGGGCGCCTCCTGTTGCCCCGCCTCCCGAAGCAACAGGAGCAGCTTGTGAAGCAGGTCCCGCAAGTGTTCCTCACTCAGTACCTTCTCCACACCCAACAAACTAGCCATGAATCTGTCCTGCGCTGCTCGAAAAACAGCTGGAAGTCAGTGCAGCAAGAGCGCTGACCGAGGCCGACCTCTCGAGCATTGAGCTCTCTGCCGCCAAGCGCTCGCAGCGCTTCCCAAGCACCTCGGATGCACCCGTTGCAGTCGCTGACTCCAGTCTTGCTCAGCTCGCTTCCGAGTCTTGCCTCCCAACGGGCGGAGGAGACGCATTCTCCACACGGCGCACCACCCATCATCGACCAAACGCTGCGCTCCTCGTGGGGCGCCCACACGAAGCTTTTCTCAGTCTATGTCCAAGTTCACCACACCGCAAAGCTTGCCTGCCCAAGAATCGATTTCTTGTCGATTGGGCGCTTGGCCTGTTCCCGAAGCTTTTGTCGATGGGGCGCTTGGCCTGTTCCCGAAGCTTTTGTCGATGGGGCGCTTGGCCTGTCCCCCAAGTTCGGGCTTTGGTCGCGCTCATTCGTCGAAGGGCAGACAGCGCTGAGCGCCATCCATCAACCCCAGCAGCTTGGTGCGAGACAGTGGCAACACACGCGCGCCGTCGAGGTGCTCAATCAGGGTCGCGCTGAGGGCCATGGCTGAAGGCTCGACCCGCACTGGCGCCGCCTTCTTGGGTGCTTGTGATGACACTGTTTGCTCGAAGAGTCGAAGCTGTGTGGGACAAGACACGCGAGCGAGCAGCGCGCGTGCCTCATCGCTCGCAGCGGCCAGGAGGCTGGTGTGATCCTCGCTCAACTCGAAACCGAGCTCGACGAGGAGCTGCCACAGCTTCACCCTCTGACTCAGAACGCGCGACATGTGCTCGCTGCGCATGTGCTCCCGAATCAGCGCCAAGCGAAGGGGAAAGTGGGCTTGGGGCCCCAGTTTGGTCAGCGCATAGACAAGCTCGATACGCACAGCTTGCAAGGCTTTGGCTCTTCTGGGCGAAGGGGCATGGCTGTGCAGCGCATCGAGTAGAGCCTTTGACCAAGCCAAAACATGCTGCCTATCAGGGCTCAGGCGGCAACCAGAGCGGTGCAAGAGCTGCCACAGCTTCCCAGTAAAGGGCTTGCTCGCGCTCTGCTCACGCAGCAACGCCCCTAGCCGTCCCAGACTGGCCGGGAGCTTGGTGCCCAACCGACGGATGGCCTCGATGAGCTCCAGTGGCAGCTCGAGCTTGGCCAAGCATTCTGGCTGAGATCCCCCCCCTTCGTTGCAGAGCTGCTCAACCCAGAGAGCGGCCTGCTCGAGCAGAAAGTATCGGTCGACCTGGCATTCGAGGCTGGGGTTGGGGCAGAAGCTGCTACCAAATGCAAACACTCGCAACCCCAGACGCCTTCTGATGAACGCAGCGACCATGGCGAAGTCCTTGTCACCTGCAACCAAGAGCGCATACGCCTCGCTGCCCTCAGTGTAGGCCAAGCGGACAGCGTCCATGGCCAAGCAGAGATCGAGCGCGTTCTTCTTCCCGCTTTGCTGCAGGAGCTGATCGAGCAGGCGGAGTTCGAACCCCAGTTCCTCGAGCATCGCCTGCGAACGACGACTCAGCGCGTGTCGGTAACTGTAGGCCAGCAACCAGCGCAGGTCGAAATGCTGCCTTAGAAACTGGAGGATGCCCACCAGTGGGAGGGGATCGTCGGCGCTGCGTATTCCGGGAAAGTTTTCCCAGTCCAACATCACGACAAGACTGGGCTTGTGGGCCGACGAGTTGGGGGAACAGGCCGAGCGCCCAGTCGACGAGAACTCGTCAGGCGACGCCAACTGCTCACCTGCGAGCCGCTGTGAGGGCACCATGGCGCAACTCAAGGAGCGGGTGCGGGCGCTGCTGGAGGCTGTGGCGCAGCCGCCGGGGCATCCGAACCGAACAACGGGAGCGTCTGCTGCTGCGCATCGAGCAGCAGGAACTGCTGACGAAGCACCGTTGCAAACCGAAGAAACACTGTCTCCCGCTCATTCTTGGGATACGAGGAGAGGGCATAGTGCCAGACGTAGAGATGCGACGAGAGCGGATGCATACAGGTGAGCACGCGCTCCTCTTGCTCTTCGAGCTGGAGCACATAGACGCTGGCCAAACACCCAGACATGGGAAGGGTGCTGCGCGCCCGCAGCACGAAGCCGAGCTCGCCTTGCGCGCCGAGATCGGCTTTGACAAAGGCCTGCGCGCGAGCCAACGCGGCTTTCTCATCGCTGCTGTCGAGCGACAAGATCGTGAGGTTGGCATTGCCCCCCGCGCCCGCCAAACTCCAAATGACTGCTTGGTCGTCGCGGATGAGCTCTGTCAACGACCAAGAAGGAGGCATATCGACGCTCAAGCCCTCGCTCTCATACAGCTTTGGCTCCGCCCAAAGCAAAGAGCAGCACAAGAACGTCACTGCAAAAGCACTCATCCCGACGGGTCGCAGCCAGCAGGCACAGGCTCGAGAGCGTAAGCGCGTCGCCATGTTGCACCTCAAAAGCGAGCGAAGCTCAGGGCTAGTTCGAAGCCTTGGCTTTGTCAGCGAATTCGCCTTCGACGTTGTGCTCGAGGGCCAGCTTCTTGGCCTCGGCCATCAGCGCAGGCTGCTCAGTGTCCATCATGGTCAGCAGCGCTTGGTAGCTGGCCTTGGCCTTCTCGTCGCCAGGCTCGGGAAGCGCACGCACCCGCTCGATCAACGCTGTACACAGCTCCGCGCCACGCACCAAGGCGCGCACTGCGACGGCTTGGTCATCGGCATAGCTCGCCGCTGAGCGATAGGACTCCAGGGTGGTCTTCAAGAGGTCGCTGGCTTCGTCCAACTTGACCGACAGCTCACCCTCGAAACTGAAGACAAGGAGTTGTTCATGGGCTGTCTCGGCATCAGTGAGCAAAGCCTTGGCCTCAATAGGATCCTTGTCCTCGACCAAGTGATCCGCGCCAGCGCTCTGAATCGTGTTGGTCAGCTCCTCGAGTTCGGCGTAGAGATCGGGGTAGCTGTCTTCGAAGCGGCGCATTGCACCGTCCCACAGCAGATACTCCTCCCGCTCGGTGTTCTTTTCCCAGAATACATCCTGGTCCTCGGGACTCATCGCATCGACCTTGACACGCAAGGCCTCCACGATGGCCTGGAGTTCATCGCGGCGCTTCTCAGAGTAACCGCGCACAGCCGCGATCGCAGCCTTGGGATCGGTCTTGTGCTCCGCCAACAAATCCGCCACGTCCTTCATCGCCGCAAGCAAGCGCTCCTCGGGGGCATCGCTCGGCCCTTTCTCGACCTTGCTGGATGGCTCCGCAGGCTTGCCGCTTTCCTTTGCGGGCTCGGCCTTCTCGGGAGACTTGCACGCGCCAAGGCCAAGGGAAAGCACGACCACAACTGCCAGCCAAGCTACTCGAAGCATCACTCCCTCCCAAGGTTCGGGGCCAAGTCCCCACAACACGTCAAGCTGCGACATAGCGCGAGCCGACCTACATGTCAACCGAGCAGGGCGCAGCGCGGCCAAAGGGCCCGCTCAGCCCGTGTACTGGAGGCGCGGCTGACACCGTTCGAGCGAGGCGACCTCAGCACCGCTGGCCATCAACCCATCTCGATGTCCAGCTCAGGTCCCTCTGCCGACGTCAAACGCGGCTCACTGCGGCGCATCACGGGCACCCGAGGTTCATCCTCGTGTTCGTGCGCCAGACGTGCCAAGCGCAACGCCTCCCGAGCCAGCTCGGCGATGGCGGCCTCCACGGGTATCGAAAACTCCTCAGCATCCTCGAGCAGCAATCGCCAGTTCTCCCAAGCTCCGAAAGCATCGAGATCGTTGTTGCGCAAGGCCACGTGCAACTCTGCAAAGTTGGCGAGCTGACGGCGCAGCAAATCGGCTTGCCCCAGCCCGAAGAGCTTGGATGCCACGCGCCGCAGCACACGTGGCAAACGCACCCCGAAATCGACCGCCCTGGTCAACAACGTCGACTGCAACTGCTCGAACAGCTCCACGCTGAACGAATGGTTAAACACCAAATAGCGATAGTTGGCCGGCTGCATCCAATAATTCAATATGCTAACAGCAAGAATACAGTCTTTGGGACTCTGCCCCCACTGAAAGGCCTCGTCGGAGAAAGGATGCGACATCGCCCCAATGCGTGGAAAACTGCGCTCTCCAAAGCGTTCCATTGCGCGCAGAAAATCAAGCCCCTCGTCGCGGCCGAAGCGCTCCTCGGCTGAGGCCAACATCGCCATCACATTGCGCTCCAGAGGCGCTCGAAATCGCGCCCCATCCAGGAGCGCACCGGTGCTCGCGTAGACCCCCACCGTCACCGAAAAGCGCTCCCCCAAGCCCAGCAAGAGCTGTCGGTGAAGCGGGCTCGCGACGTCGAAGACCTGCACCAGCTCTTCTCGTTCGCCCTCGTCGTCTGCCACCGCCACCAAAACCAAAGCCAGCAAAGGATACAGATCGAGGTTGTGCAACTGCAACAAGAGCCGCCAGGAGCGCTCCAACCAGAGCTGTGGCTCCACATCCTGGAGTCGAAATGCCACGAAAGGCCGCTTGGAGATATCGAACATCGCCTGTGAACGCTGCTGAGCGCCACCTGGAAACTGCTGAGGAAGAGAAGAATACAGATCGAGGGCACGCCGACTCTCGCGCCCCTCTTCCGAAGGCGACTGCATCCTCAACACGGGTTCCCACCCAAAGCGCGCCATTCGGCTCTGGGCTTCCTCCCTCGCAGCGACAACCGGTGCATCGACAGCAGCGATTGCAGGTGGCTCATCGAAAAGCACGACCAGCGCATCCCGTCCCACCACCGTCTCGAACTCAACGACGTAGGTGGGCAACACCTCCTCACTCTGCGAGAGCTGACGCAGAACCCGCGCTTGCTCCGCCAGGCTCCGATGTCCCAAAGCCTCAGGAAGATACAACAAAAACAAAGGCTTAGATGGCAAATGGAGCAGCACGGGAACCGGCAGCTCCGCACCTGAGGCGGACAGATTCAAGCGCCCAGCAAGCAGCCTATGGAGCAGCTCTGGCTGGGCATCCCCATCGATGACAGTATACACCGCCAAAGGTGCCTCAGCGTCCTCGGTCGGCCACTCGAGCTGGCTCGTCTGACCCATCTGGCCGCGAAATGGTGCTGAGCTCGAGCGGCTACGCGCCCCTTGCTCAAAGTACTGCCGTAACCCCGAGACCCCAATCACCGTGGAGAAGCTCGCCACGTAATCGGGCACCTGCGCTTCTTCATCCAGCTCTTGAAGCAGACGCGCTCGCTCCAACAGTGCCCGATGCGCCAAAGCCGAAGGGACCACCAACACGCACTCCCTCACCGAAGGCCACTGGACCAGTACCGAGCTCGCCAAAGTCTCGCCATCAGGCGAGACCTGATGCAAACGCCCCTCCACGAGCTCTCGAAACAAGCCCGCATCCCGCTCTGCATCCAAACTTACACAGAGACGAAACAGAGTGCTGCCGTGCTCACCGTGCACATGCACCATGCGATACCGCGTCAGTGAACGCGCGCGCTGCTCTCCATCCCCTGACTTCATCGGCTGCTCACTCTCCCACCTCGGCCGCAGCCGCATCGACCAGCTCCCAGGTCAAACTGAAGAGCTGTTGCCCGCGTCGGATATCGACCTGAAGGTGAGCAGCCTCGGCCAAGCCCTGCCAGAGCGCAAAAAAGGCCTCCGGATCCGAGAATGCCTGTCCATTGACCGCCATGACGATATCGCCCGGCTCCAGGTCAACATCATCCAACGCACTGAAATTTCTGTCGATAGCCAACACCCGATAGCCCGATAGCCCGCGCTCGTCCAGCACCGGCTCCACCGAGACGAGCTGAAACAAGTAGCCCGGACCACGCGCGAGAAACGTCCTGAACGCCGCGCGCTCCAGCGCTCCCTTGGTCAGCTTCTGCGCAGCGGGCTGGGGCTGAGTCGGGGGTGGCGGCTGTGCGCCCTGATCTTGTGGTGCAGGTGCAGTGGCACAGGCCGCGAGGCCTGCAATGAGCAGCGCAAGCACGAAGGGAGGAGCGCACCAAGAGGGTGCCGAAGCCTGAAGGCGCATAATCGCTGTGAAGCCAGCCGGAAGGATGCGCGCCACGAACGGCGCGCATCGAGCTGGCGCTGAAGCTGGCGCAGACTGCGCACCCAGAATGCACGTGGACCTCATACACTCACCTTTGACCACCCCAAGCCGTCGTGACGTCGTGCGACGCTCGACGGCGAAGGGTCGGCGCTACGCTTACTTCTTCTCGCACTTCTTTTCGCACTCACGCAGCTGCTCTTCCTTGTCCTTGGTCAGAAAACACTCGAAGATCGCCTCTGCGTTCGAGCATTTCTCCTTGATCCTGCCAATGTCCTTTTGACACTCCCCCTCGGAGTAGCTGCCATCGTCGACGAAACCCTGGAGGTGTCCACACACCTTTTCCTCCGGCGTTTTGCACGCGCTGAGCAGCGAGACGGAAGCGAAGAGCATGAACATGGCAAAAGGAATGGCGAACGCACGCTTCATGACAATCTCCTTGCAGCCGCATCGAGTCGTTCGATGCCTCTCTGTTGATACTCCAGCATGCTCGTTGTGGCCAGAATGCGAAGCTTGGGCACCGTGTGCAGCGGGCTCTCAGCGAGCTCGGACGGATGTTCTTGTCGATTGGGCGCTTGACCTGTTCCCCCAAGTTGTTGCGCGCCATCCGTGGCGCGCACCCTTCGGGCTTGCTTCGCAGCGAGTCTCCCCCTCCTGGCTACGACTTCTTGTCCATTGGGCGCTTGGCCTGTTCCCCTCAAGTTTTCTGCGAACGATGACGAACAAGCTGTTACGCCTGCTGCTCAATCGGGCCCTGTGGAGTGTCGCTTCGAGCGAAACAAGTGCCAGGGACCGCTGCTGCCACAGGGCTCGAGCGCCGCTGCATGCGCCAGATGCGCTGGCAGCTCGAAACTGCGGACCAAGACATAGTCAAAAAGCCCAAACTCCTGGGCAGCGAGAAAGTGCTCTCCGTACGGCTGCATCCGAGGCATTGCCTGCCCCTCACGGTATTGCACGGGCGTATACGGACGGATGGCGAAGGAGTCATCCGTCACCCCGCCATTGGACAACGCATGAATCGCCTTGGGCAGATGCCACAAGGGGCCCATGAAGGTGAGCTCACTGTCCTTGTCGAGCATCACATAAGCCATGCTCGAGCCCTCGGGGAGCGTCTCGAGCAGGGCCGGCAGCTCCCCCACCTCCTCTCGCTCGAAGCGCTGGAAATGCCAAGCCACGACCACCGGGTACCCCAAGGCCAGCGCCGCGACGGGTAGAAAAAGCAGGGCATCTCGCAGCGTCTTGACCGAGAGCCGCAGCGAGACGCTGAGCAGGAGCAAGAAAATGACGACGATGCGCTGATTGATGACCTCCATCTCGTTGATCTCGGACGGCAGCGAGAGATAGGCCAGGAAACAGCAAAGCGCGCTGCCTTCCAGGGCCCAGCGTCGGGCGAACGCAATCGAAAGTGAGCGAAGGACACGCATCCTCTCGACATTCCAGAGGAACTCGGAGCCAGGAGGCGGAGAGTCGCTGCGAAGCAAGCCCGAAGCGTGCCCGCCAAGGAAGGCGGGCGACCATTGCTGCTGTCGAGAGGTCGGGCGTCGCGAGCGACGTCGCCAGCTCCACACCAAGAGCAGCAGCCAATTCCCAAGCAACAGGGAGAAGGCCAACTCATCACTGAAATCGCGGAAGAACTGCATTCCCCAGGTGTGCATCATCATCAACAGGGTTGCGCTATCTCGAAAACTCGCCTGCAGCCCATCGGAGGTGCCAAAGCTTCGTCCTGCCGTATTCTGCTGAAGGCCAATGAACATCTGCCACGCCCAACGCCCAAAGAGCGGCATCGAAGGCAACAGGAGCAAGAGCCAAAGCAGGTCACGCCAACGGCGCGCGAAGAGCAGGAGCACGGCGAGCACCATGCCCAAGCCGATGAGAAAGGCCATCACGTGCGTGAGCAAGAGCAAGAGCAGCGTGACAGAGAGCGACACGGCCCACCACCACCTGCGCTCCTCCACCAAGAGCCTCGCCGAGGCGAAGCTCGTCAGGATGAGGGGCAAGCCCAGCAACCAGTTGAGGGCCCCCATGTTCATCAGTGCGTTGAACACCAGAGGAAACGAAAAGAGCGCCAGCCATGCAGAGCGTCGGAATGCGCGGCAGAGCAGCAGAGTGGCCAAAGGGAGCGCGAGCACGTAGGCGCTCAGCAGGAGCTTCGCGCTCGAGAGCGCATCGAGCGGGGAGAGCAGATAGGCGGCGATGAGGCTAGCCGTATTCGGCCCAAGCTGTGTGGGCAGGGCGTAGACCTGCGTATAGGCGAGCTTGGTGTCATGGTAGCGGGAAACCACATCGAAGAGCTCGATGTGGCCGCCCAAGTCGCCCAACGGCAGCCAGCGGCTTGCCCATATTGGGACGAGGCTGCACGCGCTCGCGCAGACGAAGATGAGAATGAAGGGCACCCTCAGCCTGGCGGAGCCGAGGCTCTGCTCGAGGTCTGAAGGGTGAGTGCTCGACGACTGTGTTGGCTTAGGCACTGGTGTTGAGAGCTGCCTTCACGAGAGCGAGGGCTTCGCCGACCTCCGGGAAGCGTCCCGTGACCGCCTTGGAATACACAACTCGGCCATATACGCTGACCTCGAAGACCCCGCCTTCTCCTTTGATGAGGTCGACTTTCTCAGCAAAGGCCTGCTCGATTTCGGCGGCCAGACCGGCCGCCCGAGGGCGATAGCTTCAGGATACACAGTAGCGGATGCTGATGGCAGCCATCGTCTAGACCTCCGAACTGGGGTGTTGCTCGAGGTATCTGGCGACCAAGAGGTCGAAGCGCAGGTCATCGTCGGGCCAGACAAGACCGCGAAAGGCGGTCTTGCTGGGCGCGGCCTTGCCCCGGAATCCGCTGGCATCCCAGCTCCCAGAGAGACCAGACTGAGACCCGCCACCAGGTCGCCCGAAAACCCCAGAGCGCGGCGCGCGACGCAGCGCCGCAGCAGCCCTGTTGTCAGCATCGAGCTCGACCTTGCTCGGTCCGAGCTTGACCGACTCGCTGGGTACGGAGAGCTCCGAACGGGACAAGCCGATGGGGCGGGAGGTCTCGGGGCGCGAGGGTTCAGGGCGCGCGCTCTCGGGAGCCGCCTCAGGTTCAGGGCGCGGGGACGCGAGTGGCTTGGGCGGCACGACCTTGAGCGGCTCTGGAGCAGGCAAAGGCGGAGGGTCGGCCTTGGCTGGGCCGGCCGCTTCGACGTCCTTGGCCTCGCCCTTGGTCGACAAGAGCCGCTTCACGCTCTCCTCATACTGGCCTTCGAAGAGCTTCTTGTAGAACTCACGGTGCAGGTTGACCATCCGTTTCTTGATGATCTTCTTGCGCTCCTCCTCATCGCTGACGTTGGCGATGTCTTCGGCATAGCCGATCTTCTTGGAATCGAGAATCTGTCCCGTAAAGAACAGGATGGTGGTGATATGCCCATCCTTGACACCATGATCTTCGGTCTGGATGTGGTACATCTGACCTTGGTACTCGACATCGTTGTTGAAACCGATCAGCATACTCACCTCTCAACCCGAAACAGCAGCAATGATGACCTAGGCGCAGGTCACACATGTTGCAGCCTACCCCCCCTTCTCTCGGCTGACAAGGGTGCGCGACGAAAGCGCAAAGCCACCGCGTGCAGCTCCACTTTCTTGTCCATTGGGCACTTGGCCTGTTCCCCGAAGTTCTTGTCCATTGGGCACTTGGCCTGTTCCCCGAGGTTCTTGTCCATTGGGCACTTGGCCTGTTCCCCAAGTTCTTGTCCATTGGGCACTTGGTCTGTTCCCCAAGTTCTTGTCCATTGGGCGCTTGGCCCGATTCCCCCAACTTGTTTGCATTCGTTCGCTCTCGCGAGACCCTCGCAGCGCTGCGCAGGCGCATCGGATGCGCCCGCGACAGACGCTGACTCGTGCCTCGCTTCGCTCACTTGTTGCGTGCCATCCCTGTCACGCACCCTGCGGGCTGCCTTCGCAGCGAGTCTCCGCCTCCTGGCTCCGACTTGTTCAGCCTGTCACCGCCACGCCCACGCTTCGATGTGCCGAGGATGACTTCTCCGCAGCTTTCCTGAGCAAGCACCCGCTGGCGAGCTGCAGGACGATGGAAGCTCGTCGATACCCACTTGAACTCAGAGGAGTTCCAGAAGACAAAGCCCCACTCTGTATTCCGCCTCCTTGACATATCAGCCCTGCACAGCTCTTTTCCGGAATAGGCAGCATGCAAAGCCCCGAAACCTACATCAGTATCGACATCGAAAGCGACGGCCCCTGTCCGGGCTTGCACTCCATGCTCAGCCTCGGCGCCGCGGCTCTGCAGCGCGAACACGGCTTGCTCGACACCTTTTGCATCAACCTCGAAGCCCTGCCGGAGGCAACGCCACACCCCGCGACCATGGCGTGGTGGCGCTCTCAGCCCATCGCCTATGCACAGGTCCGTGCTGAGCCACAAGAGCCCTCCATCGCCATGAGCTGTTTCCGACAATGGCTCGAAGGCCTCCCTCGCCCCTGGGTGGCGGTCGCCTATCCAGCCTGCTTCGACTTTGCCTTCGTCAACTACTACTGCTGTCGCTTTCTCGGGGAAAATCCGCTGGGATTCGCGGCCTTGGACATCAAATCCTACGCAATGGCCGCGCTCGAGCTCGAGCATTTCCGCGCCAGCGTCAAGTCCAGAATGCCGCGCCGCTGGTTTGCGGGTTGCCCACCACACACCCACCTCGCGCTCGACGATGCCCTCGAACAAGGCCAGCTCTGGCTCAACATTCTGAGAGAACGGCTTGGCTGAGCCGCTCCTCGGCCCGCGTCTCGCGATGCCTGTTGCGCAGCCATTGGGGTTCGTGCTAGCTTCCACGCCAGCCGTTGCGCTACGGGAGGTTTGCATGGCGGTTGAGTGTCCGAAGTGTCATCAGCTCAACGACGACGCCGACGAGCGTTGCGCCTTCTGCTCGAGCCCTCTGGTCATTCCCATCATGCCCAGTGAAGGTCTCGGTGCGCTCTCGCAAAGCGTGGGTTTGCTCAGCCCCAAACGCTGCCCCTTCCATCCAGACGCCAACGTGCGCCTCGAAAAGGACCACCTGCTCTGCAGCGAATGCGGCCATGATCTGGGGAAGCTGCAATCCGGAGATGCAGCAGTCGCAGAAGACGCCGAAAACGAACGCTTCGGAGCCAACGAAGAAGGAAACCGCAGCGCATACCTCGAAGTCGAAGGGGGCCAGGAGGTCTTCTTCCGCGGAGCCTACACCACCCGCGTCCCGCTGAAAGCCAACAGCTTGCTCTTCGGCCGTCGCGATGTGATGGCCAGCCACTATCCCGACATCGACCTGATGATGTACCGCAAGCTCGACCCCGCCATCAGCCGCCGACACTTGCGCCTGTTCCGTGAGAACGGCCGCTTCTACGTTGAAGATTTATGCAATAATAATGCTACCTTCATCAACGACTACAGCAACAAGCTGAATCACGAGCGGCGAGAGCTCCGACACGGCGATCGCATCTTCGTCTCCATGTCCCTCTCCTTCATCTTCAGATTCGAGGACTAAAGGCCGGTGCTCGGCATGGCCTTGGCTGACATGTCTCAACATCTCTTGGTCGATCAGCAAGAATCCGTTTTCTCCAGTGAACTCGAGCTGTTGCTCCAGGTCCCCTATCCCCTCGTCTTCATCCAGGGCTACGAGGAGCAATGGCTCCTCGAGTTGCTGCTCGGCCTCGCTCGTCTCCAACGCCAGCAGGTCTACGTTTGGAGCTGCGTCCGAGGCGTCTGGAGCCCCACCGGTTCACCCATACAACTTAGGGGAACAGGCCAAGCGCCACATCGACAAGGACTTGGGGGAACAGGCCAAGCGCCACATCGACAAGGACTTGGGGGAACAGGCCAAGCGCCACATCGACAAGGACTTGGGGGAACAGGCCAAGCGCCAAATCAACAAGAACTTGGGGGAACAGGCCAAGCGCCAAATCAACAAGAACTTGGGGGAACAGGCCAAGCGCCAAATCAACAAGAAAACGCGGCTTCGATGCACGCCGTACGCGATGCCTTGCATGCTTTCCGGCACTGCGACGCACCCGCGCTCTTCGTCCTGCTGCAGCCTGAGAGCGAGCTAGAACAGCCCGAAGTGCAGAGACAAATCCGAGAGCTCGTGGAGTTTCTCCCCGGTCGCCGACAGAGCCTCATCCTGCTCTCTCCCTACCTCGAAATCCCGGCCAGCCTCGGGCATGACTCTACCCTGCTCTTCGCCCCGCTGCCAAGCCGAACCCGACTCATGCAGGTCCTGCAGCGCGCGCTCCCACTCGAAAACTATCGCCTACTCCCGCGAGAACGCATCGTCGCCGCCGCCCTCGGCTTGACGCGCAGTGAGGCCCACCGCGCCTTCGTACGCGCTCGCCTCGCCTTCGAACGAGAAGAGCACAGCAAGCAAGACTTCGACTGGGAGAGCGTCGTGCTCGCTGAGAAACGGCGAGCCATCAGCAGCAGCGATGTGGTCGAGTTCGTCGAGACTGAAGAACACCTCGGCACCGTCGGCGGACTCGACGAGCTCAAAGACTGGCTCGAGACACGCAAAGCAGCCTTCACTGAGGAGGCTCGCGCCTTTGGACTGCCGGTTCCGCGTGGACTCCTGCTCGTCGGTGTTCAAGGTTGCGGCAAGAGCCTGCTCGCCAAAGCCATCGCCAAGCACTGGGGACTGCCGCTGCTGCGCCTCGACCTGGGCTCGATTTTTGCGGGGAAGCATGCTCCCGACGCTGCGCTCAACCGCGCACTGCGCATTGCCGAGACGCTCTCACCCTGTATTCTCTGGACTGACGAAATCGAAAAGGCCTTTGGCAACGATGGCAGCGGAATCGCCAGCCGCATCCTCGGCACCATGCTCACCTGGTTGCAAGAGAAGAACTCAGAGGTCTTCTACGTCGCTACCGCCAACGAAGTCACTGAAATTCCTCCAGAACTACTGCGCAAGGGACGCTTCGACGAGCTCTTCTTCGTCGATCTCCCAGATCGCGAAGCACGCGCACACATCTTCTCCATCCACCTGCGTAAGCGTCGTCGAAAACCAGGCGACTTCGACCTCGCCGAGCTCTCGGCCAAGACCGAGCATTACAGCGGTGCCGAAATCGAACAGATCGTCATCGCCGCACTCTACGAAGCCTTCGCCGAAGGCCGAGAGCTGCACATGCGAGATCTGCTCGCCGTCATCGATGAGAGCGTACCCCTCTATGCCACGCGCGAAGAGGCCATCAAGGCGTTGCGAGAGTGGGCCTCGTCAAGAACCCGATTTGCCGCGAAGGATCTGCGCCTGAGTAGCTTCTTCGATGACGACTGAGCTTGGCGCAACAACTAGCTCACCGTCGGAATCGGCTTCAACTTGTCGAGCTTCTTTTTCCCTGGCAGCTTAAGCAGCTTCGGAAGAAGAACGCCACGGGCAGGCACCGTGCCAGAGAGTTCATGCGCGCAGGCCTCTGCGTCGCCCTCTTGGCACGCCCAGGTGAGTAGCTCTGCTGCCCGCTCGCTGTCCATCGCCGCCGCATGCCCCTGCAAATGCATCAAGCCCAGCTCCCGACAAGCCTCGGCATTCCCATCGACGCAAGCCGCTTCAAAGCTACGCTTGGCCTTGGGGTACAGCGGTGGTGTTGCAGCCTGGCAGGCATAGCCGAGCGCCAAGCATGCTTCGGACACGCCTCCAGAACAAGCCCGATTCCAACTCTGACGAGCGAGCAGCGCATCGACCTCTCCACCTCGCCCCGCAGACACCAGCTCCCCAAGCTCGAAGCAGCCCAACGCCCCTCGGTCCACACAACCCTGCGCCAGATAGCTTCGTGCCCGCTCATCGCTTTGTGCCAAATGCTTGCCTTCGAGATAGAGCAAACCCAGCGTCGAGCAGGCCCGCGCGCTGCCCAGACAAGACTCGCGCAAACGCGCCTCGAGCTCCTCGCCACTGTATTCATCCACCCAGTTGACCGCCCGAAAGGCCAGCTCCTCACAGGCCTTCTCTGAACCCCGCTGACAAGCGCGGTGCAACAGCTCGTTCAGCTCGCGCTCATCGACACCTGCTCTCTCCCAAGCAGCCACGACCTCTGTACAGTACTCACCCTTCGCCTCGCAGTACCCCACCTGAGCCTTCAAGCGCAGCGCGTCATCACCTTCAGCCAGTTGCAGAAGCTTCTGACATGCGCCGAAGTTCTTGCCATCACAAGCCATCGCGTAGGCAGACAGGATGGCGTCCTGCTCAGACCACTCGGAAAACGAGGCGAAATTGTAGCACCCCCAATCGCAGCCTTCTTGACAGGCCTTCTGAAAAAGCGTCATCGCGAGCTGCGTCTGTCCCTGATTCTGGACCTGCACACCGAGCCGGTTGCAACTCGACGCATAGCCCGCTTCACAGGCATCTTCAAACAACGCCACCGCCTTCTCGACATCACTTCGCACCGAGCTCGTCGAGCTCAGGATCTGGGCAAGATTATCACAAGACCTCAGGGCCCCGCGCTCGCAGCTCTCGGCGTAGATCCTCACAGCGGCTTCGAAATCAGCGCTCACACCGATCCCTTTGTGCGTCAGCCAGGCAAGCTCGAGGCAGCTCGCTTCATCACCCTGCTGACACTCTTGCGGCAGGCGCTCGTGGGCCAGCGTGAGCGCTACGCCCGCCTGAGAGCTGCCCTCCGACTGCTGCAGGTAACCCAGACCGCTGCAGGCTACTCCACCGCCCAACTCACAGCCTTTCGAGAAGGCTTCCATCGCCATCGTTCGGTCCTCGAAGACCCCATTCGCATTGTAATATGCCCACCCCAGCCAACCGCATCCGCGCGCGGAACCAAGTTCACACGCCCGCTCGAAGGCCTTGAAAGCCTCAACCTCGTCCATCTTCCGATGGACTGCGTTTTGGTGTTCCAGTCCCAGCTCATAGCAGGCAACAGCATCATCGGCGGCACAAGCGACGGCCAGCTCGTCTGCCCACGCGCCCACCTCGAACATCATCAGCAGAGCAAGCAGCCCAAACAACCGGATGCAGACCATGATTTCGCGTCTCACAATAGCCTCCTCGAGAGCTGAGCCCAGTGCAGCTTACGAACGCCGCAAACGCGCAAGGCCCGCCCAGAAGGCCCGACGAAAGCCGAGCAAGGTCTCGAAATAGATCAACAACACGCCGAGCAACAAGAGCATGGGCCAGAGCGGCAGCTGGCCGCTTGGCATGTGGCCCATCTTCTCCTCTCCCGTCGTGGCTTGCCAAGCTGCGAACACTTCCTCGAGCATGACCCTCTGAGCATCCGACTCAGCAGCAGGGGGATTGACCGCAAAGCCGTAGCGGTCATCATCGACCAAGTGCCCATCGCGACTGCTTCGCAGGGAAAAGAAGCCAACACTTCGAGGAGAAACCGTCAGCTTGCCTTCAAGCTCTTGTGGAGAGTAGCTGAGCACGCCATCTGGACCAACGAGCTGAACGAGCTTGGCGTCAGCATCATTCCAAATCAGAGAGAGGGGCTCTCCGGCAAAGCCGCTATGGGGCGTGTTCAAGCCCCGCTGCGCAAGATGAGAGAGCATCAAGCGCGTGAACGGAACGTAAGCTTGACTCAGAGGCAGATCCGTCCAGTCGCGGTCGAGCGTCGAGGTCCACAACAGCACACGCCCAGCTCCAAGCTTCCGCTCCAGAAGCGCAGGACCACCATCAGCGAAGCTGGCAAGCAGCGCGGCGCTGCTTCGCGGCTGAGGCTCGAGCAGAAAATAAGAATACACATTCGCGAGGCTCAGCGCCGCCACCGGAGAGGAAGCAAGCTCTCGAAACACAGGATGAAGAACATCAACGGAGTCTATCCGGGTTGCGGCCAAGGCCGCCTGCAAGTCGGCCGCATCGGCGAGCCGACGCGGAGCACGCAGTGGACGCGGCAACAACTCGCGCAAGCTTTCGTTGACGCGCGTCGCATTGACCCGCGCGCCCATGCTCAGCAAGAGGCCCCCTCCCCCCCGCACGAATGCCGTCAATGCCGAACTCTGCGCCCCATCGAGCTCGCTGACATTGGCGAGCACCACCACATCGTTCTCTGCAACGAGTCCCGCATCGAGTGCCTCGGGAGCGACGACCCGCGGAGTAATGTCTGAACGACTACGGACACTTGGCCGCAACGCTTTCTCAAAATAGAAGAGCTCGTCCTGATAGGGAAGCAGCTTCGCATCCCCGTTGACCAAGAGCACACGAATGCTTCCACCTGGTGGAAGAAAGAGGCGACTGCTGTCATCCACCGCGAGCGCGTCTTGGTGCTCGAGCAAGCGAAACTCGACCCTCAGCGCCGACGCTTCTGAGCGACGGTGGGAGAAATGAACGAGCTCGACGGCCCCAGCCTCGAGCTCCAAACTTGCTCGGGCGAGCTCGTCGCCGTCAATGAAGAGCCCGATCACACAATTTTGGGCGCTCTCGCCGTCATTGTGAACGGCCACCGACAAGTCGAGCACGCCCTCCGCGCTCTCTTCGAACTGCGGCTGCAGAAGCGCGACGTTGGAGATGGGACCGCCAACGTCTCGAAAGCGAAGGTATGCGGCGCCACGCAGTAAGTCGCCTTCGACCTTGCTCCAAGTCGCAGACTGTGCATCGCTCACGATGAAGAGCTCTCGTCGCGGTAACGTCGAGGAGAGCAGCAGCGTACGCGCCTCTTCGACGGCGCGCCGCATATCGACAGCGAGCACGCTTGGCTGCACTCGAGCGAGCTCGGCGCGCAGCTCGCTGAGCGAATCGACAAAGTAGGCAGGCTCCAAGTCGGAGCGACTGGCGACGATCAACGCAGCGCGATCCCAATCCTCCAACTCGTCCAAGGCCTCGAGGGCTGCCTCTTTGGCGCGCTCGAATCGCGACACACCCTCCGCATCCAGCGCCTGCATACTCATGGAGTCATCGATGAGCACGACCAGCGCCTTCGGAACGTGCTCATCAAAGGAGATATCGAGCTCGGTGAGCACGAAAGGCTTGCTCAACGCGAACGCGAAGAAGGCGATGATGGCCATGCGAAGGAGGAGCAGGAGGAGCTGCCGAACTCGTATTCGACGCGCGAGCTTCTTCTGACTTTGGATAAGCAACATCAGCGCAGGAAATGGCCGCTTGACAGCTTTCTTGCGATGAAAGAGATGGATCAGCAGCGGGACGGCCGCAGCCGCGATGAGCCACAGCAATGTGGGTTCTAGGACGCTCAAGGAGGGCACTCAAGGTCGCCAATCGAGGGCGAAAGAGGGACTCGACCCGTACGCGGTCGCGGGCATCGCATCAACGAAGCCTCGCTCTAGAGTTTGCCCGAAAGCGCAGTCGGTGCAACCCTTCACACAGCCATCTCAGGTGCAGGGGGGCATCGGAGATGAAAACAGGCGGTTGAGGAGGTGTGTGTGAGTGGCACCGCCTCTCGACGCGCTGCACATGCCAATCCTTTTCGGGAGCATAGCCGTGTCTTCGCGCAGCGTATTCATGGTGCTGTTCTTTGCGTTTTCTGTTCAATTCATGGGGTGTCGCCCTCGCCAAGAGGCGCCCAACGAGGCGAAGCTCAGCGAGACCGCATCTGCCCCTGATTCTGCAGCAGTCGCATCACCCGCCATCCCACAGCATGACGCCCTCGTCATGCTCAGCACCTGCTTGGATGAGAGCAGCCCAGCCGCCAACGAATGGGCAGGTCGATACTTCGCCGACGTACAGCGCCATGGACCCCTGTGTTCGTCTCTCGCAGGTGAGCGAGCTCTGCTCGACGCAGACACCATCAGTCGCTGCCAGAGCGCCTATGACGCCGCTCTGAGCCAGGCCTTGCCGTCGTCCTTGGTGCAGAGCGCCAAAGACTACATCGACGCCTATGCGGTACTCGTCCCTCTCGTCCAGAAAGCAGCGCAGCTCTTTTCCTCTGCAGCGCTTCTCTCGGACTGTGACGACGCTCTCGCGCTGCATGAGCACCTCGCCCTGGCATTCGAGCAATATCGACGCCTCGATGAGCACTTCTCGCTCGAGCGCAAGGCCGCCCCG